>NZ_JBJZON010000032.1:0-59258 GCF_047200735.1 Pseudonocardia oceanicola
CCGCGGTCGTGAGTGGCGATGGTCGCTATGACGACTATCGCCACTCACGGGGTCAGCGGAAGACGACGGTCTTGTTGCCGTGCACCAGCACCCGGTCCTCGAGGTGCCAGCGGAGGCCCCGCGCGAGGACCAGGCGCTCGGCGTCCCGGCCGCGGCGGACCATGTCGGCGACGGTGTCGCCGTGGTCGACCCGGATGACGTCCTGCTCGATGATCGGACCGGCGTCGAGGTCGGCCGTGGCGTAGTGGCAGGTGGCGCCGATCAGCTTCACGCCGCGGGCGTGCGCCTGGTGGTACGGGCGCGCCCCGGCGAAGGACGGCAGGAAGCTGTGGTGGATGTTGATCGCCCGGCCCGCCCACTCCTCGCACAGGTGCGCGGGCAGGATCTGCATGAACCGGGCGAGGACGATGGCGTCGGGCTCGTGGGCGTCGACGAGCTGGCGGACCTTCTCGAACGACTCCACCTTGCCCTGCTCGCGCCGGGCGTCCCGGGGCCCGGGGAAGGGCACGTGGTGGAACGGGATGCCGTGCGCCTTGACCAGCGGCGCGAGCTCCTCGTGGTTGCCGACGACGGCGTCGATCGACACCGGCAGCTCGCGGGCGGCGACGCGCCCCAGCAGGTCGTGCAGGCAGTGCGGCTCGCGCGTCACGAGCAGGACGGCGTGCTTGGGCACGCCGCTGTCGGTGACCCGCCAGGTGGCCTCGGGCCCGAACTCCTCGGCGATCTCCGCGAACCGGGTCCGGAGCTCGTCCACGTCGAACGGCACGGACGACGCCCGGACCGCCTGGCGCGTGAAGAACCAGCCCTCCTCCGCGTCGGCGTGGTAGGCGGCCTCGACGATCCAGGCACCCGTCTCGGCGAGGAAACCGGCGATCCGCGCGACGATGCCCGTGCGGTCGGGGCAGCTGAAGGTGATGACGTAGCGGCGGTCGGCTTCCGGTTGCACGACGACAAGCGTGCCATCGCGAGGATCGGCGTCGCCGCGGGGTGCGGCCGACCCGACATCGCGGCGCCGAGCGCGACCCGTCCTTGCGGAAGCCTGACGGGATCGCCGTGCACACCCCTGGGGCGTTTGCCGGTTTCGGAGGCGGGCAGCGACACGAGGTCCACGTTGTCGGCGGAGGGATGGGCATGCCGGTCCGAGAGCCGCGGTCCCCGGAGCGCTCGCGATGACCGGCGCACTGTTCGCCACCTGGCCGATCGGGGTGGCGCTGGGCGTCTTCGCGGCCGGCGCGGTGGTCACGGTGCTCGGCAGCGTGCGGATGGCCGGCCTCGGCGACGTCCTCGCCGACCGCACCGGCTGGGGCGAGGCGCTCTTCGGTGCCGTGTTCTTCGGCGCGCTCACGTCCCTGTCCGGGATCGTGATGACGGCGGTGTCCGCGGCGTCGGACAGCCCTGGTCTCGCCTACTCCAACGCCGTGGGCGGGATCGCGGCGCAAACGCTGGCGATCGCGGTCGCGGACCTGGCCTACTCCCGCGCCAACCTCGAACACGCCGCCGCGTCGCTGTCCAACATCCTCTTCGGCTGCGTGCTGATCGCCCTGCTCACGCTCGTCGTCCTGGCCTCCTTCATGCCCGACGTGGCGGTCGTCGGGATCCATCCGATGTCGTTGGTGATCGTCGCCGCCTACCTGGGCGGCGTGCACCTCGTGCGCCGGTCCGGCGAGACGCCCATGTGGCGGGCGGTGGAGACCGGGGCGACCAGGGAGGACCAGCCCGGCTCGGAGGAGGACGACGAGCGGTCCACCGCGCGGATCTGGGTCGTGTTCCTGGCGGTCGGAGCGGTCGTCGCCGTCGGCGGGTGGGCCGTCGCCCGGGCCGCCGACAGCATCGTGGAGGTCACGGGCCTGAGCGAGGGGCTGGTCGGCGCGGTGTTCATGGGCGTCGTCAACGCCCTGCCCGAGACGGTCACCGCGATCGCCGCCGTCCGTCGCGGCGCGGTGACCCTCGCGGTCGCCGCGATCCTGGGCGGCAACTGTCTCGACGCGTTGAACGTCGTGGTCGGCGACCTCGCCTACCGTGGCGGCTCGATCTACCACAGCGCGGGGACCGACCAGCTGTTCCTCACCCTGGGCGG
The DNA here is from genome assembly GCF_047200735.1 of Pseudonocardia oceanicola. Classification (NCBI taxonomy): domain Bacteria; kingdom Bacillati; phylum Actinomycetota; class Actinomycetes; order Pseudonocardiales; family Pseudonocardiaceae; genus Pseudonocardia; species Pseudonocardia oceanicola. Next base: position 2,078 of record NZ_JBJZON010000032.1, read on the forward strand.
CATCCTGATGACCGCCGTCCTCGTCATCGGCCTGCTCGTGCGGGAGCGCCGCGGGCCGGGACGGGTCGGCTTCGAGGGCGTGCTGCTGGTCGGGATCTACGGGGCGATCGTCGCCGTCCTCGCCTTCTGATCCGATCTGGGCGACGGGACCGGGGCCGTGGGCCGCCGTCGTCACGCGGATCGCGGCCGTGCCCTCGGCCGGTGCCCGCCGCGCCCTCGCCGGCGCGCTCGGGTTCCGGCCCCGGTCAGAGACGGGAGAGCGTGTACTCGGTCTCCATCTCGAGCAGGTGACGGATCTGCTGGGCGACCGACTCCTCGATCTTCCCGCCGATGATCGGGACCTTGACCGTGACGTCGACCGTGACGACGAGCTCCGAGCCCTCGCCCCGCGGTGCGAGCCGCATGGTGCCGCGGGCCCCCGCGGGCATTCCCGGCAGCTCGACGCCGACGGTGCCGTCGTAGCCGTCGCCGGCGCGCGTCCACGTCTCCTCACGCTCGACCGTGATCCCGTGCGACCCGACGAAGGACTTCACGACCCCCGGCAGGTCCTTCTCGTCGATGCCGTGCCGGATCCGGTACTTGCAGCCGTTCTCGTCGCCGGAGTACTCGAGGATCGTCGCGCCCGGGCCACCCATGGTGGCGAGCCGGTCGCTGAGGACCTGCCGGTCGACCATGGTCGCGTAGACCCGGTCGACGGGATGGGGGCTGGTGACGCGGAGCTCGGTCGGGCGGGACACGGCCGGAGGCTACCCCGCCCGCTACCGTGGCGCCCTGTGCAGACGTCCCGCGCGCAGACCTCCCCCGCGCCGACCTCCGCCGCGCCGACCCCCGACCGGGACCTTCGGGGGAGGGGCGACGGGGCCGGCCGGGAGCACGTCGGCGCGCCGCTCGCCCCGCTGACCACGCTCCGGCTGGGCGGTCCCGCCGCGCGCCTGGTCGAGGCCCCCGACGCCGAGGCGGTGGTCGAGGCCGTCCGCGCCGCCGACGGGTCCGGCGAACCGCTGCTCCTGCTCGGCGGCGGGTCCAACGTCGTGGTGGCCGACGAGGGCTTCGCGGGCACGGTCGTGCGGCTCACCGGCGGCGGGACCGGGTTCGAGCGCCGCGCGGACGGCTCGGTACTGCTGACCGTGGACGCGGGCGAGAACTGGGACGCCGTCGTCGCCGCCACCGTCGCCGAGGGCCTGGGCGGGCTGGAGTGCCTGTCCGGCATCCCGGGGCTGACCGGCGCCACTCCGGTGCAGAACGTCGGGGCGTACGGCGTGGAGGTCGCCCGCCTGCTGGTCGACGTCGACCTGTACGACCGGCGCACCGGGGTCGTCCGCGCCCACGTCCCGGCGGCCGAGCTCGGCCTCGGCTACCGCACCAGCGTGCTCAAGAACAGCGACGCCGCGATCGTGCTGCGGGTGCGGTTCGCGCTGCCCGGCGGCGGGGCCAGCATGCCCGTCGCCTACGCCGAGCTCGCCCGCACGCTCGGCGTCGACCCCGGGTCCACGGTGCCCGCCGCGGTGGCGCGCGAGGCCGTGCTGGAGCTGCGTCGCGGCAAGGGCATGGTGCTCGCCGCGGCCGACCACGACACCTGGAGCGCCGGTTCGTTCTTCACCAACCCGATCGTCGACGACGCCGCGGTGCCGGACCCGGCGATGCCGCGCTGGCCCGCGGGGGAGGGTCGCGCGAAGCTGCCCGCCGCCTGGCTCATCCAGCGCGCCGGGTTCACCCCCGGCCACCCGGGCCCCGGCGGGCGGGTCGGCCTGTCGACGCGGCACGTCCTCGCCCTCACCAACCGCGGCGAGGGCACCACGGGGGACCTGCTGGCGCTGGCCCGGGAGGTGCGCGCGGGGGTGCGTGACCGGTTCGGGATCGAGCTGTACCCGGAGCCGGTCCTCGTCGGTTGCACGCTGTGACGAACCCGGTGACGCACCGTACCGTTCCGTCCCGTCGCGACGTGCGCCACCCGGGCCGTGCCGGCGATCGTCGCCGTCGGTCGTGACGCGTAACCTCGTTGATCGGACGTCTGCCGGAGGCAACGTCCGCCACCCCGTCACGTCCTGATACGGGGTGGACGGTGCGTACGGGGGAGGACGATGAGGCGGCTCCTGCTGGTCCTGGCCGTGATCGCGGTCGGGACGGTCGGTGTGGTCACGGCGGCGACGGCCGCCGGGCGCGGCGGTGACTCGACGCCGGCGCTGCTCGCGCGGGCCGCGACGGTGGCCTACGAGCCGGCCGCGCAGGCCACCGGCGTCGGCGTGAGGTCACCCGTCTCGGTGAGCGTGACGAACGGCATCCTCGAGCAGGTCGCGCTGACCAACCCGCAGGGTGAGCAGGTCGAGGGCGCGCTGAACGCGGACCGCACCACCTGGACCAGCAGCGAGCCGCTCGGGTACGACACCGAGTACACCTGGTCCGGCACCGCGAAGGGCGAGGACGGCGTCGGTGAGCCGCTCGCCGGTGGCTTCCACACCGTCGTGCCGGGCACGGTCGTCCGGGGAGTGCTCAACATCGGCGACGACCGGACCGTCGGCATCGCCGCCCCGATCGAGATCCAGTTCAACGGGCACGTCGAGGACCGGACGGCCGTCGAGCAGGCGCTCAGCGTGCAGACGTCGGTGCCCGTCGAGGGCGCCTGGGGCTGGCTGCCGGACGAGAACGGCGGCTCCCGCGTGCACTGGCGGCCGAAGGAGTACTGGCCCGCGTACACGAAGGTGTCCGTGGCGGCGAAGCTCTACGGGGTCGACTACGGGGGCGGGAAGTACGGCGCGGCCGACGTGACCAGCGACTTCGAGATCGGCCGGGCGCAGATCGTGAAGGCGGACGCGCGCTCCCACCGGATGGTCGTCGAGCGGGACGGGAAGCAGGTCGCGGACTACCCGGCCAGCTACGGCCTCGCCTCGGACCCGAACCGGAACACCCGCTCGGGCATCCACGTCGTCACCGAGAAGTTCACCGACAAGCGGATGACGAGCGCGCAGTACGGCTACGACGTCATGGAGAAGTGGGCCGTGCGGATGAGCAACAACGGCGAGTTCATCCACGCCAACCCGGCCTCGGCGAACGCGCAGGGCTCGTCGAACGTCACGCACGGCTGCGTCAACCTGTCGTTGGAGAACGCCAGGTCCTACTACGACACGGCGCTCTACGGCGATCCGGTCGAGGTCACGGGCACGCCGGTGCAGCTCTCCGCCCGCGACGGCGACATCTGGGACTGGACGCTGTCGTGGGACCAGTGGCAGCAGCTGTCTGCCCTGTAGCCGGGCTGGATTGATGCCCGGCCGACCCGGGTAGGCAGGGCCCATGAACGATCTGTCCGCGAACGACACCGGTGGCGCCACCGCCGCGGAGCGCGCCGAGACCCGTGCCGCACCCCTGCCCGAGGAGGCGCGGGTCACGGAGCCGGACGAGGACCGGTACGCCGAGGCGGAGGGCATCCTCGCCGACTCCGAGGAGCGCATCGCCGAGGCGGACGCGGGCCGCGCGCCCTCCGACGCCGCCGACGAGCACCGCCGCTCGGAGGACACCGCGTGAGGCTCCGCCCGGCCGTCAGCCCTCGCGGTGGGCGCGGCTCGCGCTGGCCTGCGCCCGCGGCATCAGCGTGATCTGGTCCAGGTTGACGTGGCTCGGGCGGGTGGCCGCGAAGGCGATCACGTCCGCCACGTCCTCGGCCGTGAGCGGCTGCAGGCCGCGGTAGACGTTGTCCGCCTTCTCCTGGTCGCCCCCGAAGCGGACCAGGGAGAACTCCGTCTCCACCATCCCGGGGCAGATCTCGGTGAGCCGGATCGGCTCACCGAGCAGCTCCCCGCGCAGCGTGCGGTGCAGCATCGCCTGCGCGTGCTTGGCGCCGGTGTAGCCCGCGCCGTTGTCGTACGGGGCGAGGGCCGCGATCGAGGTGACGGTGATGATGTGCCCGTCGCCGGACTCCCGCAGCTTCGGCAGCAGGCCCTGGGTGAGCCGCAGGGTGCCGATGACGTTGGCCTCGAACATCCAGCGCCAGTCCTCCTCGTCGGCCTTCTCGACCGGCTCGAGGCCCTTCGCCCCGCCGGCGTTGTTGACCAGCAGCCGGCACTCCGGGACGGCCTCGACGAAGGCGGCCGCCGACTCCTTGTCCGTGACGTCGAGCCGCAGCGCCGTGCCGTCGATGTCCTCGGCCACCGCCTCGAGCCGATCGACGCGACGGGCGCCGAGCACGACGTGGAAGCCGGCCCCGGCGAGGGCACGGGCGGTGGCGGCTCCGATGCCGGAGCTGGCCCCGGTGACGACGGCGGTGGGACGGTCGCTCATGCCACGAGCCTAGTTCGCCCGCACGGGCGGAGCCGGGCGAGCGGCCGGGCGGGGCCGCGCCGGCTCAGTCTCCGAGCCCGCGCTGGGCCAACCGCGACCCGCGCCGGGCCGCGGCGCGCTGCCACCGGAAGATGCCGAACCCGATGCCGCCGAGGATCGCGCCGGTGACGCACGTGCTGAACCAGATGTCGAGCGGGCGCCCGGCCGCGAGATGCGCGACGAGCAGGGCGATCGCCCCCACCAGCCACAGCAGCGTCCCGACCCCCACGACCACGGTGACGTCGGTGGTGCTGCGGGGTAGCGGGGGCGGGTCGACCACCCGCCGAGCGTAGTCCGCGTCCGGCGCCCGCGACGACGGCGCGGCGGCGACGAGGTCGCCACACCCTTCGTCACCGCAGCTCAACGGCGTGGGGGCGCAGAACCGGTGGGCGGGGCCGACAGGGTGAGCGCCCCGCCGAGCGGCCGCTTACCGTGTGCGCGTGCTCGAGCGTCTGTTCAAGCTCACGGAACGCAGGACGACGGTCGCCCGCGAGATGCGCGGCGGCGTCGTCACGTTCGTGACGATGTCCTACATCATCGTGCTGAACCCGCTGATCCTCGGCAGCGTGGCGCCCGGTGACCCGGGCGCGAAGGCGGACGCGCTCGGGAACATCCTGCCGATCGGGCAGGTGGCCGCCGTGACCGCGCTCGTCGCCGGGGTCATGACGATCCTGTTCGGGCTCGTCGCGAACCTGCCCTTCGCGATCGCCACCGGCCTCGGCATCAACACCCTGCTCGCGGTCACGATCGCGCCGCTCATGTCCTGGCCCGAGGCGATGGGCCTGGTCGTCCTCGACGGCATCGTCATCGTGGTCCTCGCCGTCACCGGCTTCCGCACCGCGGTGTTCAACGCCGTGCCGGCCGCCCTGAAGTCCGCCATCGCCGTCGGCATCGGCGCCTTCATCGCGCTGATCGGGCTGGTCGACGCCGGCTTCGTCCGCCGCCTGCCCGACGCCGCCAACACGACGGTGCCCGTCGGCCTGGGCATCGGCGGCTCCATCGCCTCGTGGCCGACCTTCGTCTTCGTCGTCGGCCTGCTGCTCACCGGCGTGCTGGTGGTGCGCGGGGTCCGGGCCGGCCTGCTGATCGGCGTCGTCGCCACGACGGTCGTCGCGATCGTCGTCGAGGCGATCGTGCAGGTCGGCTCGTCGGCCACCGACCCGAAGGGGTGGTCGCTGTCCGTCCCGGCGCTGCCGGACAGCGTCGTCGGCTGGCCCGACCTCTCGCTGGTGGGCGACTTCTCGTTCGGCGCCTTCGGCCGGCTCGACGCGCTGACCGTCATCCTGCTGGTCTTCACCCTGGTCCTGGCCAACTTCTTCGACGCCATGGGCACGATGACCGGCCTCGGCCAGCAGGCCCGGCTGACCGACGAGCGGGGCCAGCTGCCGAACGTCGGGCGCGCCCTGGTGGTCGAGGGCGTCGGCGCGGTGGCCGGCGGGGTCGGCTCGGCGTCGTCGAACACGGTGTTCGTGGAGTCGGCCTCGGGCATCGCCGAGGGCGCGCGCACCGGCCTGGCCAACGTGCTCACCGGCGTGTTGTTCCTCGCCGCGATGTTCTTCACCCCGCTCTACGCCATCGTGCCGGTGGAGGCGGCGGCGCCGGCGCTGGTGGTCGTGGGCGCGCTGATGTTCCGGCAGGTCGCGGGCATCGAGCTGACCGAGCTGCGGACCGCGCTGCCCGCCTTCCTGACGATCGTGATCATGCCGTTCACCTACTCGATCGCCAACGGCATCGGGGCCGGCTTCATCAGCTACGTCGTGCTGTCCGCGGCCACCGGCAAGGCCCGCCAGGTGCACCCGCTCATGTGGGTCGTGGCGGTGGCGTTCGTGGGCTACTTCGCGGTCGGCCCGCTGCGCACCCTCTTCGGGTAGTTGTAGTAAACTAACTACATCGTGAGTGCTGTCGCCGAAACCCCGGTCCCCGCAGGTTCCGCTCCAGGTTCCGAGTCCGCGCACTCACCGCCCGATGGCATGTTCGCCTCGCTGCGCGTGCCCAACTACCGGCTCTTCGTCTCGGGCCAGGTGGTGTCCAACGTGGGCACCTGGATGCAGCGCATCGCGCAGGACTGGCTGGTCCTCGACCTCACCCACGGCAGCGCGACCGCGCTCGGGGTCGCCGCGGCCCTGCAGTTCGCGCCCACGCTCGGGCTCTCGCTGTGGGGCGGGGTGCTGGCCGACCGGGTCGACAAGCGGCTCGTGCTGGTCGGGGTGCAGCTCGCGATGGGACTGTGCGCGCTCGCACTCGGCTCGGTCGTGCTCACCGGCGTCGTCGCGCTGTGGCAGGTCTACCTGCTGTGCCTGCTGCTCGGTTGCTTCTCCGCGCTCGACGCCCCGATGCGGCAGGCCTTCGTGTCCGAGATGGTCGGGCCCGGACAGGTCGTCAACGCCGTCGCGCTCAACTCGCTGACCTTCAATCTCGCCCGGATCGTCGGGCCCGCGGTGGCCGGTGTGCTGATCGTCGCGGTCGGCACGGGGTGGGTCTTCCTGATCAACGCCCTGAGCTTCGCCGCGGTGATCACGGGTCTGCTGCTCATGCGGCCGGAGCGGCTGTACCGGTCCGAGCGGGTGCCCCGGGCGCCGCACCAGCTCCGGGACGGGCTCGCCTACGTCCGCGGCCGTGCGGACCTGCTGGCCGTGCTGGCGCTGGTCTTCCTGGTCTCGACCTTCGGCATCAACTTCTTCATGACGATCGCCCTGCTGGCCCGCAACGTGTTCGGCCGCGACGCCCAGGGCTACGGCCTGCTCACCACGCTGCTGGCCGTCGGCTCGGTGCTCGGCACGACGGCGGTCGCGCGGCGCACCCGCAAGCCGCGGCTGCGCCTGGTCGCGGGTGCGGGGGCGGTGTTCGGTGCGCTGCTCGTCGTCGCGGGCCTGATGCCGACCTACCTCGCGGCGGGGGTCGCGCTCGTACCGGTCGGGTTCGCGGCGCTGATCTTCACGACGGCGGCGAACTCGTCGGTGCAGCTCTCGGTCGACCCGACGATGCGGGGTCGGGTCATGGGGCTCTACATGCTGCTCCTGCTGGGCGGGACGCCGCTCGGGGCTCCGCTGCTCGGGCTGCTGGCCGAGCACTTCGGCGGGCGCGCGCCGCTGGTCGTCGGCGGCGTCGTGACCGTACTGTCGGTGCTGGTCGTCGGGCTGGTGCTGGCCTGGCGCCAGGGGATGCCCGGATTCCCCCGGAACGCGGGGTTGACGGCGATGACAAGGTAAGGCTAACCTTCATCTCGTCGCTTCGTGGTGGGAGCGGCGCGTCAGTTCGGGAACAGAGTGGGCCCCGGCCGGATCGGCCGGGGCCCACTCGCGTCGGGGGCGGATGCTCCGGGGCGCGTTCCTCGGTCACAGGTCGTACCGACGGACCCAGTCGACCTCCATCCGGGACTCGCGGACCTCGCCGCCGTGCGGGAACCAGTCCAGCTGGATCGTCAGGTGCATCGGCCCGGGCGGCAGCGTCCGCCGCTCCTCCGTGCGCCACCACTCCTCGCCGTCGACGAAGGCCGCGATGTGGTCCGGCGTCCACTCCACCGCCCAGTTGTGCCACTGCGTGGCGTCGATCTCGACCTCGCCGTGCAGCTGGGAGTTGTCCGGGCCGTAGTGCAGGAACAGGTCGGTGCTCCGCCGGTCCGGATCGGACATCTCCATGAAGTCGACCTCACCGCCCGAGGGCCAGTCCTCGGCGTCGGGCCACAGGAGCAGCAGGGCGTGGTAGCTGCGGTCGCTCTCCGGGGCCCGGACCCGGCCCTCCCACCTGCCGTACTTCTGCCCGGGGTTCCAGGCCATGCCGCCCGTGGTGCCGTCCGGTGAGCCGGTGACGACCAGGATCCCGTCGCGGATCGAGAAGGCGTCGGGGGAGCGGCGACCCTTCCCGCCGTGCCCGGCGCCGTCGTAGAGGCCCCAGCCGGCGAGTCCGTCGGTGAAGTCGTCCTCGCGGTTCGGCGTGCCCCAGCCGAAGGTGGCGGCCGCGGTGCGGCCCTCTCCGGGGCGGATGAGGGGGCCGGTGGTCCCGCTGCCGCGCGGCCGGCGGGTGAGGGTGCCCGCCGGGTCACGATCCCCGGTGCCCCCGCCGCCGCGGCTGCTCCGTCCGGGGCCGACGGTGGTGGCGCGGCGGGGTGGGGCCGGGATCCGGCGGACCCGTTCGCCCCCGCTGTCCGCGCGTTCGGCCGCGGTCCGGACCACCGGGACGTCGGCCGGCGAGGCGGCGGTTCCCGGCCCGACGAAGCCGAGCAGGGCGGCGACCCCGGTCGCGAGCAGGCGGGCGAGGTGGGCGGTCAGGTCGGTGGGTGGCACGGCGTCCTCACTCCTCACTCACTGCGCGAAGCTGACGTGGACGTGGTCGAAATGACCGCCGGTGACGTCGCCGGTGTCGTAGACGCTGCTCGTGTACGGCCGGCCCCAGCCGCCCTCGTCCGTGACCGACGGATCCCAGTACCGCCCCTGCCAGATCAGGTACGCGACGGCGAGCGGCCCGGCGTGCTCGCGCAGGTAGTTCGCCACCGCCCAGCCCGCGGCGAGGCCGTCGGCGTCGGGGAACGCACCGGCCGTGCCCGGGAAGAAGTCGCAGGCGCGGCCCCGCGGGTGGTCGCTGCGCGGGTTCCAGGCATGGGCGTCCCAGCAGCCGGCCGAGCGGATCGCGGGGCCGCCGCCCAGCGGCCCGAACGCCGCGGCGACCGCGGCCACCCCGTGCCGCGTGGCACCCGTGACGCAGCCGTCGCCACCGGTCGGGTCGGGCGGGGTGCAGGCGGTCCGCCCGCCGGTCCACACGCCCGGCCGCGCGGCGGGAACCGCCTGGTCACGCGCGCCGGACACGGCCTCGCGCAGGGCCTCGGGGCAGGCCGCCGCGCAGCTGTGCGCGGATGCGGGCCGGCGGAGCAGCGTCGCGACGCCGGTCCGCAGGGCCGAGCACGTCCGCCGCAGCCGCGTGACCGGTACCGGCTCGTCCGGGGACCGCGCCGCCACCGTGCGGACGGCACCGCCCCGGGCGGGGGCGAGTTCGGGGCACTGCTGGGCGGCCATCCGTTCGAGGAACGGTGCGCGGGTGGGGGCGGGGACCACGAGGACGCCGTCGGTTCCTGCCCGTCGGGTCACTGTGGTGGGAGGAGTGGGATCGACCGCGTGGGCGGGACCGGCCGGCCCGGGGGGACCGGACGCGACGGGCCCGGCGGCGGTGAGGTGGACGGGCGGTGTCGCCGGGCTCGTGGTCAGGAGCCACGCCACTGCGAGGGCGGCGACGAGCGGCAGGCGGAGCACGGACTCACCCCCGGGGACCGGCGGTGTCGGGCGGAGCTGCGACGGTGAGGATCCGGATCCCGCGGACGGGGCTGAGGTCGGGATGGATCGCCCGCTCGACGGCCGGCGTCCGCTCGACGGGCCGGGGAACCGCGGGCGGGTGGGGGACCGCGGGCGGGCAGACCGTGATCGGAGGCCCGGTGATCGCCCGGTCCGGGCCCGGTTCTCGGGCCTCGAGGGCGGGGCTGGGGCCCGCGGCGACCACGTCGGCGCCGGGCGGGTCCGGCGACTCCACGGGGGACGGGCGGGGCACGGCGACGGAGGTGAGCGGGCCGTCGGCGCCGACCGGGACGAAGGTGCGGTACGAGGCGAACCCGAGCCCCGTCGCGGGCAGCGACATGGGTGTCGGCCCCGGCCGAGGCGGTGCGGTGGGGGCCGCGGGCTCGGGCTGGGAGGGTGGTGCCGCGAGGACCGGCTCCGGGAGCGCCGGTGGAGTGGGTGACGCCGGCCTCGAGGCGGGCGGCGGGCCCGGCCGGGCCCCGGTGGTGGGCGCGGGCCGGGTGAGGCGACCCGACTCCGCGACCGCGCGGGCCAGCCGGGTCACGGCGTCGAGGTAGGGCCGCAGCGCCCGCGGGATCCGCTCGCGCGGCCTGCCGAGCAGTCCGGCGGCCTCGCGGTACGGGTCCACCACCCCGCGCCACCGCCCGACGTGCGGCAGCACCACGACCGCCGCCCAGCCCGGGCCGAGCTCGTCGAGGCGGTCGGGAGGTCGCCGTTCGCCACCGTCGAGGGTCACGGCGAGCACCGGCGGCACCGCCGTCGGGTCGAGGAGGTCGGCGACCCGCACCGCGCGCTCCAGCGATTCGGCGCTGCTGCGACAGACGACGATGTCGGCCTCGAGGCCGGCGCCGGTGCCGCTGTCCCGGCCGTGCAGGGCCAGCGCGAGGGTCGTGGTGCCGACGCCGCCGGCCACGCCGGCGACGGAGGGTGGGCGGAAGCCGGTCATCGCGTCTCCACGGGGGCGTCGTCGTCGAGGTCGGTGTCGGGGCGCGCGTCGCGGTCCGTGTCGTGGTCCGTGTCGCGGTCCCTGTCGCGGAGGGGCGGGGTCGTGTCGGCCGGGTCGTCGAGCTCCTCCTCGGCGTCGACGACGAGCCGGTCGCCCTCCACCCGCACGGCCACGCCGATCCGCACCCACCGGCCCGGCAGGCCGCGCCACCCGCGGGCGGCGGGAGCGGGCGCGGCGGCGGCGACCGCGGGCCCGTCGTCGGGCTCGTCCGCCGGGGACAGGCGACCGCCGGGCACCCGGCGGTAGGGGGTGACGCGGACCCGGACGTCGACGAGCACCCGGCCCTCGCCGTCCGGCCGGACCAGGCCGGGCAGGGCGAAGTCCGCCCGCTGGCGCCCCCGCCCGGACCAGCCGAGGCGTACCGGTCTGCGTTCGGCGAGATAGTCGCCCAGCACACCGGCCCGCCGGTCGGGGTCGTCCTCGTCCCAGGAGAGGTAGTCGGCGGCGAAGGCGGCGGCGAGCGCGGCCGCCTCCCCGGCATGGGGGACGGGATCGGGGACGACGAGGCCGGGCCCGGCACGGCCTGCGGGGTCGGGAGAGTCGGGTTGCCGGGGCGCGGCGACCCGCGCGGGCTGGGCGACCTGCGGGGGCTGGGCGATCTGCGGGTGCTGGGCGATCTGCGGGGGCTGGGCGATCTGCGGGGGCTGGGCGATCTGCGGGTGCTGGGCTTGCGGGTGCTGGGCTTGCGGGTGCTGGGTCTGCGGGTGCTGGGCGGTCGGCGCTGCGTGCTGCTCGGTCGGCGTCACCGGGACGGGCCACTCCGGAGCCGGTACGGACCAGGCGGCGGCAACGGCCGGCGAGTCGGCGTCGGGCCAGCCGCGGTGCCCGCCGGGGGAGGACTCGCTCGTGATCGGCGGGAAGCCGTACGGATCCGTGGGCAGGTCGGCGCTCCCGTCCTGGTCCCCGGGCGGCGGGCCGAGCAGGTCCTCCGCGCGCCGGGAGAGCCGGGCGTGGCTCGTCGCGCTCCCCGGAACGATCTCCCGCGGCGCCCCGGCCGGGCGCCCGAACCTCCGGAAGGCGGCCATCTCACCGCCTCCCGGGCATGCGGATCTGGGACATCGCTCCCTCTCGTGGGCAGGCGCTCCTGCCCGCGGGGGGCTGCGGGTCAGCGAGCGGAGGACCGGCGGTGCCCGGATCACGGACCGGCGGTGGAACGAGGGGAACCCTAGGAACCTGTGGGGGCGGGGCGGGGCTGAACGGACCAGCAGTTCACGATCGCGAATCCGCAGTCAGCAGCGCTGAGCGCTCGCCCCGCCCCCCCGGCCCCTCCGCCCCTCCGCCCCCTCGGCCGCCCGAGTCGTCCGGTCGGCCGGAACAGGTCCCCGGAAGCCGGCCCTGGACACAGCCGGATCGGTTTCGTATATTCTTGCGGCAGAGAATATACGATCAATGTCCGTTGATCGTGCGCCCACCACGGAGGTCGATGGTGACCGACTCGCAGATTGCTGCCCGCAGCGCCGATGGTGCTCCGGTCGGCGATCCCTCTCAGCAGACAAACCGCCGTATGCGCAACCGGGTGCTCCTGTCGAGCTTCTTCGGGTCCGTCATCGAGTGGTACGACTTCTACCTGTTCGGCATCGCCTCTGCCGCGGTGTTCAGCCAGCTGTTCTTTCCCGAGTTCAGCTCCACGGCGGGGACTCTCGCCTCGTTCGCCACCCTGGCCGCGGGCTTCATCGCCCGGCCGATCGGCGGCATCATCTGGGGTCACTTCGGGGACAAGGTCGGCCGCAAGGGCATGTTGGTGCTGTCCATCGTACTGATGGGCGTGTCCACGACGGTCGTCGGTCTGTTGCCCACGTACGGGACGATCGGCATCGCCGCGCCGCTGCTCCTGGTGCTGATGCGGCTGATCCAGGGTGTCTCCGCGGGCGGTGAGTGGGGCGGCGCGGTGCTCATGACCATGGAGCACGCGCCCCGGCGTCGGGGGCTGTCCAGCTCGGTCGCGCAGATGGGCCTCTACGGCGGCATCCTGCTGGCCAACGGGGTGTTCGCGCTCGCCGCCGCCGCGACCGGGGACGCCTTCCTCGAGTGGGGCTGGCGTATCCCGTTCCTGATCTCGGCCCTCCTCGTGGTGATCGGCCTGTGGATCCGGCTCGGCGTCCAGGAGAGCCCGATCTTCACGCAGGCCCGCGAGCAGGCCCGGCAGGCCGAGGCGCCCAAGGTGCCGCTGGTCGAGGTGCTCCGCCACCCGAAGAACCTCCTGGTGTCGATCGCGCTGGTGCTCGGCGCGTTCGCGGCGAGCGCGGTCTACGGCACCTGGATCGTCAGCTACGGCATCGCCGACGGCTTCCCCCGGGCGGACGTCCTGAACGCCGTTCTCGTCTCCGCGGCGATCGGCCTGGTGTTCCAGCCGGTGTTCGCCTACCTGTCCGACCTGTGGGGTCGCAGGCTCGTCGTCGGGGTCGGCGCGGTGCTGCAGGCGCTCAGCATCCCGGTGATGTTCGCCCTGATGGACAGCGGCAGCGTCGGTGCGATGTACCTGGGCATCTCGCTGGCGGCGTTCGCGCACGCCATCGTCTACAGCCCGCTCGGGGCGTGGCTGGGCGAGTTGTTCCCGACGACCCAGCGCTACACCGGCGCCTCGCTCGGGTATCAGATCGCCGGCACCGTCGGCGGGGGGTTCACGCCGCTGATCTGTGCCTCGCTGCTCGCGGCCTCGGGCGGTGGCACCGCCGGGATCTCCCTGTTCATGGGGGCGGCGTGCCTGCTCACGGTGATCGCGGTGTTCTTCGCCGCCGAGACCAGCCGCAGCGCCCTCTGATCCTCGACCCTCCGGAGGAGGATTGCCATGACCCTCACCGACGTTCGTCCGGTCGACGTGCCCGTCGAGGAGAAGCTCGGCATCATCGACACCGACTTCCACCCGATGCCGCTGCCGACCGACCCGCAGGTCGCCGAGCACCTGCCGCAGCGCTGGCGTGACTACATCGCCCGCTACGGGCTGGGCAGCTTCGGGGGCGGGGTCTCGCCCTCGCAGCGCGAGTTCACCCACCGGCTGGACGCCGTCGACGAGCACGGCCGCGTCGGTGTGGACCCGCACCTGGCCGTGGAGCAGGTGGTCGACAAGTACGACATGTCCGCGGTGGTGCTGACCTGCCCGCAGACCTACATCGTCACCCACGGCGGGGTGAACATGCCCTACGAGTGCGCGTTCGCGATCTACCGCGCCTACAACGACGCCCTGGCCCACAGCTGGGCGGGCGCGGACGACCGGTTCAAGGCGAGCATCACCCTGCCCCGTGACCTCGCCGGCGCCGCGGACGAGATCGTGCGCTGCAAGGAGGGCCCGAACGGCGACTCCTACGTGCAGGTGCTGATGTCCCCGGCCGGGCAGGACCCGCTGGGCAAGCAGCGCTACTGGCCGATCTTCGAGGCCTGCGAGCACTACGACATCCCGCTGGGCTTCCACGTCCCGGGCATGGGCCGCCAGCCCACCGGCGCGGGCCGGCAGAACTTCTACGCCGAGATGCACGCGGCGTTCGCGGTGCTGCCGATTTCGATGGTGCCCAGCCTTGTCTTCGAGGGCGTGTTCGAGCGCTTCCCGCGGCTGAAGATCGCGCTGCTGGAGCTGGGGTGGGACTGGGCCGTGCCGTTCTCCTGGCGGCTCGACGCGACCTTCGACAAGCTGCGCGACGAGCTGCCGCACCTGACGCGGCGGCCGTCGGACTACCTGCGGGAGCACTTCTGGTTCTCCACCCAGCCCGTCGAGGAGCCCGAGAACCCGCAGTGGACCCCGGACGTGTACGCGATGTTCGAGGAGTCCGGGTTCGCCGAGCGGCTGATGTTCTCCTCGGACTACCCGCACTGGGACTTCGACTCGCCCTACGAGTCGGTGCCGCGGTCGTTCCCGCTGGAGCGGCGCCGCCGGATCCTCGGCGCGAACGCCAGTGCCCTCTACAACATCCCGCTCCGCCCCGGCCACGGCATCCCCGCAGGGAAGGCCTGACATGCCACTCGTGGACGACGCCCGCCGCAGGCGGGCCGCCCGGCTGCTCGACCACCGCGACGCCCAGCGCGCCGCGGCCCGGGTGCTGCCGCGCGGGATCCGGGAGTACGTCGACGGCGGCTCCGAGGGGGAGGTGACCCTCGAACGCAACGCCCGCGCGTTCCGGGACGTGGCCTTCGCGCCGCGGATGGCAACGTGGGTCGACCAGCCCGAGTTGTCCACGAAGGTCCTCGGCACGCCGATCGACCTGCCGGTACTCACCGCCCCGTGCGGTGGGATGCGGCTGGTGCACCCGGACGGCGACCTCGGGCTCGCGACGGGTGCGGCGCGGGCGGGCACGATCCACGTCGCCAGCTCGGCCGCCGGGTACACGCTCGAGGACATCGCCGCGGTCGACGGGCCGCAGTGGTTCCAGCTCTACCGCTTCTCCTCGCAGGCCACGATGGAGAACCTGGTCGGCCGGGCGCAGGCGGCGGGCTACTCCGCGCTGGTCGCCACGGTCGACACGGCCGTGGCGGGCTTCCGGCCCCGCGACTACAAGAACGGCTTCAGCTACTCGATGCGGGTCAACGCCCGCAACGCCGTGAAGCTCGCCCCGCAGCTACTGCCGAAGCCGGCATGGCTGGCCCGGTACCTGCTCGACGGGCTGCCCTTCGAGATCCCGAACACCGCCGAGGTGACCGTCGACGGCAAGCCGATGGTGCTCACCGAGATGACCAAGGGCGGCGCGGGCTCGCACTCGCCGACCTGGACCGACCTCGACTGGCTGCGTGCCCACTGGCACGGCCCTCTCGTGGTCAAGGGGATCATCACGCCCGAGGATGCCCTGCGGGCGGTCGCGGCGGGCGCCGATGCGGTCATCGTGTCCAACCACGGGGGCCGCCAGCTCGACGGCTCCCCGGCCACGCTCACCGCGCTCCCACGGATCGTCGACGCCGTGGGCGAGCAGGCCGAGGTGCTGCTGGACAGCGGGATCCGCCGCGGCAGCGATGTGCTCAAGGCATTGTCGCTGGGTGCCCGCGCCGTGCTCGTGGGCCGTCTGCCCGCCTGGGGGCTCGCCGCGGCCGGCACCGCGGGCGTCGAGCGGGTCCTGGAGATCCTGCGCACCGAGATGGTCCGCACGATGCGGCTGATGGGCTGCCGCAGTGTCGCCGACCTGGACCCGACCTGGCTGGACCCGGCGACGGTGCCCGGCCACCGCACGAAGGAGGTGGAGGTCCTGTGACGACCTCACCCACCCGTCCGGCCCGCACCACCCGCTTCGTGGTCGGCCGGGTCGACGAGATCCCGCCGGGGGAGCGCCGGATCGTCGAGGCGAACGGCCGCGAGATCGGCGTGTTCAACATCGGCGGCCGCTTCTACGCGATGCTCAACCGCTGCCCGCACCTGGGCGCGCCGCTGTGCGAGGGCGGTGTCGTCAACCAGATCGAGTCCCCGGTCCCCGGTGACGTCCGCCTGGACGAGGGTCGGACGTTCGTGACCTGCCCATACCACAACTGGGAGTTCGACGTCGAGGACGGCCGGTCCTACTGGAACCCGCGACTGCGCGCCCGCCCGTTCCCGGTCGCCCTCGAGGGCGCCGACGAGGTCAAGGCCGCGCTCGACCGCGGCGAGCTCGGCCGAATCCCCGGTCCCTACACCGCCGAGACCGTCGACGTGGCGGTCGAGTCCGACTACGTCGTGCTGTCCCTGCGGCCGGCCCGCCACGAACAGCCCGGAGGAAAGCCATGACCACCGCACTGCTGCAGGGCACCACCCGGGACACCCTGTGGACCGGACCGGTGATCGACTGCGACGTGCACGCCACCCCGCCGTCGCTGGAGGCCCTGTTCCCCTACACCGACCCGGTGTGGGTGCAGGGCGCCCGGGAACGCGGCTGGAAGGGCCCCAACGGCCAGGCCCTGGCCTACCCGCCGAACGCGCCGACCACCGCGCGGGACGAGTGGCGGCCCGAGGGCCGGCCCCCGGCATCCCGCCTGGAGGACCTGCAGCAGCACGTCCTGGACCCGTGGCGGACGGAGGTGGCGCTGGTCAACACCGCCTACGGTGTGGACTCGCTGCGCCACCCGGACTGGGCTCCGGCGCTGGCCCGTGCCGTGAACGACTGGTTGATCGCCGAGTGGCTCGACCGCGACCCCCGCCTCGTCGGCTCGATGGTGGTCCCGGCCCGCGACCCCGCCGCGGCCGCCGCCGAGATCGAGCGCGTCGGCTCGCACCCGCGGATCGTGCAGGTCACCATGCCGGTGCGCGCGGAGCGGCTCTACGGGCAGCGGGTGTTCTGGCCGATCTACGAGGCGATGACCCGCCACGATCTCGTCATGGGGCTGAGCTGGGGCGGGACCTCGGAGGACGCGCCCTCGCCCACCGGGTACGCCTCCTGGTACGCCGAGGAGTACGCCGCGGAGATCCAGGTCTACGGGGCGCAGCTGACCAGCCTGATCTACGAGGGGATCTTCCAGAAGTTCCCGGACCTGCGGGTCACGATGCTGGAGAGCGGCTTCGCCTGGGTGCCCACCTGGAGCTGGAGCATCAACAAGAAGTGGAAGGGCCTGCGCCGCGAGATCCCGTGGGTCGACCGGCTGCCCACCGAGATCATCCGGGACCACTTCCGGTTCTCCATCGCCCCCGCCGACCTCGGTCCCGACGCGCACGCCCGCCGGATCATCGAGTGGCTGGGCTCCGAGGACATCCTGCTGTTCGCCACGGACTACCCGCACCTGCACACCGACGACCTCGCCCGGGTGCTGAACCTGATGCCGGAGTCCATGCGGCCCAAGGTGATGCACGAGTCCGCCCGGCACTGGTACCGGCTCGACAAGGCCGTGGGGACGACGCCGTCGTGAGCTACGCCGTGACCACCGAGGCCCACCCCAACCGGCTCCGGGCGATCCTGGAGTCGGGCGGGCGGGCCGTCGGCCTGGCCTGCCACACCGGGGACCCGCACGTCGCGGAGACCCTGGCGATGGCCGGGTTCGACTACCTCTACCTCGACCAGCAGCACAGCGTCGGGGGGCTCGCCAGCCCCGTCGAGATGCTGCGGGCGACCGCCCGGACCGGCACCACGGCCCTGGTCCGGGTCGCCGCCAACGACCCCGTGCTGATCGGCCGGGCGCTCGACGCCGGCGCCGAGGGCGTGATCGTGCCCAACGTCGAGTCGGCCGAGGCCGCCCGACGGGCGGCGGCGGCGGTGCACTACCCGCCGCTGGGGGTGCGCAGCTGGGGGCCGACCCGCTCGGCCTACGGCCTCGGCCCGGACCCGGCGACCGTCAACGGCCAGGTGCTGTGCCTCGTCATGATCGAGACCGCCGAGGGGGTGGCCCAGGCGAAGGAGATCACCGCGGTCCCCGGCGTGCACGGCGTGTACGTCGGCCCCGGCGACCTCGCCGTCAGTCTCGGCCTCGACCCGGTCACCGGCCCCCGCGACGACCGGCACCGGACCGCCGTCGCCGAGATCGTCGCTGCCTGTGCCGCGGCCGGCATCGCGGCCGGGATCACCGGCGACCCGGTCACCGAGGCCGACCGCGGCTTCCGCATGGTCACCGCCGGCTCGGACGTCGGCTTCCTCAAGGCGGGCCTGACCGCGGCCCGCGCCCGCCGCGACGCCCTCACCACCGACACCGAAGGAGATGTCCCCGCATGAGCACCGTGAACACCCTGCGTGGCCCGATCGACAGCTCGCAGATCGGCACCACGCTGATGCACGAGCACATCATGGCCCGCAACCCGGAGCTCGAGCAGAACATCGTGCACCCGGAGTACGACGAGGCCGCGATCTTCGAGCGGGCCCGGAAGAGCCTGACCTCGCTGCACGAGGACAAGGGGATCGACACCTTCGTCGACCTGACCGTGCTCGGCCTGGGCCGCGACATCCCGACCGTGCAGCGCCTCGCCGAGGGCGTGCCGCTCAACATCGTCGTCGCCACCGGCTACTACACCGCCAAGGACCTCCCGACCTACTTCCACACCCACGGCCCGGACGGGCTCGTCGGCAAGACCCTCGGCGGCCCCGACGTGCTGGAGACGATGTTCATCGACGACATCGTCACGGGCATCCCGCGCACCGACGGCGTCAAGGCCGGGATCATCAAGATCGTCACCGACGAGCACGGCATCACCCCGGATCTCGACCGGGTCTACCGGGCCGCCGCCCGCGCGCAGGCCGAGACCGGCGTGCCGATCTCCACCCACACCAACGTCGGTTTCGCCAACGGCCGCGACCAGCAGAAGTGGTTCACGGCCAACGGCGTGGACCTCGAGCGCACCGTCATCGGGCACAGCGGGGACTCCACGGACCTGGACTACCTCAAGGAGCTGATGGACAACGGCTCCTTCATCGGCATGGACCGCTTCGGCATGGAGTTCGTGCTCGACGACGAGTCCCGCGTCGACACCCTCGCCACGCTCCTCGAGCAGGGCTACGCGGAGAAGATCACGATCTCCCACGACGCCGGGTTCTTCTCCATCAACACCCCGCCGTCGTGGCGGGCGAAGCACACCCCGAACTGGCACCACCACCGCATCTCGGACTACGTGCTGCCCGAGCTGCGCAAGCGCGGGGTCACCGAGGACCAGATCACCCAGATGATGGTCGTCAACCCCGTGCAGGTGCTCACCGGGGACGCCGAGGCCACCAAGGCCGTCGCCGCGAAGGTGCTCGGGCCGTGACGGAGGAGCTGACCGCGGTCGTCGCGGCGATCGAGGCCGAGGCGGACGGCATCGTCTCGCTGCGCCTCGAGCCCGCGGCGGGGGAGAAGATGCCCGCCTGGGAGCCCGGCGCGCACGTCGACCTCGTCCTGGGCCCGGACCTCGAACGGCAGTACTCGCTGTGCGGGGACCCGACCGACCTGTCCCACTGGCGCCTCGGCGTCCTGCGCGAGCCCGAGAGCCGCGGCGCGTCGGCCTACGTCCACGAGCGGCTTGCCGTCGGCGACCAGGTGGTGTGCCGAGGTCCGCGGAACAACTTCGCCCTGGTCGACGCGGCGGAGTATCTGTTCGTCGCGGGCGGCATCGGGATCACCCCGATTCTGCCGATGGTCGCGGCCTGCGAGGCGGCCGGGAAGCCCTGGCGACTGTTCTACGGCGGCCGGCAGACCTCATCCATGGCCTTCCGCGCCGAGCTCGCCGAACACGGTGACGACGTGACGTTCTGGCCTCAGGACACCCACGGCCTCCTCGACCTGGCCGAGATCCTCGGCGCCCCCACCCCGGACACCGCGGTCTACTGCTGCGGCCCGGGTGTGCTGCTCGACGCCGTCGAGGAGCGCTGCGCGTCGTGGCCCGCCGGGTCGCTGCACCTCGAGCGGTTCCGGCCCAAGGAGGGCGCGCTCGACGGCGCGAACCTTCCGTTCGAGGTGGAGCTGGACGCCTCGGGGATCACCCTGACCGTCGGGGCGGACCAGACCCTGGCCGAGGCGATCGAGGCAGCGGGGGTGGACATCCCGACCTCCTGCCGGGAAGGCACCTGCGGGACCTGTGAGACGTATGTCCTGGAGGGGGAGCCGGACCACCGCGACTCCTACCTGAGTGCCGAGGAGCAGGCCTCCGGCGAGGTCATGATGCCGTGCTGCTCGCGCTCGCGCTCGCCCCGTCTCGTCCTCGACCTCTGACGGATCTGCTCAGCCCGCCAGGCGCCCCGGATCCCGGGGCGCCTTCGGCGTGTCCGGCTCCCCCCAGAAGTCGAGGGAGTCCAGCCACCGCATGAGCAGTTCGCCGGTGCCGCGGAAGTGCGCGGCGGTCCCCGCACGGGACGCCTCGACGTCACCGGCGGCGAGTGCATCGATCAGGTGTGCGTGCTCGACACGGTCGACCTCGGACCAACCCGGTACGACGTGGAAGTTCTCGGGGAACTGCAGCGGCACCAACCTGCTGGCGGCCCGGGCGAACCAGTCCAGCTTCGGGGCATCCGCGATCACGGACACGTAGTGGTGCAGCGTGGCGTTGAGCTCGGTCGCGAGGTGCCCGTCCTCCGGGTCCGCGCTGCGGATCTGCTGGTCGATCTGACGCAGGTAGTCGATGTCCCGCGCGGTCGCCCGGGTGGCCGCGCGAGCGGCGATCTCGCCCTCGGCCGTCGACCACATCAGGTACGTGTCCTCGACGTCCCTGCGCCGGATCGCCGCGACACGGAACCCGCGGTTCGGCTCGTGACGCACCCACCCGTCCTGCGACAACAGCAACAGGGCCTCACGGACGGGCGTCACGCTCACGCCGAGCTGCTCGGCCAGCTGCCCGAGCCGGAGCGTGTCGCCGGGGTGCACGGTCCGCGCCATGATCTGGTCCCGGATAGCGGTCGCGACGTTGCCCCGGAGCTGCTCCTTCCCCGCCCTTGCCACGACCCGATCGTACCGGCGAGGAGCTCCCGACCCGCGAATCCACAGGGTGTGCCTCGCGGAACGGTGCGCGAAGCGAGGTGGGCCGTGGCGAGTCGGGACGTCAGGTGCGGCCAGTCGGGATCAGTCGGGGAGGGCCCAGGTGTGCACCGGCTCGTTGGCCTCGGAGGCCTCGAGGTAGCGCTCCAGCATCCCGGTCAGGGCACCCTGCCGGCTCATCCCGCGGGTCTCGAGCGCCGCGACCGTGTCGAGCTGCCAGGTCGCGCCCGTCCGGCCCGTCACGCACCGCCGCTCGATCACCGTCAGGTACCGGTCGCGGACCGCCGAGCTCACGCCCCACCGGGCCAGGCCCTCGTGGGCGAGCGGGAGGAGCTTGCGCAGGGCCAGCTCGTCCGGCTTGATCCACCCGGTGCCCGGCCAGTAGAGCGGCGCCTCCATGCCGTGCCGCGCGGCCGTGGTGAAGTTCTCCTCGGCCGCCTCGAACGACATCGACTGCCACAGCGGCTGGTCGGACTCCACGAGCACGCGCAGCAGCCCGTAGAAGAACAGCGCGTTGGCCACCATGTCGACGGCGGTCGGCCCGGCCGGGAGCACCCGGTTCTCCAGTCGGATGTGCGGCTGGCCGTCGGCGACGTCGTAGACCGGGCGGTTCCAGCGCCAGATCGTGCCGTTGTGCAGCTTGAGCTCGTCGAGGTCCGGCACCCCGCCGGTGCGCAGCGTGGTCATCGGGTCGGAGTCGCCCGGGAACGGGACGATCCCCGGGAAGTACCGCGCGTTCTCGGCGAAGAGGTCGAGCACGGACGAGATCCAGCGCTCGCCGAACCACACCCGCGGCCGGACGCCCTGATTGCGCAGCTCGACCGTCCGGACGTCGCAGGCCTGTGTGAACAGCGGGATCCGGGTCTCCGCCCACAGCCGCGAGCCCAACAGGAACGGCGAGTTCGCCCCGAGCCCGAGCTGGACGCCGGCGAGGCACTGCGCCGCGTTCCAGTACGCGGGGAAGGAGCTCGGGGAGACCTGCAGGTGCAGCTGCATGGACGTGCAGGCGGCCTCCGGGATGATCGTCTCGAAGTCGGCCGTGAACCGTTCCGGCGCCACGGCGTGCAGCCCGCCCGGGTCACCGCCGGAGATGTCGACGTGGATCGGCTCGCCCCGCGCGGCCAGCATCTGGTCGTTGAGGACGGCGTACCGGTCGTCGGCCGAGATCGACTCCGCGACGAGGTGGCAGCGCTCCAGCGTCGGCAGGATCCCGATCATCGCCAGGTGCGACTTGCAGTCCCGCGCCTTGGCCCGGGCGACGGCGAGCTCGTCGAGCAGCTCGTGCTCCAGGTGCCGCCACTGGTCACCGGGCAGCGGGCGCGGTGGGAGGTTCAGCTCGATGTTCCACCGGCCGAGCTCCGTCTGGAACTCGGTGCCACCGATGGCCTCGAGGACGTCCTTGCCCGTCATCGAGGGGCTCAGGGAGCCGTCGACCAGGTTCAGCTCGACCTCGATGCCGGTCATCGGATCGTCCTCGGCGAACGGGTGCTCCCGCAGCATCGTCGTCAGCGCCTCGAGGCAACGCTGCACCTTGGCTCGATACCGCTGGCGTTCCCGCCGACTGAACCGGGTCCGGTCGACGTCCTGGCCCATGCTCTCCCGATGCCTCCTAGCTGCCGGTCCGCCCGAAGCGGCTCTCCACCGTGGCACATCGCCGGAAGCGGCGGTACCGGCTGACCGGGCGACCCCGTGCGACGAACGGCCGGCCACCTGGGACGATCGGTCGCCGTGGCCATCATCACCGCGATCGGCGACCCCACCGACCCCCGGCTCGACGACTACCGCGACCTGACCACCGCCGACCGCCGACCCGACCGCCCCGGCGGCCGCGGCCTCGTGATCGCCGAGGGCGTGGTCGTCGTCCGCCGCCTCATCGAGTCCCCCTTTCCCGTCCGCTCGCTGCTGGGGGTACCCCGCCGGATCGAGGAGCTCACCTCTGATCTCGCGCACCTCGACGTCCCCGCCTACGCCACGGACGCCGACACCATGGCCACCACGGTCGGCTTCCACCTCAACCGCGGGGTGCTCGCCGTCGCGGACCGGGCCGCCCCGGTCGACGCCCGGGAGCTGGCCCGGACGGCCCGCGTGCTGGCCGTGTGCGAGGGCGTGAACGACCACGAGAACCTCGGCTCCCTGTTCCGCAACGCCGCGGCCCTCGGCGTCGACGGGATCCTGCTCGGGCCGCGCTGCGCCGACCCGCTGTACCGGCGGTCGGTGCGGGTGTCGATGGGGCACGTCCTGCGGGTGCCGTTCGCGCCCCTGCCCAGCCCGTGGCCGGCGTCGCTGGACCTGCTGCGCGAGGCCGGCCTGCGGGTCGCGGCGCTGACGCCGGCGCCCGACTCGCTCCCCCTCTCGACGGCCGGCCTGGCGGGGGAGCGGGTGGCGTTGCTGCTGGGCGCCGAAGGGCCCGGTCTGACGCCGGAGGCCCTGGCCGCGGCCGACGTCCGGGTGCGGATCCCGATGGCGACGGGCGTCGACTCTCTCAATGTCGCAACGGCTGCCGCGGTGGCCTTCCACGCGGTGGGGGCGTCCGTAGGCTGAGAAGTGTGCACCTCGCTGCGGGGGGTCAGGTGGTGCTCGGTGAGAAGCGGCCGGGCGATGCCGTGCTGCCTCCGGACCTCAGCGCGGACCTCCGCCAGTGGGGCGCGGTCGCGGCGAGCATCCGCGGGATCGAGGTGCGGCCCGAGCAGCAGGACATCGTCAGCCGGCGCGGGCGGCAGCTCGCCGGCCGGGTGTCCGACGTCCTGGGCCGGCCGGTCGAGTACGTCGACCCGCTGACCGGGGGCGTCGACCTGGTGCACGGCCGCACCACCGAGCCGATCCCGCTGGTGCCGGCGCATCCCGACGAGCCGACGCCCTGGTCCACCGGCCTCGTGGTCGCGGCGTTCTTCGCGGTGCTCGCGGCGATCGGCGACATCACGCTGAGCCGGGCCTTCGGCGAGGCGTTCGGGCTGCTCTGGATCCCGGCGAACCTCCTGGTGGTGGGCGGGCTGGCGCCCTCGCTCTGGCTGGTCCGCCGGCTGCCCTTCTGGCGCTGGATCGGGCTCGGTGTGGCTGTGGGGCTCGGCGTGGCCTGGGTCGTGCTGCTGCTCGGCCAGTTCCTCTGACCGAAGCTCCGCCGGACGTCGGCTCGCTCGCGGCACCCCGGCTCGTCCGGCAGATCCGCCGCGGTGCGGCCGGCACTGCCGATCGGGGTCCGCTCATGATCGCTGCGTGTGACCGACTGGCGTCGGATCGCGGAGAGGACCGGGAACGGGCCGGCCCGAGCTCACCGGCCGCGGACGCCCAACAGCACCTCGTCCCACGACGGCATGACCGGCTTGCCCTTCTTGGTGCGCTTGGCGGGAGCGGGCTGGTCGCCCTCGGTCCGGGCGCCGGGCCCTGCCCCGGCTGCCGGCGCCTTCTCGTCCTGCACAGCGCTCGCCCCGGCCTGCTCGGGCGCTTCGTCCCCGGCAGAGGTCCGGTCACGCCGCTCCTTCGGGGCGGCCTGGGCCGTGTCCTTCGTCGCCGGCTCCGTGGCCGGGCCCGTCGCGTCCCCTGTCGAGACCGCGTCCTTGTCCGGGGCCGCCGCGTCCTTCTCCGGAGCCGCTGCGTCGTTCCTCGATGCCGCGGTGTCCACGGCCGTCTCCGCTGCACCCGGCTTGGTGGCGGACGCGCTCCCGGAGACCGCGTCGATGCCCCTCTTCTGCTCCGTCCCGCCGACGCTCACAGCACCATCGGCGCTCGATGCCGAGGGTGCGGTCGTGACGGCCGACGGTGTCGCGGTCGCGGTGGGTGCCGCGGACTCGACCTGCACGGTGCCGTCCGCGGGCTCGGTCCCGGCGGAGGAGCGCTCGTCCGGAACCTCCACCGCGCGCTCGCGCGGCTCGGATCCCGCCGGGTCGGCACGACGGCCCACGGGCCCGAGACCACCGGTCCGCGGGGTATCCGGCCCGGCCGATCCCGACCCGGATCCGATCGAGCCCGACCCGGAACCGCCCGAGCCCGATGCGGACGAACCCGATGCGGACGAACCGGACCCGACGAACCCTGGCCCGAACCCCGCCGATCCGGACCCGCCTGGCCCGGACCCGCCTGACCCCGACCCGGCCGACCCCGAGCCCGACCCGGACCCGGCCGACCCCGAGCCCGACCCGAACCCGGCCGACCCCGAGCCCGACCCGAACCCGGCCGCCCCGGACCCGGACCCGGCCGACCCCGGACCCGACCCGACGAGCCCGGACCGCCCGGCCTCCGCCGTCCGGGTGTCCGTCGTCAGCGTGTCCGTGCTCCGCGTCGCGGGATGTGGTGGCCCGGCCGGCTCCGACCGCCCGTCCGTACGCGCGCGAACCGGCTCTCGACGCGTCGAGGGCAGCGGGCCGCGGCGCTGGTCGGGGGCGATCCGGCGGGGGTCGCCGTTGACCGCGGCGGGCACGACCTCCTCGGCCGCCATCTCGGCCGCCGGGTCGTCCGGGCGCGCCATGTCGATCACCGGGCCGACGGGCCGCAGCGGCTGCTGCGGACGGCCCTCGACGAGGTCGCGGGCGTGGTCGTCGAGCGCGGTCACGGTGCCCCCGTGCGCACCCGGCTGGAAGACCCAGTGCGCCCGGATGTCGGAACGGCCGGACCGCCATCCGAGGGCGACGACCCACTTGCCGTCCTCGCCCTTCCAGCTGTCCCACTCGGCGCCCGTGTGGTCCTGTCCGCGCAGCCCGAAGGTGTGCGCGACGGTCTCGGCGAGGGTCCGCACGTCCGGCCCGTCCTCCCGGACGGGGTGCGCCGCACGGGCGAGCTCGGCCGTACGGGCGCGTTCGAGCAGGACCGGATAGGCGAAGCGTTCGATCTTCTGGGCGGGTACCCCGGCGGCCGAGGCGACCTGTTCCACGGACGCTCCGGCCCGGATCCGAGCTTGGATCTCGCGTGGTCGCAACTGGCTCTCCAACTCGATCGCGATCTGTCCGAGCCGGGTCAGGTCCCCCCTCGCGGCGGCTCGGAGCTGCTCGTCGGCGGGCACGGTGAACCGTTCGCGGCGCGCCGAGTCCTCGAGGACCACCGAACCGTCCTCGGTGATCCCGACGACCCGCAACGACCGCATATCCGCCGGCCTCCTCGCTCGCTCTGACCCCGTCCGGGTGACGGTAGTTGCCGAATCGTGTCCGACGAGTGAGGCGCGCCGGTGGGCCCTTCCGGCCCTCGACGTGGCCTTCTGATCCGCACCGGCGACCGCTCACGCCGGTGGACACTCCGTACCGTCGCACGTCGTGCCGAGATCGGTAAATCTGGGACGCATGTTACTGCTGTGACTACATTCCGTCACCCCGTACCGACGCGAAACGGCCGGGTCGCACGAGGCGACCCGGCCGTTCGGGGAGTGGGAGAGTCCCGGTTCTGAGGTTCGCGACGCAGGCTCCGCTCGGCGCTGATGTTCGCGACGCAGGCTCCGCTCGGCGCTGATGTTCGCTACGCAGGCTCCGCTCGGCGCTGATGTTCGCTCCGCTCAGTGCAGCTGCTCGACCACCCAGTCGATGCAGGCGGTCAGGGCCGAGACGTCCGTCGGCTCCACGGCCGGGAACATGCCGATCCGCAGCTGGTTGCGGCCCAGCTTGCGGTAGGGCTCGGTGTCCACGATCCCGTTCGCCCGGAGGATCTTCGCGACGGCGGCCGCGTCGACCGAGTCCGCGAAGTCGACCGTGCCGACGACCTGGGACCGGTGTGTCGGGTCGGTCACGAACGGCGTGGTGTAGTCCGACTTCTCGGCCCAGGAGTAGAGCCGGCTCGAGGAGTCCTGGGTGCGCGCGACGCACGCGTCGAGCCCGCCGAGCCCCAGCATCCAGTCGATCTGGTCGGCGAGCATGATCAGTGTGGCCACGGCCGGGGTGTTGTACGTCTGGTCCTTGACCGAGTTGTCGACGGCGGTGGCCAGCGACAGGAACGGCGGGATCCAGCGGTCGCCCTGCGCCAGCTCGGCGACCCGGCCGAGCGCGGCAGGGCTCACCAGCGCGAGCCACAGCCCGCCGTCGGACGCGAAGCCCTTCTGCGGCGCGAAGTAGTACGCGTCCGCCTGGGTGATGTCGACGGGCAGGCCGCCGGCGCCCGAGGTCGCGTCGATCACCACGAGCTGGCCCTCGATCGAGGACTCCGGCCGCACGACCGGCACCGCGACGCCGGTGGACGTCTCGTTGTGGGCCCAGGCCAGGACGTCGCACGACGGGTCCGCGGTCGGCTCCGGCGCGCTGCCGGGCTCGGCGGACACGATCACCGGGTCGGCCAGGAACGGCGCGCCCTTGGTGGTGTCGGCGAACTTCGAGGAGAACTCGCCGTAGGTCAGGTGCAGCGACCGCTCCCGGACCAGGCCGAACGCCGCGGCGTCCCAGAAGGCGGTGGAGCCGCCGTCGCCGAGGACGACCTCGTAGCCGTCGGGCAGCGAGAACAGCTCACGCAGGCCGGCGCGTACCCGCCCGACCAGGGACTTCACCGGCTTCTGCCGGTGCGAGGTGCCCATCACGTCCGCGGCGTCCGCGAGCGCCCGGAGCTGCTCGGGGCGGACCTTGGACGGTCCGCAGCCGAACCGCCCGTCGCCGGGGAGGAGGTCGGCGGGGATCTGCAGGTCGGAGCTGGTCGACGCGGTCACGTGCCCCAGTGTCGCAAGCCTCCGGCGCGCGTGGGGTGGCGGGTTCGGCCCTGCACGGAGGGTGGCCGCGCCGACTCCGCCGTGCGGGTGAGGCGGCATCACCGGAGCGGTGCAGTGCGGCGGCCGTCCGAGCGAACCCCCCCGCCGTTCCCGTTGCGGCTGCAACGTCTCATCCTGATCGGTCGAGATACCGGTCTGGGACGTCGACGGAGGACCGAGATGGAGATCGACTGCGCGCTCGCCGCCACGGTGGCGACGCCGGAGCACGTCGCGCTGGCCGAGCAGCTCGGCTACGCCCGTGCGTGGTGCCACGACGCGCCGCGCAGCTACTCGGACGCCGGCATGGCCCTCGCGGTCGCGGCCGAGCGGACCTCGCGGATCCGCATCGGCCTGGCCGTGGGCGGACACTGGCGACGGGCCTCGGCCGACGCCGGCGCGGTCGCCGACCTGGCCGTGCGGGCCCGGGGCCGGACCGAGCTGGTCGTGGGGTTGCCGGGTGGGAGCGGCCGGGACCCGGAGGCGCACGCGGCCGCGGTCCGCGAGGTGCTCCGGCGCGAGCACGGCGTGGGCGGCGTCCCGGCCTGGCTGGCCCGGCCGGGCGCGACGGAGTACGTGCCGCTGACCTTCGGCGTGCGCTCGCCCCGTGGGGCCGCCCTGCGCACCGTCGTCGAGGTGACGCCGGGGGCGGACCTGGACCGTGTCGTCGCGCGGCTGCGGCCCGCCGGACTGCTGTTGCGCCCCACCGGCGCGGACGTCGGCCGGGAGCTCACCGAGTTCGCCGCGGCCGTGCGCGCGCTCGAGCTCGCCGGGGTGCCCTGAGCGCCGCGGCGCCAGGCGCCCGCCTCCTGCGGCGCATGCCGATGACGACGACGCCGCGCGCCGTCGCGGACACGCTTTTGCGGGCGGGCCCGATCGGCCAGGCTGCATCCTGTGAGTGAACTCAGCACCCCTCCCCGGCGCGGTCGCGTCCACCCCGCCTGGTGGGCCGCGGCGGCGACCTTCCTCGCGATCATCGGCGCGGCCGGCTTCCGGTCGACGCCGGGGGTGATGGTGGAGCCGCTGCACTCCGAGTTCGGCTGGTCCATCGGATCGATCTCGGCGGCGCTGTCGGTGAACCTGGCGCTGTTCGGCCTGACGGCACCCTTCGCGGCGGCGCTGATGGAGCGCTTCGGGGTGCGGCAGGTGGTCTCGGTCGCGCTGGTGATGGTGGCCGTCGGCTCCGGGCTGACCGTGTTCATGACGCAGTCCTGGCAGCTCGTCCTGCTCTGGGGCGTGATCGTCGGGCTGGGCACCGGGTCGATGGCGATGGCCCTGGTGGCGACGGTCGTCGGGCGCTGGTTCGTGTCCCGGCGCGGCCTGGTCACCGGAATCCTCACCGCGGCCAACGTGACCGGGCAGCTGGTCTTCCTGCCGGTGATCGCGCACGTCGTCGAGAGGTCCGGCTGGCGCACCGCCTCGGTCACGGTGGCCGGCGCAGCGCTGGTCGTGGTGCCGGTCGTGCTGCTGCTCCTGCGCAACCGCCCGGCCGACGTGGGTGAGCTGCCCTACGGCGGCACGGAGGCCGACGTCGTCGAGCCGATCCGGTCCGGGGCCGCCCGGCTGGCCGTCGGCGCCCTGGTCCGGGTCGCGCGCACGCGCACCTTCTGGCTGCTCGCGGGCGGGTTCCTCGTCTGCGGGGCCACCACGAACGGGCTGATCCAGACGCACTTCGTACCGGCCGCGCACGACCACGGCATGCCGGCGACCACAGCGGCGAGCCTGCTGGCGCTGGTCGGGATCTTCGACGTGGGCGGGACCGTGCTGTCCGGCTGGCTCACCGACCGCTTCGACCCGCGGCTCCTGCTCGGCGCCTACTACCTGCTGCGCGGGGTGTCGCTGGCGCTGCTCGTGCCGCTGTTCGGCGCCGACCTGAACGCCAGCATCTTCGCCTTCGTGATCTTCTACGGCCTGGACTGGGTGGCGACGGTGCCGCCCACGATGGCGCTGTGCCGCGAGTGGTTCGGAGCGACGGCCCCGGTCGTGTTCGGCTGGGTGTTCGCGAGCCACCAGCTCGGCGCCGCGGCCGCCGCCCTGGCTGCGGGGCTCGTCCGCGACGCCTCCGGCAGCTACGACGCGGCGTGGTACGGGGGCGCGGCGCTCTGCGTCCTGGCCGCGATCGCCAGCCTGGCCATCCGCCGCCTCCGCACCCCGGTGCCCGTCCCCGCGCCGGCCTGACCCGCCGCCTGTGAGTGGCGATAGTCGCTACAGCGACTATCGCCGCTCACGAGGTCAGTGGACGAGCAGGTCGAAGCCCTCGACGTCCTGCGGCTTGCGCGGGCCCGGGCCGACGTACTGGGCCGAGGGACGCACGAGCTTGTTCTCCCGCTTCTGCTCCAGGATGTGTGCCGACCAGCCCGCGGTCCGGGCGCTGGTGAACATCGCCGGCATCATGTGCGGCGGGACCTGGGCGAAGTCCAGGATCACCGCGGCCCAGAACTCGACGTTGGTCTCGATCGGGT
Organism: Pseudonocardia oceanicola; assembly: GCF_047200735.1. NCBI lineage: Bacteria > Bacillati > Actinomycetota > Actinomycetes > Pseudonocardiales > Pseudonocardiaceae > Pseudonocardia > Pseudonocardia oceanicola. The sequence continues at coordinate 32,096 of NZ_JBJZON010000032.1, forward strand.
GGTCGGGGCGGCGCTCGCGCAGGATCCGCAGTGCGGCCTGCTCCAGCGCGGCGGCCACCTCGTAGCGCGGCGCGTTCAGTTCCTGGCAGGTGCGGCGCAGCACACGGGCCCGCGGGTCCTCGGCCCGGTAGACCCGGTGCCCGAAGCCCATGAGCTTCTCCTTGCGGTCGAGGATGCCCGTGACCAGCGCCTCCGGGTCACCGGTCTTCTCGACCTCGGCGATCATCGGCAGCACCCGGGCCGGGGCGCCGCCGTGCAGCGGGCCGGACATGGCGCCGATCGCGCCGGACAGCGAGGCCGCGACGTCCGCGCCGGTGGACGCGATGACGCGCGCGGTGAAGGTGGAGGCGTTCATGCCGTGCTCGGCGGCGGAGACCCAGTAGGCGTCGATCGCCTTGACGTGCGCCGGGTCCGGCTCGCCCTTCCACCGGACCATGAACCGCTCGGTGATCGTCGTCGCCTGGTCGACGCGGGACTGCGGCACCGCCGGGATGCCGATGCCACGGGCGGACTGGGCGACGTAGGACAGCGCCATGACCGACGCCCGGGCGAGCTGCTCGCGGGCCTCCTCGACCGAGGTGTCGAGCAGCGGCTGGTAGCCCCAGTGCGGGGCGAGCATCGCCAGGGCGGCCTGCACGTCGACACGGACGTCGCCGGTGTGGACCGGGATCGGGAACGGCTCGGCGGGCGGCAGGCCCGGCCCGAACCGGCCGTCGACCAGCAGCGCCCAGACGTTGCCGAAGGTGACCTGACCGACCAGGTCCTCGATGTCGACGCCCCGGTACCGCAGCGCGCCGCCGTCCTTGTCGGGCTCGGCGATCTCGGTCCGGAAGGCGACGTGCCCCTCCAGGCCGGACTTGAAGCCGGGCGGGGGCGGGGGGACGGCGTGGTCCTCGGACACCGGGGTTCTCCTCACGTGTCGGTGCGCACCGGCGGCCGTCGCCGGGTGGCGCCGTCGGCCGGTGTCCCTGCTTGCGCGCGGGTCCGCGCGCGTGCTCGCCGCCACCCTGCCTCCGACCAGCACCGGAGCACAACGGAACGGTCAGGTGTGCTCGGTCACCGGACCCGAACGGAGGGTGTCGCCCGGCCGGGGTGCCCACATACCGTCGGGCTCCACGAGGAGGTGCGAATGACCGAACTGACGCTCGCCGCCATGCGGGTCGACTACGGCGCCGGAGGGTTCGACGTCGACCAGCTCGCCCCGACCTGGCACGAGCAGCTGGCCCGCTGGCTGGCCGAGGCCGGCGGGGCCGGGGTCACCGAGCCCAACGCGATGGTGCTCGCCACGGCGGACCCGGACGGCCGCCCGTCGTCGCGCACGGTGCTGTGCAAGGGGCTCGACGAGCGAGGCGTGGTCTTCTACACGAACTTCACCTCCGCCAAGAGCCGCGACCTGCGCCAGTCGCACGAGGCGTCCGCGACCTTCCCCTGGTACGCGCTGCACCGCCAGGTGCACGTCCGCGGCCTGGTGCAGCAGGCCAGCTACGCCGAGGCCGACGCCTACTGGACCACCCGCCCGCGCGGCTCCCAGCTCGGGGCGTGGGCCTCGGCCCAGTCCGCCGTCGTGACCGACCGCGGTGTGCTCGACGACGCGCTGGCCGCCACCGAGCGCCGGTTCGCCGACACCGAGGTCATCCCCCGGCCGCCGCACTGGGGCGGCTGGCGGATCGTGCCGGACGAGGTCGAGTTCTGGCAGGGACGCACCAACCGGATGCACGACCGGCTCCGGTTCGTGGGCGACCGCGACTCGCGGACGTGGAAGGTCGTGCGGCTGGCGCCGTAGCCACCGCGCGGCCGAGCGAGCGGCGCCTTCGCCCACACCTCGTGAACGACGGTGCCGCCCGCCGCCGCAGCGCTGCCCGCTTCGCCCGTCCTGTCCGGTTGCGACCGCCGTCGGACCGCGGCGGTGTCGGACGGTCGTGGTACCTGTGGGAACGTGAGTCGCACCCGTCCGGGACCGGGCCCGGACCAGCCCACGGATCCGCTGCGCGCCGAGCCCCCGCGCCCCGCGCCGGAGCCGCCCACCCGGCCCGCCCACGACCCGCGGGCGGACCCGTTCACCGTCCCCGCCCCCGGCCCGGCCGAGGCGAGCACCGAGCGGCTGGCCGCGGGCCCGGAGGCGCCGACCCGGCCGGTGCGCGGCGAGGCGGCCACCCGCCGGGTGCCGGTGGATCCCGGGGCGACCACGGCGCAGCTGCCGGAGGGCCGGACGCTGCGCGCCCGGCTGGCCGGCCTGGCGCGCAACACCTTCGCCGACACCACCCCGCTGGAGACGCCGTCCTACCGGCGGCTGTGGGTCGCCGGGATCGTCACGACGGTCGGCGCGCAGATGTCCGTCGTCGCCGTGCCCACCCAGATCTACGCGATGACCGGTTCCTCGGCCTACGTGGGCCTGACCGGCGCGTTCGGCCTCGTCCCGCTGGTGATCTTCGGGCTGTGGGGCGGCGCGATCGCCGACGCCGTGGACCGTCGCCGGATGCTGCTGCTGACCGGCACCGGGATCGCGATCACCTCGCTCGCGTTGTGGGTGGTCGCGGCCAGCGGGGTCGGCACCGTCTGGGTCGTGCTCGTGCTGTTCGCGCTGCAGACGTCGATGCTCGCGATGAACCAGCCCGCGCGCTCCGTCGTCATCCCGCGCCTGTTGCCGGCGGCCCAGCTGCCCGCGGCGAACGCCCTGAACATGACGGTCGTGCAGCTCGGCGCGATCGTCGGGCCGCTGCTGGCCGGCGTGCTCATCCCGGTCGTCGGTCTGGGCACGCTCTACCTGCTCGACGCGATCTTCCTGCTGGCCACGATCTGGGCCACGTTCCGGCTGCCCGCGGTGCCGCCGCAGGCGGCCGGGGAGCGGCCGAGGGCGGGCCTGCGGCAGATCGTCGACGGCTTCCGCTACGCCGCCCTGCACAAGATCCTCCTGGTCTCGTTCCTGGTCGACGTCATCGCGATGGGCTTCGGCATGCCGCGCGTGGTCTTCCCGGAGATCAGCCAGACCGTGTTCGGTGACCCGCCCGGTGGCGGCTTCGCGCTGGGCCTGCTGTTCGCGGCCATCCCCATCGGCATGGTCGCGGGCGGGTTGTTCTCCGGCTGGCTGCAGCGGGTGTCCCGGCAGGGCGTCGCGGTCACCGTCGCGATCTGCGTGTGGGGGCTCGGCGTCGCCGCCTTCGGGCTCACCTCCTCGCTGTGGATCGCCGTCGTCGCGCTCGCGGTGGCGGGCGCGGGCGACCTGGTCAGCTCGGTGTACCGCAGCTCGATGCTGCAGTCGGTCGCCACGGACGAGATGCGCGGCCGGATGCAGGGCGTGTTCCTGGTGGTCGTGGCCGGCGGGCCCCGGTTGGCGGACCTCTGGCACGGCTCGGCCGCCGCTGTCGTCGGGCCCGGGACGGCCGCCTGGATCGGCGGGGTCGTGGTCGTGGTCGTGGTCGTCGCGGTGGTGTTCCGGTACCGCGAGTTCTGGGACTATCGCGTTCCCCTCGACGCCCGCCGGTGACCGCGGGTGGACGCCAGGGGATGCCGTTCCGGCCCTGGAGGACGACCATGGGCGCGACAGGGCAGTAAGAAGCGTCCCGTGGAGTGATCCTTACCGCCTCGAGACGTGACGGAGATCCGCCGAACGGTACGGATGCGCGGCGGCGCACTAGCGTGGCGACCAACGCACAAGCAACGAGTGTGAGAGGGAACCTCCACATGGCTGACGAGTCCGCCCGAACAGACACCGCTGTCCTCCAGTACCCGGGCGGCGAGCACGAGATGGCGATCAAGGCGCCGACGGAGGGTGCTTCGGCAGTCGACGTCAGCAAGCTCCTCGCGAAGACGGGGATGACGACCTTCGACCCCGGCTTCACCAGCACGGCCGCCTGCGCCTCCGCGATCACCTACATCGACGGCGACGCGGGCGTCCTCCGGTACCGCGGGTACCCGATCGACCAGCTCGCGGAGCGGTCGACCTTCCTCGAGGTGAGCTACCTGCTCATCTACGGCGAGCTGCCCACCCGGGCCCAGCTCGACCAGTTCACCACGGACATCAGCCGGCACACGCTGCTGCACGAGGACCTCAAGGGCTTCTTCGACGGCTTCCCGCGGGACGCGCACCCGATGCCGGTGTTGTCCTCCGCCGTGTCGGCGCTGTCGACCTTCTACCAGGACAGCCTGGACCCGTTCGACGAGAAGGCCGTCGAGCTGTCCACCGTCCGCCTGATGGCGAAGGTCTTCACCATCGCGGCCTACGCCTACAAGAAGTCCGTCGGCCAGCCGTTCCTCTACCCGGACAACTCGCTGGGTCTGGTCGAGAACTTCCTGCGGATGACCTTCGGCTTCCCGGCCGAGCCCTACGAGGTCGACCCGGTGATGGCCAAGGCCGTCGACACGCTGCTGATCCTGCACGCCGACCACGAGCAGAACTGTTCGACCTCCACGGTCCGACTGGTCGGCTCGTCGCAGGCCAACCTGTTCGCGTCGATCTCCGCCGGCGTGAACGCCCTGTTCGGCCCGCTGCACGGCGGGGCGAACCAGGCGGTCCTGGAGATGCTCACCCGCATCCAGGAGGTCGAGGACGGCAACGTCGACGCCTTCGTCGAGCGCGTCAAGAACAAGGAGAAGGGCGCGAAGCTGATGGGCTTCGGGCACCGGGTCTACAAGAACTACGACCCGCGCGCGAAGATCGTCAAGCAGAACGCCGACGAGGTGCTGAAGGCCCTCGGCGTGACGGACCCGCTGCTCGACATCGCGATGCGGCTCGAGGAGAAGGCCCTCGCCGACGACTACTTCGTCGAGCGCAAGCTCTACCCGAACGTCGACTTCTACACCGGCGTGATCTACCGGGCCATGGGCTTCCCGACGAAGATGTTCACGGTGCTGTTCGCGCTCGGTCGACTCCCCGGCTGGATCGCGCACTGGCGCGAGATGATGGCCGACCCGCAGAACAAGATCGGCCGCCCGCGCCAGCTCTACACCGGTTCCGGCGAGCGGAACTACCTGGAGATGTCCTCCCGCTGACGGATCCGTGCTACCCGAACGGCACTCTCGTGCGGACCTGTCGCACGGGAGCGCCGTTCGTGCATCCGGCGGCAGTGAGTTCGGCGCGCGGGTCAGCACGCGCGCCGCTAGCGTCGGCGCATGCCCGAGCGCTCCGTCGTCTGGTTCCGGCGCGACCTGCGCGTCGGCGACCAGCCCACCTTCCTGGCCGCGGCCGACTCCTCGGACGAGGCGCTCGCGCTGTTCGTGCTCGATCCCGCCCTGATCCGGCCGAGCGGCGGGGCGCGGCTCACCTTCCTCTACGGCTGTCTGCGCCGGCTCGACGCGGCCCTCGGCGGGAGGCTGCTGGTCGTCACGGGCGACCCGGCCGACGTCGTGCCGCGGATCGCCGAGGCCGTCGAGGCCCGTACCGTGCACGTCGCGGCCGACTTCGGGCCCTACGGGCACCGCCGGGACGAGGTGGTCGAGAAGGCGCTGGCCGACGCCGGGCGCGAGCTCGTGCGCACCGGCTCGCCCTACGCCGTCGCCCCCGGCCGCGTCCGCAAGGCCGACGGCGATCCCTTCCGCGTGTTCACCCCGTTCCGCCGGGCCTGGCGCGACCACGGCTGGCGCGGGCCGGCCGACACCTCCGCCTCGACCGTGTCCTGGATGGACCCGGCGGGCACGAGGGCCGGGCCGCGTGCGGCGACGATCCCCGACGACGTCGCGGTCGACGCCACGCTCCCCGAGCCCGGCGAGGAGGCTGCCCTGCGGACCTGGACCGACTTCCTCGACGACGCCGTGGACCACTACGGCGACGACCGCAACCGCCCGGACAAGCCGGCGACGTCGCGGATGTCGGTGTACCTCAAGTACGGATGCGTCCATCCGCGGACGTTGCTCGCCGACCTGGCCCGCAAGCGGTCCGCGAGCGCCGACACCTACCGCACCGAGATCGCGTGGCGGGAGTTCTACGCCGACATCCTCTTCCAGCGGCCGGACTCCGCGCGCCGGAACCACGACCGCGCCTTCGACGCCCTCCCGCTCGCCTCGGGCAGGACGGCCGACGAGCACTTCGAGGCGTGGAAGCAGGGCCGCACCGGCTTCCCGATCGTCGACGCCGGCATGCGCCAGCTGCGTGCCGAGGCGTGGATGCACAACCGGCTGCGGATGGTCGTGGCCTCGTTCCTGGTCAAGGACCTGCACCTGCCCTGGTGGTGGGGCGCGCGGCACTTCATGCAGCTGCTGGTCGACGGTGACCTCGCCTCCAACCAGCACGGATGGCAGTGGACCGCGGGCAGCGGGACGGACGCCTCGCCGTACTTCCGCGTGTTCAACCCGATCACGCAGGGGGAGAGGTTCGACCCGAACGGCGACTACGTGCGCACGTACGTCCCCGAGCTGCGCGGCGTCGCCGGCAAGGCGGTCCACCAGCCGTGGACGCTGCCCGACGGTGTGCCGGAGGGGTACCCCGACCCGATCGTCGACCACAAGGCCGAGCGCCAGGAGGCCCTCGCGCGCTACGAGAAGGTGAAGCAGGCACGGTCCTGAGCAGCACGAGCGGTCGTCGGGGTGGGGTCGCCCGGGTGCCCGGCGGCTGAACCCGGGAGGCTGCTGGACGAAGCCGGCCGTCGCGTGCGGCCAGGCGGTGTCCGCGTCAGGCGGAGGCCGCAGCTCCTACCCGGCGTCTTCGTCAGGCCGACGACGCAGCGCGGGCGCCGCCGGGGCGCTGCGCGGGAGGGCGGGGTCGTCCGGCGGTCTCCTAGGGTGTGACGAGCACCGACGAGGGGAGCCGAGGATGGCCGACCGACGAGACCGCAGCCGGCGCGGACTCCTGCTGCTCGGGGTGGGGGGCGTGGCCGGTGCCGTGGCGGGTGCGGTCGCGTGGGTGTTCTGGCGGCGTTCGGGGGCGGGCCGGCCCGTGCGGGACGAGTGGGCCCGGGCCGTGTCGCAGGTTCCGGACGAGGTGACGGTCGGCGCCGGTCGGGGTGGGGACGGCGCCGTGGCGGTGAACGGGTCGACCGGCCGGACCGGGGCCGTGACGAACGGCCACGCCCCGCCGGGTCTGTCGTGCACCACCCCGGAGCCGCTGGTCGAGGAGCCGGGCCCGGAGAGGGCGGAGCCTGCCGAGAGGGAAGAGCCGCGCGAGGAGGCAGCGCAGGAGCAGGCGGGGCCGACGGAACAGGCCGGGCCGACGGCGCACGCGGGGCCGACGGAGCAGGCGGGGCCGACGGAGCAGGCGGGGCCGACGGAGCAGGCGGGGCCGACGGAGCAGGCGGGGCCGACGGAGCAGGCGGGGCCGACGGAGCACGCGGGGCCGACGGAGCAGGCGGGGCCGACGGAGCAGGCCGGGTCGAACAAGCCCGCGCCACCCGGGGAGGCCGCGCCGCCGCCCGGGGAGCCCGCTGCATCGCCCACGGAGCCGGCCTCGGTCCCCGAGGGGCCGTACGGGCCCGGCTCCGCAGCCCCGCGGCCCGACGGCTCCGCGCCGAGCCCCGACTTCACGATCAAGGGCAACGCGAAGTCGATGCTGTTCCACTCGCCGTCGAGCCCGTACTTCGGCCGGACCAAGCCCGCGGCCTGGTTCCGCACCGCCGAGGACGCCGAGCGCGCCGGCTTCACCGAGTGGAAGCCGAAGCCTCGGGGACGCTGAGTCCGCCTCATGATCCACGTCCCGGAAGCGGAGGCGTCGCAGGGCGAACGGTCCGCTCCATGCGGGAAGAGCTCCCGGTCGCTCCGCGGGATCGCCGCGCCGGACGGCCCGGCCTCCTCCCTCCGCCGCGGGTGCGAGCCGAGCGTGCGGCGGTCCGGGTCCCGACCGTCAGACCTTCGAGCCGTCCGGCATCGAGATGCCGTAGCCGCGGATCTTGCGGTAGATCGTGGCCCGGGACATCCCCAACCGCCGGGCGGCCTCGGCCTTGTTGCCGTCCGTGTCGAGCAGGGCGTCGACGATGGCGTCGCACTCGATCGCCTCGAGCGGGGTGAGCACCCGGCGGGTGATCGCGCGGGTCTCCGGCGGGAGGTCCTCGGGCCGGATCGTCCCGGTGCGCCGCCGCGCGACGACCTTGCGCAGCACCTGGTAGAGCTGGTCGACGTTGCCCGGCCAGCGGTTGCGCATCAGCACCCGCATCGCCTCGGGCGAGCAGTGCAGGTCCGCGCCCCGGGTGAGCCGGGCGAGCAGGTAGGGCACCAGCTCGGCGACGTCCTCGATGTGGTGGCGCAGCGGCGGCACCTCGATGCTGCGCGGGAAGCAGCCGAGCAGCTCGGCGAGCTCCGGGGAGTCGGGCTCCGCCGTCCGCGACCGGGTGGCGACGACCCACTGTCGCTCCGGGTCGGTGGACTCCCGGAAGGGCTCCAGCGCGTCGGCCAGCGCCAGCGCGTGCTGCGGGGAGAGCGAGTCCAGGTGCTGCAGCACGAGCGTCCCGCCGCTCGTGCGCAACTCGTCGGACACCTCGGCGATCCATCGCGGGCCGCAGTGCTCGGCGTCGAGCACCCGCACGTGTCCGGCGGGGGAGTGCATCTGGTGGGTGGCCCGGGCCAGCGTGGTCCGCCCCGACCCCTTCTCGCCCTCCAGGACCAGCCACTCGTTCATCCGGAAGTGCCGGTCGACGGCCTGGGCGCACTTGGTCCACAGTGCCCCGGACCCGACGGCGGCCGGCAGGGCCGTGGTGATCGACGGCGTCGACGGGCGGCCGTGCAGCGGGGCGCGGGAGACCAGCTGGACCTGCAGAATCCCGCCGGAGAGCCCGCCCTCGGCCCAGCTCGGCCGGCACTGCACCCGAGCCGTGGCGCCGCTGGGCAGGTCGACGAGCAGCTGGCGTCGCCTTCCGCTTCGGATCGCGTCCGTGGCCTCGGCCAGCAACGGGGCCTGGTCGGACGGGTCGATGAGCTCGCGCGCCCGGTCGTTCATCATCAGCAGGTCGTCGCTGACGGCGAAGATCGCGCCCCGGCCCCGGCGGCAGGCCGAGAGGTAGTCGTGCAGGAGCGTGAGCTCGCGGCGGCCGGACTGCTCGAGCAGCGTCTCCTCGATGCGCCGGGCGATCGTGGCGGCGGTCGCGGCCATCATCGCGCTGGCCTCGCTGCGCCAGCAGGTCAGGTCGAGCACCCCGAGCAGCTTCCCGCTGACCGGATGGTGGATCGGCACGCCGGCGCACGCCATGTCCTCGAGGTGCTCGACGTAGTGCTCGTGCCCGAACACCTGGGCGGGCGCGCGGCCCTCCAGCGCGGTGCCGATTCCGTTGGTGCCGACGTACTGCTCGGCGTAGCTGAAGCCGGGGGCCAGCCAGATCCGGTCGAGGTGGTGGCGCAGGGCGCTGTCACCGGTGCGCCGGTCGATGACGACGCCCTCGTCGTCACAGAGGATCACGCTGACCGGCTCGGTGGCGAACTGGTCGGCGATGTCGGAGATGACGGGCCGGGCCGCGCGCAGCAGCGGGGTGTCCGGCTCGGCGTCGCTCTCGTACGGCAGCTCGAGGTGGTCGCTCGGCACCGAGAACTGCCGCGAGCGGGTCCACGAGGCCAGGATCGGCGCCCGCACGGCGCTGGGATCCGGCTCCTCGAAGTGGAGGAACGCGTCCCGGGCGAGGGCCACGCACTCGGCGGCCTTGCCGACGGTGGCCGGACCGACGGGCACGGGTCGGCGGCGCCCGGACTCGGCCTCGTCGTCCGGCGCCTTTCCGGGGCCTGCACCGTGCCGGACATCGCCGGGTGCGGCGGCGCCGCGGCGCATGGCGTGTTCGTTCTTCTCGACCAACCGGTTGCCCTTCTCGGAGCAGCTGTGGTCCGCGGTGTCGCGGCAGCCGGTATCGGCCCGGACGGTACCGCCCGGACCCGAGCCACGCTAGAGGTGAGCGGTCCCACCCGGAAGGGCCTGGTCAACTCCATACCGTCTCATATTGAGACCGCAGGTCAGGGGGGTCGGCGGTGTGATTCCTGGCACGAGGCGAGCTGCGGCGGGGTGCACTGCCGACCCGGCCAAGGCGAACCTCGGCACAGGGCCCGACAGCGTCGCGGGCTCCCGCGCCGGCCGGCGGCGTCAGCTCTGTGCGCTCTCACCCCACCACCGTGAGGAGACGACGTGAGTCGGCAGAGCTTGGCGAAGGCTCACCAGAAGATCCAGGAACTCGCCTGGGAGCCGCAGTACCACGAGCCGTACATGAAGTACGGAACCGACTACACCTTCCGGAAGGCCGCGAAGAAGGACCCGCTCAAGCAGGTCCTGCGGTCCTACTTCCCGATGGAGGAGGAGAAGGACCACCGCGTCTACGGGGCGCAGGACGGCGCGATCCGCGGGAACATGTTCCGCCAGGTCCAGGAGCGTTGGCTGGAGTGGCAGAAGCTCTTCCTGTCGATCATCCCGTTGCCCGAGATCTCGGCGGCGCGCTCCATGCCGATGCTGTTCCACGCGGTCCCGAACCCGGAGCTGCACAACGGCCAGGCGATCCAGATGATCGACGAGGTTCGGCACAGCACCATCCAGCAGAACCTCAAGCGCCTGTACATGAACAACTACATCGACCCGGCGGGCTTCAACAACAGCCTGCGGAACTTCCACACGGACTACTGCGGCACCATCGGCCGCCAGTTCGCGGAGGGGTTCATCACCGGTGACGCGATCACCGCGGCCAGCATCTACCTGACGATCGTCGCCGAGACGGCCTTCACGAACACGCTGTTCGTGGCCATGCCGGCCGAGGCGGCGGCCAACGGCGACTACCTGCTGCCGACGGTCTTCCACTCCGTGCAGTCCGACGAGTCGCGGCACATCTCCAACGGCTACGCCACGCTGCTGATGGCGCTGTCGGACGAGGACAACCGCCAGCTGCTCGAGCGCGACCTGCGCTACGCGTGGTGGAACAACCACCGCGTCGTCGACGCCGCCATCGGCACCTTCATCGAGTACGGCACGAAGGACCGTCGCAAGGACCGCGAGTCCTACGCGGAGATGTGGCGCCGCTGGATCTACGACGACTACTACCGGTCCTACCTGCTGCCGCTCGAGAAGTACGGCCTGGTCATCCCGCACGACCTGGTCGAGGAGTCCTGGAACCAGATCTGGAACAAGGGCTACGTCCACGAGGTCGCGCAGTTCTTCGCCACGGGTTGGCTCGCCAACTACTGGCGCATCGACGGCATGACCGACGAGGACTTCGAGTGGTTCGAGTACAAGTACCCGGGATGGTACGACAAGTACGGCAAGTGGTGGGAGAACTACAACCGTCTCGCCATCCCGAACGGCCACAACGCCATCGTGGCCGAGGACGTCGACTACGTGTACCCGCACCGCTGCTGGACCTGCATGGTGCCCTGCCTCGTGCGTGAGGACATGGTCATGCAGGAGGTCGACGGGCAGTGGCGGACGTACTGCCACGAGGTCTGCCGCTGGACGGACGCCGAGGCCTTCCGCCCGGTCTATCAGGGTCGCGAGACCCCGAACATGGGCCGGCTCGTGGGTCACCGCGAGTGGGAGACGCTGTACCACGGCTGGAACTGGGCCGACGTGGTGAAGGACATGGGCATGGTCCGCGACGACGGCAAGACCATGACCGCCCAGCCGCACCTGAACCTCGACCCGAAGAAGATGTGGACGCTCGACCACATGCGGCGCATGCCGCATCTGCAGAGCCCCAACGTCCTTCTGAACGAGATGTCGGACGCCGAGCGCGAGGCGTTCAAGGCGGACTACAACCGCCAGGGCCCGGCCGGCCGGCCGGCTCCCCAGGACGCCTGAGCGCGGGTCAGGCGAGGGGGGAGGACCGGGTCCTCCGGTCCTTCCCCCGCTCGGGTGGACCCGCCCACCGGCGGGTCCACCCGGTGGTACGCCCGCACTCCGCGGGCCGGGGCCTCCCGCGACCATCACCGTCCACAGTGGAGTGATGGTGGGCCCCGCCCGCGGGTGCTGCCCAACCGAGTCGAGAGGTGGTCCTCCCCTTGGGCGAGAAACACGTGGTGCGCTTCGAACCCGTCGGCATCGAGATCGAGGTCGACGAGGGTCAGACGATCCTGCGCGCCGCCGCCGAGAACGGCGTCCAGCTCATGCACGGCTGCAAGGAAGGTCAGTGCGCGGCGTGCAAGTCCTTCGTCCTCGAGGGCGAGGACATCGAGCTCGACAGCTACTCGACGTTCGCGCTGCCGGACTACGAGAAGGAGGAGGGCCAGACCCTCCTCTGCCGGGCGCACGCCTACGAGGACCTGACGATCGAGCTCCTCAACTACGACGAGGAGATCATCCGGAGCGGACTGCCGCTGCGCCGGGGCGTGGTCGAGGTCGTGTCCAACGAGGCGGTCACCCACGACATGCGGCACCTGGTCGTGAAGCTCGTCGAGCCGAGTGAGATCAAGTTCTTCCCCGGCCAGTACATGGACTTCGTCGTCCCCGGTACCGAGGAGACGCGGTCCTTCTCCATGGCGAACACCCCCAACCGCGAGGGGATCTACGAGTTCGTCATCAAGATCTACCCGGGCGGGCTGTTCTCGGAGCACCTGGCGGACAAGATCCAGGTGGGGGACCGGCTCGACGTGGAGGCCCCGTTCGGGACCTTCACGCTCCGGGAGAACCGCACGTCGAACATCATCTTCGTGGGCGGCGGGGCCGGCATGGCCCCCGTGCTCGGACTGCTGCGGTCCATGGCCGAGCGCGGGGTCGAGCGCAAGGCGACCTTCTACTACGGGGCCCGCACCGCCCGCGACCTGTGCTTCGAGGACGAGCTCCGGGAGCTCGCCGAGAAGATCCCCGACTTCCGCTACGTGCCCGCCCTGTCCGAGCCGGCGGAGGGCGAGCCGTGGGAAGGCCACACGGGTCTGATCACCGAGGTGGTCGAGGCCCTCGAACCGACGCTGGAAGGAGCAGATGCCTACGTCTGCGGTCCGCCGCCCATGGTCGACGCGGCGATCGCGACGCTGACCGCACTGGGCGTGCGCGAGCAGAACATCTTCTACGACAAGTTCACCACGACCGGTGAGCAGGAAGGCCAGGACGGGCAGTGACCACCACAGAGAGCAATCCCTCCGCCCCGACCGAACGCAGCGTCCCGAAGCCAGTCTTCACGGACGCCGAAGCAGGCGCCAAGGAGTTCCCCGACTCGAGCCCCGCCGCGCGGCGCTACAACTACTTCGCGCCGGCGAAGCGCAAGCAGACCCACTACGAGGACGTGACGGTCGAGGTCCAGCCGGACCCGCGGCACTACCTGTCCCAGGGCTGGATCTACGGCTTCGCCGACGGCACGAACGGCTACCCGCTGCACTGGACGAAGCTCAAGGCCTGGGGAGTCGACGAGCCGGAGCCGGCGCGCGGCGTCGGGACGGGCTCGATGCACGTCCAGAACTGGCCGGCGCACGGCTGGCACGAGTTCCGCGACCCGAACGAGGAGTGGGAGCAGACCCTCTACCGGTACAACGCCAACGTCGTCCGGCAGCTCACCCAGAACGTCGAGAACGCCCGCAACGCCAAGGCCTTCGACCTCTGGACGCCGAACTGGGTGCGCTTCGTCGAGCGCAACGTCGGGGCGTGGATGCACATCGAGCACGTCCTCGGCCTGTACGTGTTCGCCGCGAACGAGCGCTCCGGCCCGACGAACATGCACAACACGGCGATGGCCGTGAACAGCGCGCACAAGATCCGCTTCGCCCAGGACCTCGCGCTCTACAACCTGACGCTGACCGAGGAGATCGACGGCTTCGACGGCACCGCGCACGTGGAGGCCTGGAACTCCGACGAGGTGTGGCAGGGCGCCCGGAAGGTCTGCGAGGCCCTCACGGCCGTGCAGGACGACTGGGGCGAGGCCATCTTCGCCGCCAACGTCGTGTTCGAGCCGCTGATCGGCGAGCTCTTCCGGTCCAACCTGGTCATGCAGGCCGCGGCCGGCAACGGCGACTTCGTGACCCCGACGGTCATGGGTGCGGGCGAGTTCGACTACTCGCAGCGCGACCTGCGCTGGACGATCGCCTGCTTCGCGCCGCTGGCTCAGGACCGTGAGTTCGCCGACCACAACAAGGGCCTCATGCAGGGCTGGCTGTCGAACTGGGTGCCGCAGGCGCTCGAGGCGGCCCGGACGATGCAGCCGATGTGGTCGCAGGCCGACCACAAGCCTCCGAGGTTCGAGGACGCCCTCGACCGTGCCAAGAACCGGTTCGCCGGCATCTGCCGCGATCTTCATCTCGACACCCCCGAGGAGCTGAAGCAGTGACCACGTTCAAGTCGGCCGAGAGCCCGTTCAAGTCCGACAACACCGCCTCGAACATGTGCGGCTTCACCCTGATGAACAGCCAGGTCGGGGTGCTGATCGCGAACGTCCTGGAGCGGCTGGACAACGTCACGGTCACGCCGCTGCCGTCGATGATCCGCGTCGACGGGAAGGACAAGTTCGAGGTCATCTACGCCGACGTCGACGAGGAGGCGGGCGAGGACGAGGACTGGTTCACCGCCGCCGAGTTCGAGGAGGCGATGTCCACCCACTACGGGCGCATGGTCCACCTCGACGACCGCACGATCATGTTCGCCAACCCCGAGGACGCGGCCGAGTACATCGACTTCGACCTGAAGCCGATCCAGTAGGACCGCCGCTCCTCACCCCCGCAGGTGGCGGCGGCCGCAGCGCCGCCGCCACCCGCGGGTTCGTTGATCCGCACCCGCGCCGCAGACCAACGCAGTTCGAGATAGTCCGGGAGGACCGAAGTCATGGCCAAGGAACTCAAGTTCGGCGTGGAGGCCCGCAGGGCGCTCCAAGCCGGGGTGGACCAGCTCGCCGAGGCCGTCAAGAGCACGCTGGGCCCGAAGGGCCGTAACGTCGTCCTGGAGAAGATCACCGGCACGCCCGAGGTGACCAACGACGGCGTGACCATCGCCCGCGAGATCCACCTGCGCGACCCGTTCGAGAACATGGGCGCGCAGATCCTCAAGGAAGCGGCGATCAAGACCAACGACACCGTCGGGGACGGCACCACCACGGCGACCGTGGTGGCCCAGGCGATCGTCCGCGAGGGCATGAAGGCCATCCAGTCCGGCGGGAACCCGGTGCTGGTCAAGCGGGGCATCGACCTCGCCGTCGGCCGGATCGTCGAGAAGCTCGCCGCGGTGGCGCACCCCGTCGACTCGCTCGAGCACCTGTCCCGCGTGGCCGCCATCTCGGCGAACGACGACGAGACCATCGGCTCCGTCATCGCCCAGACCCTGCACACGGTCGGCGACGACGGCGTGATCTCCGTCGACGACGGCCCGGTCCTCGGGCTGAGCGTGAACTTCGTCGAGGACTTCGAGTTCGACAACGGTTACGTCTCGCCCTACCTGGTCACGGACCCGGGCTCGATGATGGCCGTGCTGGACGACCCGTACATCCTGCTGTCCGCCGAGAAGATCACGGACGTCCGGCAGCTGATGCCGGTGCTCGAGAAGCTCATGCGGGACCCGCGGCCGCTGGTCATCGTGGCCGAGAAGGTCGAGGGCACCGCGCTGCAGATGCTGGTGCACAACCACGTCAACGGGCACCTCAAGGTCACCGCGATCCAGGCGCCCGGGTTCGGCGAGAAGCGTATCCACCTGCTGGAGGACCTGGCCGCGCTGACCGGCGCGAAGGTGCACTCCAAGGCGTCGAGCTTCGCGCTGGAGCAGATGACGACCGAGCACCTCGGACGCACCACGCAGGTCCGGGCGACCAACGAGCAGAGCGTGTTCATCGGCGGGCACGGCGCGAAGGAGGCCGTCGAGCGGCGCCTGTCGCAGCTGCGGGCCGAGATGGCGCGCGCGACGATCGGCACGGACGAGGACTGGCTCAACGACCGTATCGCCCGGCTCTCAGGCAAGGCCGCGATCATCTCCGTGGGCGCGCCGACGAACGCCGAGCTCAAGGAGATCCGGCACCGCGTCGACGACTCGCTGCAGGCGACCCGGGCCGCCATGGCCGAGGGCATCGTCGCGGGCGGCGGGGCGGCGCTGCTGCACGCCGAGTCCGCGCTCGACGGGCTGGAGGTGGACGGCGACTACCGCATCGGCGTCGAGATCGTCCGGGCCGCGTTGTCCGAGCCCGTGCACCTGATCGCGTCCAACGCCGGCTACGACGGCGCCGACGTGGTCAAGCAGGTCACGGACCTGGGCGTGGACGAGGGCTTCGACGCCCTGCAGGGCCGCTTCGGGGACATGGTGGAGATGGGCATCATCGACCCGCTGCGGGTGGTGCGCTCCGCTCTGCAGAACGGCGCCTCCGTGGCCGGGCTGATCCTCACCACCAACTCGCTGGTGGCCGAGGAGGTCACGCCCTGGAACAAGAGCCTGATGACCGAGTTCGGTCCGCTCGACGAGGGCATCCCGCAGCCCAGCCCGGACTCGTCGACGCCGCAGTCCATGGGCCTGGGCCCGTCGGTGGGCTGACCGTGATGGAACCATAATGCGCGAAAGTCACCGGCCGGAGCGCATTGTGGTTCCATCATGCGAAATGTCCGGGTCCGAAATCGCATTATGGCTCCATAACGCGACGGGAGAGGCGCGGTGTACGAGGTCGGCGGGGAGCGCTACGTCGTCGTCGACGCCCACGTGCACGCGTGGGACGGGAGTCCGCACAACCAGGCGGGCCCGGCGGGCGAGCAGTTCGTCGCCGACCTGTACCACCGGCACCGTGTCCTCGACCGCTCGCCGCGGCCGATCCCGTTCGACGAGTTCGCCGCGGTCGGCGAGCGCTCCCTGGCCGCCGACCTGCTGGGCCGGGGACACGTGGACCGGGCGGTGCTGCAGCCGCTCGGGCTGGGCTCGCTGTTCGTCCTCGGTTTCGCGCCGTCGGCATGGTCCGCGGAGCTCGCGGAGGGGCTCGCCGGCCGGTTCGCCGTGACCGGCGAGCTCGACCCCGCCGACGACGGCGGCCGTCGCGGCATCGCCGTCCGGGTACGGCGGGAGGACCTGCGCGGCCTGTCCCTGACGTCCGGGACCCGCCCCGAGGCCCGCCTGGAGCTCGGCGACCCGGCCCTGCGCC
Source organism: Pseudonocardia oceanicola (assembly GCF_047200735.1). Taxonomy (NCBI): domain Bacteria; kingdom Bacillati; phylum Actinomycetota; class Actinomycetes; order Pseudonocardiales; family Pseudonocardiaceae; genus Pseudonocardia; species Pseudonocardia oceanicola. Next base: position 49,000 of record NZ_JBJZON010000032.1, read on the forward strand.
GGGCGCTCGGGCGGGCCGAACAGGCGGGGGCCGGCGTGGTGCACCTGGGGGTCGGTGCCGCCGCGCACCCGGCCGCCGGGGCCCCCGGCTGGTGCCACGGCGGCGTCCCGGACCGGCCGACGGGGTCCGGGCGGATCCGCGCCCGCTGGCCGAGCTGGGCCGAACCGGTGCGCTCCGGCTCGGCCCTGCCCGTCCGGGAGCGCGACGCGCGGCCGGCGCCCGCCGGGCGCATCGACCCCGGCGGGGTCCGCCCCCTCGTCTCGGCACTGCCACGGCTGCGGTTCGTGCTGGGCGCGGGCTGCCTGCCGACGCCGGTCCTGGTCCGGCTCGCCCAGTTGCCCGGGGTGCACGTGCTGCTCACCGAGGTCCTCACGGGGTTGCGGACGCATCCGCGGGAGGCGGGGGAGGCCCTCGACGCCCTGCTGGCCGCGTTCGGCCCGGAGCGGCTGCTGTTCGGCAGCGGCTACCCGCTCGTGCGGCCGGAGCGGCTCGTCGAGGAGACGGCAGCGGCGCTGCTCGCCCGGGGGCTCGAGCCCCCCGCGATCCAGGCCGTGCTGGGCGCCAACGCGGCCCGGCTCTACCGGCTGCCGGTGCCCGAGGCGCTCGTCGCACACGACACGGCCGCTCGCGCACGCTGAGGAGCACGGAGACGGCCCGGCCCCGAGCGGGGACCGGGCCGTCTCCTGCGTGAGCCCGTGTGTCAGGCCCGGGAACCCCCGGCCATCGCCGGGGTGCGGTCGGGCACGAACCTGTCCGTGCCCGGGATGCGGGTCGGGTGCGACAGCGACACCCGTGCGGTCTCCGGCATGACCAGGATCGGCACGATGGCGATCACCGCGGCCCCCATCAGGTAGAACGCGGGGACCAGGTCGTTGCCGGTCGCCGTGATGAGGGCGGACACGGCCAGCGGAGCGGTGCCGCCGAACGCCGCCGTGGACGTCGAGTACCCGATCGAGAAGCCGCCGTAGCGGTTGCGGGTCGGGAACATGGCGGGCAGCGCCGAGCCGATGGTGCCGAGCATGAGCAGCAGCAGACCGCCGACGATCACCAGGCCGACGATGACCGGGAAGACGGCCTTCATCCCCAGCATCAGGAACGCCGGGGCGCCGAGCACCAGGAAGCCGATCGCCGCCGTGAGCAGCAACGGCTTGCGGCCGACCCGGTCGGAGAGGGCGCCGACCGGCGCGATCAGGGCCATCATCACGATCATCACCCCGATCAGCACCAGGAGCGACTCGGTGTCGCTGATCTCCAGCACCTGGGTGAGGTACGTGGGCATGTAGGTGAGCAGGATGTAGTCGGCGACGTTGAGCAGCACGACGAACCCGATGAGCTGCAGGATCTGCGGCCAGACGTTCGCCAGGACCTCGCGGAAGGGGCTCGTCGACGTCTGGCCCTCGGTCTCGGCGTGCTGGAAGGCCGGGGTGTCCTCGAGCTTGCTGCGCAGGTAGAACCCGATCAGGCCGAGCGGACCCGCGACCAGGAAGGGGATCCGCCAGCCCCAGCTCTGCAGGGTCTGCTCGTCGAACCCGAGCTGGACCGCGGTGGCGAGGACGGCGCCGAGGATGGTGCCGCCGAGGGTCCCGAACTCGAGGAACGAGCCCCAGAAACCGCGCCGCCGGTCGGGCGCGTACTCGGCGATGAACGTCGCCGCGCCGCCGTACTCGCCCCCGGTCGAGAAGCCCTGCACCAGCCGGAAGACCAGCAGCAGGATCGGTGCCCAGATGCCGATCGTGGCGTAGCCGGGGATGAGCCCGACGCAGAAGGTCGACCCGGACATGAGCAGGATCGTCACGGCGAGCACCTGACGCCGTCCGTACCGGTCACCGAGGGGACCCAGGACGATCCCGCCGAGCGGCCGGAGCACGAACGGGATCGCGATGCCGGCGAAGACCAGCAGCGTCCCCGCCGCCGAGCTGACGTCGGGGAAGAAGACGTCCCTGATCACGACGGCGAGGTAGCCGTAGACCCCGTAGTCGTACCACTCGATGGCGTTCCCCATCGCGGCCCCGGACACGGCCCGGCGGACCGTCCGGGTGTCCGCCTCCTCGATCTGCGGCGTCGCGCTTCCGGCTTCGCTCATCACGCCTCCTGGACCGGTTGTGTGGAGCAACGGTAAGGCGGTTGCTCCGCGGTCGCAGAGCGAGAGCCGGCCCCCGGCGGGCGCCGGGCGACACGGTCAGGCGGGAGTGCGGCCGTCGCGGACCGTGGCCCAGCGCGCGACGGGACGGAACCCGGACGTCGGCTCCGTCCAGACGTACGTCCAACACGACCGTCCGTCGGGTGCGGTGACGCGGACCCGCGTGTAGGCGGGTCCCTCGAACCGGTCGAGCCGGGGGAGGAGGGCGGCCGGATCCCGCAGCGGGACGACGTGGCCGGGCACCCCGGGCCCGTCGTCGCGCAGCATCGCGGGGTAGCCGAACCCGGTGTCGAGCAGCGTCCCGGGGAGGGTGACCGGTTCGGGCGGGCCCGCGGCGGAGCCCTCCAGCAGGTGCCAGGAGCGCTCGCCGGGCTGCAGGGTGCCGTAGACGAAGAGCCAGGTGGGCCAGGCGTCCGGGTGCGGCACGCCGGTGAGGGTGGTGGCCTCGAGACCGTCGCCCGGGGCGCGCTCACCCCGCAGCGCCCGGGCCGCGGTCTGCGGGAGATCGGTGCAGCGGACCGGCACACCGTCGACGAGCAGCGGGCGGCGGATGCCCGCCAGCCCGACGTACGCCAGGACGCCGTCGAACAGGGTCCCGTCCTCGGCGCGCACCTCGCCGGTGTGCAGCCGCGCGAGGCGATAGCGGCCGGACGCCCGGCCCTCGCAGCGGTCGAGCACCGCGATCTGGTCGCACGTCGCCAGCCACACCGAGTGCTCCTCGGCCAGGCCCGGGGCGGCGGCCAGCACGGCGGGGCGCTGGTCGTCGACCACCCGCAGGCCGTGTGCCCACACCGCGGCCAGCCCCGTCGTCCGGGCCCGGAGCACGACGACGGGGCCGGCCAACCCGAGCCCCCGGCGCAGCCAGCCGATCTTCGCGGGGTTGCGGTTGGAGCCGTAGGTGAGCAGCGGGACGCGGGCGGCCAGCGGCGGGGCGTCCCGCGCGGTGAGCCAGGCGTCGAGGTCGGTGCCGTGGTCGAGGTCGCCCACGCGCCAGGAGGAGCGGGACGAGGCGGCGGGGGTCAGCGCGAACCCGCCGCCCTCGACGTGGACGAACGACCGGTCGGGCACGACCCCGGGGTACGGCGCGGCGGGGTACGCGGCGTCGGGGAAGTCGGGCATCCCCCGCAGTATGTATCCACGACGCTCGTCAGGGCCGATTCCGGTCGCGTGAGGAATCCATGGCGCGTCCGGCCGGTGCTCCCGACCGGGTCATGGCGCCACGGCGCGCGGCCGGCGGGCGCGGCGGAGCCGGGCGAGCGGGCCGCGGGGCGCGAGGACCAGCGCGACGAGGAAGCAGCCCGTGCACACCAGCCCCATCGCCCCGGCGATCGAGGCGTCGAAGGTGAGCGCGAGGACGTGCCCGGCGATCGCCCCCACCCAGCCCACGCCGACGGCCACGGCGATCATCGCGGCCAGGGTGCGCGTGACGAGGAACGCCGTGGCGGCCGGGACGATCAGCAGCGTCACCACCAGGATCGCGCCCACCGCCTCGAAGGCCGAGACCGCGGTGACGGCCACCGCGACCAGCAGCAGCCGGGAGAGCAGCCGCGGCCGCAGCCCGGTGACCCGGCTGAAGTGCGGATCGAAGGTCGTGGCCCGCAGCTCCTTCCACAGCAGCGTGACCAGGACGATGTTGAGCAGCACGACCCCGCCGAGCACCACCCCGGAGCGGGCGAGGTCGACCCCGCCGAGGGTCACGACGTCGAACGGGGTGAAGGCGATCTCCCCGTAGATCGTGGAGTCCAGGTCGAGGTGGATGTCCGAGGCGTAGCGGGTGATCCCGAGGACGCCGAGCGAGAACAGCGCGGGGAACACCAGCGCGATCGCCGCGTCCGAGGCCACGAGCCCGGTCGCCCGGACGGTGTCGATCCCGAGCACGCAGAGCACCGCGAAGGCAGCCGCACCGGCGACCACCGGCACCGGCGCCCGGGTCTCGGCGATGAGCCACACGGCCACGATCCCGGGGAGGACGGCGTGGCTGACGGCATCGGCCAGCAGGGCCATCCGGCGCAGCACCAGGAACGGCCCCAACAGCCCGCAGGCGGTCGCGGTCAGGCCCGCGACCAGCACGATCGTCAGGTCGTCGGCGGTCACCGGCCGCCCCCGGCGGGGAGCCCGGCCCGCTCGCGCAGCTCGGCGAGCGCCTCGGGGTCGAGGGTGCCGACCAGGTTGAGCGGGTCGGGCTCGCGGGCGTCCCGCAGCCTGATCCGTGGGCCGTGGTCGAGCCACGCTTCCCACAGCGCCAGGTGCTCGACGACCGCGGCCCGCTCGGTCCGTCCGGCGGGGGTGAGTGCGCCGTCCGGGGTGAGCAGGCCCGCCGACACCAGCCGCCGACGGGTGCGCGGGTCGGCGGTGGCGGGGTCCCGCAGGGCGGTCGCCCGGCGGGCGGCACGCCGGCGGCGGCCGAGCCGCAGCCGCCGGGACAGCACCCCGCGCCGCGGGGCCAGGACCACCGCGAGCAGCGCGGCGGCCACACCCACCAGCACGACGACCGGCCCGGTCGGCAACCCGCCCCGGGTGGCGAGCAACGCCCCCGTGACGCCGACGACCGCGCCGGTGGCCCCCGCCAGGACCAGGACGTGCGGGAAGCGGTCGGCCAGCTGGCGGGCGGTGACCGTGGGCACCGCGAGCATCGCGACCATGAGGATCGCGCCGACCAGCCGCACCCCGATCACCACGGCCGCGACGAGGAAGGCGGTCACCGCGATCTCCATCGCGCGCGTCGGCAGCCCGATCGCGGCGGCGTAGGCGCGGTCGAACAGGGTGGCCGCGAGCGCGCGGCGCAGCAGCACCACGGCGGCGACCCCGACGGCCCCGACCGCCGCCATCACGGCGACGTCGCGCTCGAGCAGGCCCGCGGCCTGCCCGAACAGGAAGCTCTCCAGACCGGCCTGCTGGGCGTTCCCGCCCGAGGTGATGTGCGTCAGCAGCACGACGCCCAGCGAGAAGAACCCGGACAGCACCACGCCGATCGCCGTGTCCGGCCGCAGCCGGGACCGCTCCACGGCGACCATCAGCAGTGCCGCGACCAGCCCTGCGACGGCCGCGCCCGCGAGCAGCCCGGCGACCTCCTTCGTGCCGAGCACGAGGAAGGCCACACAGACCCCGGGCAGCGTGGAGTGCGCGATCGCGTCGCCGACCAGGGAACGGCCACGCAGCACCGCGAACGAGCCCAGCACCCCGCTCGTCACGCCGAGGACCAGCGCCCCGGCCGTGACGACGGTGTCGGTGTAGGGCAGGCCCAGCAGCGCGCCCCAGGACGCGAGCCCTAGCCCGTCCACACCGGCGTCCCCTCGGGGAGCCCGGCACCGTAGGCCCGGTGGACGGAGTCCTGGGTGAGCACCTCGGCCGTCGGCCCGCAGCCCAGCGCCCGGACGTTGAGCAGCAGGACCCAGTCGAACGCGTTGCGGACCTGGGCGAGGTCGTGGTGCACGACGATCGCGGAGCCGCCCTCGTCGGACAGCGTGCCGAGCAGTTCGAGCAGGTCGGCCTGGGTCCGGGCGTCGACGCCGGCGAACGGCTCGTCCATCACCAGCACGTCGGCCCGCTGCGCGAGCGCCCGGGCGAGGAAGACGCGCTGCCGCTGGCCACCGGACAGCTGGCCGATCTGCCGCCGCGCGAGCGGCGCCATGCCCACCCGGTCGAGGCACTCCTCGGCGATCCGCCGGTCGGCGCGGCCGATCCGGCGGAACCAGCCGGCCGCCCGGTACCGGCCCATCGCCACGACCTCGGCCACCGTGATGGGGAAGTCCCAGTCCACGGACCCGGCCTGGGGCACGTACGCGAGGTTCTCCAGCGCGTCCCGGCCCTGCACACCGGCGATCCGGACCGTGCCGGAGTCGGCCGGGACCAGCCCGAGCGCGGCCTTGAGCAGCGTGGACTTGCCCGCGCCGTTGGGCCCGACGATCGCCGACAGGGCCCCGCGCGGGAAGGTCGCGTCGACCTGCCAGAGGACCGGGGCGGCCCGGTAGGACACGGTGAGCGCGGAGATCTCCAGAGCGTGCATCCTCACCCTTCCCGGCCCGGCGCCCCGAGGGCGCTCGCGATCAGCTCGGCGTTCGTGCGCACCATGCCCGTGTACGTGCCCTCCGGCGTTCCGGGTGCGCCGGCGGAGTCGGTGTACAGCTCCCCGCCGATCGACGCCCGGAACCCCCGCTCGGCCGTCGCGGCGAGCAGCGCGTCGACGGTCTGCCGGGGAACCGAGGTCTCGATGAACACCGCGGGGACCCGGCGCGAGGCCAGCAGCTCGGCGACCCGCTCCACGTCGGCCGTCGTGGCCTCGGCGGCGGTGGAGATGCCCTGGATGGCCGCGACCTCGATCCCGTAACGCCGGCCGAAGTAGGCGAACGCGTCGTGCGAGGTCACCAGCAGCCGCTGCGCGGGCGGGACGGCGGCGATCCGCTCGCGGACCTCGGCGTCGAGCGCGGTCAGCTCGACGAGGTAGGAGTCGAGGTTGGCCCGGTAGACGCCGGCGTGCTGCGGGTCGAGCGCGGAGAGCCGGTCGGCGATCGTGCGGACGCAGTCCTCCCACAGCGTGACGTCGAACCAGACGTGGGGGTCCGGTTCGGGCGAGCCGGGGTGGGTCAGCAACGCCGCGGGCGGGATCCCGTCCGTGACGGCGGCGGTGGGCTGCCGGACGGCGAGATCCGCGAGCAGGTCACCCATCTTCCCCTCCAGCCCCAGCCCGCCGTAGAGGATCAGGTCGGCGTCGCGCAGCAGGCGGACGTCGCGGGCGCTGGACTTGAACAGGTGCGGATCGACGCCGGGCCCCATCAGGCCGGTGACCTGCACCCGGTCCCCGCCGATCCGGCGCACCGAATCGGTGATCATGGTGGTGGTCGTGGTGACCCGGACCTGGCGCTCGGCGACCGGCGCGCGGTCCGCGGTCACCGTTCGCGCGGCGCAGCCGGTGCAGAGCAGGGCCACGCACAGGGCGAGCAGCATCGCCGTCCACCTGTGCCGACCCGTCATGTAGACCTGCCTACTCCAGCCACGAAGAGCACTCTAACGGTGGCGACGAGCATAAGGTGCGGTCGCCGTCCGTGGTGTCTCGTTCTGAGAAGGTTCCTGCGTGTCCTCCACCATCCCCCGGCGGGACCTGCCGCCGACGATCACCTGGGAACGCGACCGGATCGTGCTGGTCGACCAGACCCGGCTGCCGCAGGTGCACCGGGTGGAGATCCGGGACGTCGACGCGCTGGTCGACGCCATCCGCCGGCTCGTCGTCCGCGGGGCGCCCGCGCTCGGCGTCGCCGGGGCGTACGGGGTCGCGCTCGCCGCCCGAGGCGGCGGCGACCTGGCCGTGCACGCCGAACGTCTCGCCTCCGCCCGCCCCACCGCCGTCAACCTGCGGCGCGGAGTCGAGCAGGCCCTCGCCGCGGCGGACCCGCTGGCGGCCGCGCACGCCTTCCGGGACGCCGACGTCGCCGCCTGCCGGGCGATCGGTGCGCGGGGCGCCGCCCTGCTCGGGGAGCTGTGCGGGGAGCGCCCGCTGCGCCTGCACACGCACTGCAACGCCGGTGCGCTGGCCTGCGTGGAGTGGGGGACCGCGCTGGGGGTCGTCCGGTCGCTGCACGCCCGGGGCCGGGTCGAGCTGGTGGTCGCCGACGAGACGCGGCCGCTGCTGCAGGGCTCGCGCATCACCGCCGTCGAGCTGCAGGCGCTCGGCGTGCCGCACCGGGTCGTCGTCGACGGCGCGGCGGCGTCGGTGATCGCCCGCGGGCTGGTCGACGCCGTGGTGGTCGGGGCGGACCGGATCGCCGCGAACGGCGACGTCGCGAACAAGATCGGGACCTACCCGCTGGCCCTCGCGGCCGCACGGGCGAGGATCCCGTTCGTCGTCGCCGCCCCGGAGACGACGGTCGACACCGACACCCCCGACGGCGGCGCGATCGACATCGAGGAGCGGGACGCCGCCGAGGTCGTGGCCGGGGCCGACGCGTGGAACCCGGCCTTCGACGTCACGCCCGCGGACCTGGTCACCGCGATCGTCACCGACACCCGCACCTGGCGGCCCGGTGGGGAGCGACCCGGTGGTGAGCGGCCCTGAGGAGAGCGGCCCGGAGGAGAGCGGCCCGGCGGGGAGCGGTCCGGAGAACGGCCCTGAGGAGGGATCGGTGAGGAGTACCGCCTTCCGGCTGATGCTCGCCGTGACCGTCCTCGGTTTCGGCGGGCACGCGCTGCTGCTCCCGGTGCTGCCGTTGTGGGTCAGCCGCGGCGGCACGGGCGAGTTCGGCGCCGGGACGACGACCGGGGTGCTGATGGCCGCGACCGTCGTCACCCAGCTCGCCGTGCCCGCGCTGCTCCGGCGCGTCGGCTACCGGGCCGTGCTGGGCGCGGGCCTCGTGCTGCTCGGGGCGCCGGCACCGTTCCTGCTGCTCACGGCCGAGCTCGGGCCGGTGCTGCTGATCTCCGCGGTCCGCGGGATCGGGTTCGGGCTCCTCACGGTGGCGGGCAGCGCGCTGGTGGCGGAGCTGGTGCCGCCCGCCGAGCACGGCCGCGCCTCGGCCCGGTACGGGTACGCGATCGGGATCCCGCAGCTGTTCCTGCTCCCGCTGGGCGTCGCGACCGTCGACCTGCTCGGGTTCCCGGGCGTGTTCGTGGCGGCCGGGCTCGCGCCGCTGCTCGGGGCGGCGCTGACGCCGTTCCTGCGCGCCACGCGGCCGCTGCCCGCCCCACCGCGCGCCCAGGACCCGGCGCAGCTGGGGGCCGCGGTGGCGCGCGGGTGGCGCGGGGGCACCGGCCCGATGGTGGCGATGCTCGCCTGTTCACTGGCCCAAGGCGGGCTGGTGACCTTCCTCCCGCTGGCCGCGCCGACGGCGACCGCGGTGGCGCCGCTCGCGTTGTTCGCGGTCGCGCTCGGCGGCATCCTCGGCCGCGGCGTCGCGGGCGGGCTCGTCGACCGGCGCGGATCCGGGCGCCTGCTCCTGCCGGGCACGCTGCTGGCCGGGGTGGGGATGGCGGTCGAGGTGCTGGCGGTGGGCGGTGTGAGCTGGCTGCTCGTCGTCGGCGGGTTCGCCGTCGGCACCGGGTTCGGGCTCGTCCAGAACGACTCGCTGGTCTCGCTCTTCGCGGCCGCCGGCCCGGCCCGCTACGGCGCCGCCAGCGCGGCGTGGAACATCGGGTTCGACGCGGGTACCGGCGCCGGGTCGAGCGGGCTCGGCGCGATCGCCGAGCCCTTCGGCTTCCGCGCCGCCTTCGGCGCCGCCGCCCTGCTGCTGCTCGCGGTCCTGCCCCTCACCCGCCGTCGGCCCTCCTGAACGACGACAGCCCCCGGACCTCGAGGTCCGGGGGCGGTGCGCGCGTGACCCGGGCCGCCGCGTCCCGGGCGCCGTGGCTCAGGGCTGCCGTGGCTCCGGGCTGCCGTGGCTCCGGGCTGCCGTGGCTCAGGGCTGCCGTGGCTCGCGGGGCTGCCGCGGACCGGGCGCGTGGCTCAGTGGCCGCGGGCGATCCACTCCTCCAGGTGCGGTGCCTCACCGCCGATGGTGGTGGAGTCGCCGTGCCCGGTCCGGACGGTCGTGTCGCCGGGCAGGGGCAGGAGCGTGCCGCGGATCGAGTCGATGATGGTGTCGAAGCTCGAGTAGGAACGCCCGGTGGCCCCGGGGCCGCCGTTGAACAGGGTGTCGCCGGTGAACACCGTCTTCAGCTCGGGTGCGTAGAGGCAGGTCGAGCCGGGGGAGTGCCCCGGGGTGACCAGCGCCCGCAGCTCGATCCCGCCGGCGGTGATGATCTGCCCGTCCCCGATCTCCTGGTCCGGGGCCCGGTGGGGGTGGGTCATCTCCCACAGCGGCGCCTCGGCCGGGTTGAGCAGGATCGGCGCGTTGAACGTGTCCGCCAGCCGCGGGGCCTGGTTGACGTGGTCGTCGTGGGCGTGCGTGCACACGACCGCGACCACCCGGCGCCCGGCGATGATGCCGCCGATCGCCTCCGGGTCGTGCGCGGCGTCGATCACCACGACCTCGTTCTCGTCGCCGACCACCCAGACGTTGTTGTCGACCTCCCAGGTGCCCCCGTCCAGGGAGAACGTGCCGTGGGTGACGACGTGGTCGACGGGCCCCTTGTGCAGCCCCTCCGGTGTGCTTCCGTGGGTGCTCATCAGAGGACCACCACCGACCGCAGC
>NZ_JBJZON010000033.1:0-58122 GCF_047200735.1 Pseudonocardia oceanicola
AACGCGGAGAATCCGGGCTCGAGATCGCGTTATGGAACCATGATGCGGCGTCAGAGGGAGACCGCGACGTCCTCCAGGGCGTCGAGCGAGGTCTGCATGCCGCCCTCCATTCCGGACTCGATGTGGGCGTCGCGGTGCTGCTTGTTCTGGTGCTGCACGAGAATGGTGAGCGTGGTGCGCCCGCCGGACCCGGCGAAGTCGAGGGCGTTGACGGCGTAGCCCTCGGGCATGCCCTCGAAGACCTCGGTGGTCACGATCCGCTCGCCCGGCACCAGCTCGCGGTACTCCCCGTGGAACGCGACCTCGAAGCCGCCGGTCGCCTCCATCACCCAGCGCCAGCCGCCACCGACCCGCAGGTCGATCTCGGCCGACGTCACGGTGCCCATCGAACCCGCCCACCAGCGCTTCACCAGCTCGGGCTCGGTCCACGCGCGGTAGACGGCGGCGGGCGGCGCCGCGAACTCGCGCACGATCAGGATCTGGTTGTCGGCGGGCAGCGTGACGACGGCGCTACCCCTCGTGGTCGTTCCCATCGGTCTCCCCCGTGATCTCCGCCAGGACGGCGTCCAACGCGCCGAACCGGTCCTCCCAGTGCCGCGCGAAACCGGCCACCCAGTCGTGGATCGGCTTGAGCCCGCGGCCCTCGAGCCGGTAGAACCGGCGCCGCCCGTCCTCCCGGACGGCCACCAGCCCCACCTCGTGCAGCACCTTCAGGTGCTTCGAGACCTGCGGCTGGGCGAGGTCCAGTGCCGCGACGAGGTCGGTCACCGACCGCTCGCCCCGGGCGAGCACGTCGAGGATCTGCCGGCGCCGCGGTTCGGCCACCGCGTTGAACGCGTCGGTGGTGGTCGCCGCCCGTGCCACGTGCCCATTGTATTCCCATATGGGAATACGTCAAGGCCCCGGTCGCGACGACCTCGTTGCGGTGAGGTTCAGTCGATGACGAACGGGTCGTAGTGGATGTGCTCGGGCGCCGCGCCGGCGACCCGCAGCGCCCGCACCGTGGCGGTCAGCATCGGCGGGGACCCGCTGACCACGATCTCGCAGTCGCCCCACGACCCGAACCCGGTGACGACGTCGGCGAGCCGGCCGACCAACGGGCCGGGGTGCGCCGGCTGCTCCTCGACGACCGGCACGACGTCGAGCCAGGCGTGCCGGTAGGTCATCCGGCGCAGCTCGTCGAGCGCGTACAGCGCCTCCCAGGACCGCGCCCCGTAGAAGACCACCACCCGCTCCGAGCGCCCGCCCTCGCGCTCGAGCTGCTGCAGCACGGCCCGGATCGGGGTGATCCCGGTGCCACCGCCGATCATCAGCAGCTCCCGTCCGGGCCGCACCGCCCGGTCCAGCGCACCCATCGGCGGTCCGATGCGCCACCGGTCCCCCACCCGGGCGGAGGCGACGATCCCGCGGCTCACGCTGCCGTAGCCCAGCGCCTTGACGTGGAACTCCAGCACGCCCCCCGGATCCGGCGCGGTCGCCGGCGACAGAGAGCGCCACAGCCGCGGGTGCTGCGGGGTCTCGACGCCGACGTACTGCCCGGCCCGGTGGGGGACCGGCCCGTCGGCGCCCTCGACCTGCACACGCACGACCGCCGTGTCCCGGTCGACCCGCTCGTGGTCGACGACCACGCCCGCCCACCACGCGGGCCCCGCCTCCGCCTGCGCCGCCTTCTGCATGGTGCCGGCGAGGAAGGCGTAGGTGTACTCCCAGGCCTCGGCGACCTCCGGCGTCCACGCCTCGCCGGCGACCTCGGCGAGTGCGGCCAGGAAGGCCTGGCCGAACACGGTGTAGTGCTCGTCCCGGACGTCGAACTTGCGGTGGTCGCGGCCGAGCTGGGCGAGGAACGGGACCAGCGACGCCGGGTCGTCGAGCCCGTCGACCAGGTGCACCAGCGCGCGGCCGAACCGCGCGTACTGCGTGGTCATCGACAGCGGGAACAGCCCGCGCAGGCCCGGGGCGTAGCCGAAGAGCGTGCGGTAGAAGCGCGGGACGAAGTCGTCGACGTCGAGCTCCAGCTCGGCGGCACTGCGCCGGGCACGCTCCAGGTGGGGCGCGAGGGAGCCGGGCAGGGCGCGGCTCTCCGTCGTCATCGCCGGGACCGGTGCGCCGCCACCACGGGCGGAAGCGTAGCCGCCGCCGCGGAACGGCCGAGCCCGACCTGCCCTGTCCGACGGCGGAGGGCCCTGTCTCGGCCCGTCAGACGCGGGCGGCGCGCAGGGCGGCGTTGCGCTCCTTGACGGCGCGGTCCTTGTTCACCGGGTTCTGCGCCTCGTCCGGCTCGGTGCAACCCGCCTCGACCGCGATCCGGTTCATGGTCCCGAACATCCGGACCAGGTGGGCGAGCCGCAGCTCCGCGCCGTCGACGGGCTGCTGGTCGCCGCGCAGCAGGCCGAGCGTGGTGTCCACCCACAGCGCCTCGGCCTGCATCCCGGCCGCGCGCAGGACCTCCTGCACCCGGTCGGCCAGCTGCCGCGGCGGCAGGCCGAGCCAGCCCTCCAGAGTCCGCGCGTCGAGCGGGAACAACCGGTCCCGGTCGCGCAGGTAGAGCAGTTCGAGGGCGTAGCCGTGCGCGTAGGCGCAGTAGTGGCAGCCGTTGTACAGCGAGATGACCATGCCGGCCAGGTGGGTGCGCTCGTGGCCCAGCACCTTCATCGACACGAGGTAGCGCGGCATGTTCACGAAGAACCAACCGAGCGCGCCGAGAGCACCCATCCGGGCGACGATGTGCGGGATCATCCGGGGCGCGAAGCCCCACATCCCGCGGCATCCGGCCTCGAGAACCCGGACCGTCACGCGGTCGACCACGCCTCCGGCCATCGAGATCCCCCCACTCACGCCTGGTGATCGGAGGATACCGCGGCGTGGTGGTCCCGAACAGCGCCGCGACCAGGCTTCCCCGGGATGCTCGACCGGAGCGGGTCCGCGCCGCCGCCTTCCGTACTGAACCTCCCGCGCCGTGCCACTAGCCTCCGGCGACGTGGGACGCGTCTTCCTCCTCCGGCACGGCGAGACCGAGTGGTCGGCCACGGGCAGGCACACCGGCCGCACCGACATCCCGCTCACCGACCACGGCCGGGAGCTGGCGGTGCAGGCGGGCCGAACGCTCGAGGCCCTGCGCCGCGACGCCCCGCCGCCGGTGCGGGTGGTCGTCAGTCCCCGCAGCCGGGCCCAGGAGACGGCGAAGCTCGCCGGCCTGCAGCCCGACGCGACGGACGAGCGGCTGGCGGAGTGGGACTACGGCGACTACGAGGGCCTCACGACCCCGCAGATCCGCGAGGAGGTCCCGGGCTGGACGGTCTGGACCCACCCCTGCCCCGGCGGGGAGACGGCCGCACAGGTCGGGACACGGGCCGACGACCTCCTCGACGGCGTGCGGGACCTGCTGCCCGAGGGCGACGTCGTGCTGGTCGGGCACGGCCACTTCGGTCGGGTGCTGACCGCACGGTGGATCGGCCTGCCGCCCGAGGGCGGCGTGCACGTGGCGATGGAGGCCGCTGCCTGCACGATCCTCGGCGACGAACGCGGGGTCCCGCGGCTCGACGCGGTGAACCTGCGGATCCAGTAGCGCGCCCCACCGCTCGAGTCCGCGGCGCCGCCGCGGGCCCGCGCGGGCTCAGTGCACCTGCACCTCGTCCCCGACCTGCAGGGTGTTGAAGAAGGCGACGGCGTCGTCGTGGGCGAGGTGCACGCAGCCGTACGAGGAGCTCCGCAGGCTGCCCTCGTGGAAGGCGACCCCGCCGTCGGCGAAGAACACCGAGAACGGCATGGGTGCGTGGTTGGGCATGTCGCTGACGTGGTTCTGGTCCTTCCACTGCACGTGGAAGGTGCCGACGGGGGTGGGGTCGGTGGCGTCGCCCGGCATCATCCGCACGGGCCCGCGGGCGATCTCGCCCTCGTCGAGCAGCCAGGCGCGGTGGGTCCCGAGGTCGACACAGGCGTGCGCGGTGGCAGTGCAGGGCGTGCCGGCCACCGTGGCCACGGTGCCGGTGTCCCCGCGGGGCGCACTCCGCGCGGGGGCGGCCTGGGCGGGGGCGGCCTGGGCGGGGGCGGCCACGAGTGAGCCGAGGCCGACGACGGCCGCCGTCACCGACGCGGCGCGGAGCCTCCCGGCCGTGATCCGCTTCACGCTGTGTCTACCCACTCGTCACTCCTCGGCGTTCCTACCCCCACACGTATGACGAGTGGGAGCAGCGGAGGTTGCTCCGTTCGTCGGGTGAAGACGAGCCCATTGAGCTGCAGATATCGTGCAGACGTGACGGAGCGGTGGACGAATCGGGTGCGGCGGGTCGAACCGGGCGACGTCGAGGCGGTGGTCGGGCTGGTGCGCGAGCTCGCCGAGTACGAGAAGGCCCTCGACCAGTGTCTGCTGAGCCCGGAACAGCTGCGGACCGCGCTCTTCGGTACGGCACCGGCACTGTTCGGGCACGTCGCCGAGGTCGACGGGACGGTCGTCGGCTGCGCGCTGTGGTTCCTGAACTTCTCCACGTGGGAGGGCGTGCACGGGATCTACCTCGAGGACCTCTACGTGCAGCCCGCGCACCGCGGTTCCGGACTGGGCCGGGAGTTGCTCGCCGCCCTGGCCGCGACCTGCGTCGAGCGGGGCTACGCGCGGCTGGAGTGGTCCGTGCTCGACTGGAACGAGCCCTCGATCGGCTTCTACCGCTCGATCGGCGCGGTGTCGATGAACGAGTGGACGACCTTCCGGCTCACCGGAGACCCGCTGGTCTCACTCGGCGCGTGAGCGCTCGTCGGCACCGATCGACCAGCGCCGCGCGGGCTCGCTGACCAGCAGCAGGAACGTGCCCACGACCAGCAACAGGGCGACGACGCCGATCGCGAGGCGGCCCTCCGCGAGCTGGGAGTAGACGAACGGGACCAGCAGCAGCTGGGCCACGATCGAGGGCGTGCGGGCCCCGTGCCTCCCGCGCCAGAGCAGGACCGCGCACAGCACCAGGGCCCCGCCGAGCAGCACGAAGTAGGACGCCTCGCCGATCCGGTCGCCGAGGCCGCCCTCCGAGGCGACCCCGAACACGACGGCCGTGCCGAGGCCGACGAGGCCCTCCAGCCCGACGATCGCGGCCGCCGCCCGCACCGGGACGGGCGGCGTCACCGGGGCGGGCCGGCCCGCCCCGCCGCGCGGCTCCCGGCTCGACTGGTCGCTGGGTTCGGAGGTCACGACGACGAGGATACGGGCCCGGTTAGGCTCGGGTCCGTGCGCGCGCTGCTCGTCGTCAACCCCCGGGCGACGTCGACGACCCCGGCGGGGCGGGACGTGCTGACGCACGCCCTGGCGAGCGAGCTCAAGCTGGACGTCCTGGAGACCGCCTATCGCGGGCACGCCGCCGAGGCGACGGCGGCGGCCTGCGCCGCGGGTGTCGAGCTGATCGTGGCGCTCGGCGGCGACGGCACGGTCAACGAGGTCGTCAACGGCATGCTGGTCGACCGCGAGGCGACCGGGCCGCGCGCGCCGGACGGCAGTGACCCCGACGCGCCCGCGCTGGCCGTGGTGCCCGGCGGGTCGGCCAACGTCTTCGCCCGGGCACTGGGCATGCCGCGCGACCCCGTGGAGGCCACCGGAGCGATCCTGGCCGCCCTGGCGCGGCGCAGCAGCCGGCTGGTCGGGCTCGGCCGGGCGGACGACCGGTGGTTCACGTTCAACGCCGGCATGGGCTGGGACGCCGACGTCGTCGCCGCGGTCGAGCGGGCCCGCGCCGCGGGGCGGGAGGCCACCCCGATCCGCTACGCGAACACGGCCATCGCCGAGTACCTGCGGCAGCGGCGCCGCCCGCCGTCGATGACGGTCGAGGTGCCGGGGGCCGGGCCGCTGGCGGAGATCCGGCTGGCGTTCGTGAGCAACACCGACCCCTGGACCTTCCTGGCGGGCCGCGCGGTGCGCACCAACCCGGGCGCCACGTTCTCGACCGGCCTCGCCCTCTTCGCGCTGCGCCACCTGGGGCTCCCGACGATCGGGCGCACCCTGCGGCACATCCTGTCGCCGGACGCGGACCCGCACGGGAGGAACATCGTGCGGCAGGACGCCGTTCCCTCTGTACGGATCCGCACCGCGGAGCCGCTGGCCCTCCAGCTGGACGGGGATCACCTCGGGTCGAGGACGGACGTCGAGTTCGTTTCCGTACCCGGAGCGTTACGCGTCGTCGTGTGAGAGGCGCCCCTCGTCGCAGTTCGGCCGGTGCCCCCACCCGGCCGAGTGACAGGTGGCGGCCATTCACCGATGCTCGGCGACCACCGAGCAGCTAGGGGCTCGCACCTGTGCGGACCGTGATCCAAGGTAGGTCCTGCGAGAGCAAGGGACCGCGTCGGGGTCACCCGGCATGGTCCACGGAAATCGGGGTAGCCCGGTCTCCGTTGGCCAGGGACACTGTCCATCGCACCTCGTGACGGCGGACGACACGGATCGATGCAGTAACCGAACGTGCCGGGCTTCGTTGCGAAGTGTGGGTGAGGATCCTCACCCGGGTGGACCTTGTCCCTTGAAGAGCGACGGCGCTCGTGAAATCATTCACAAGCGCGAAAACACCGTGACAGAGAGACCAGCGATCGGCGCGACCCCGATCGCGACGTACGAGGAGTAGGACGATCATGGATTGGCGTCACCGCGCTATCTGCCGCGACGAGGACCCGGAGCTCTTCTTCCCAGTGGGGACGAGCGGCCCGGCCCTCCTGCAGATCGCCGAGGCGAAGAGCGTCTGCCGCCGGTGCCCGGTGGTCACCGAGTGCCTGGCCTGGGCGCTCGAGAGTGGCCAGGACGCGGGTGTCTGGGGCGGTATGAGCGAGGACGAGCGCCGCGCCCTCAAGCGCCGCAACGCCCGTACCCGCGCACGCACCGCCTGAGCAGAAGCACCCGAGAAGTAGCAGGAAGAACCAGCACTCCCCCGAGGGCTCTCCCCGCCCTCGCCGCCCTCACCAGACTCGGAAGAGCGGGCCCGAAGCCGGACGCCACCGGCGACGGGCCCGCTCTTCTGTGGTTCCGGGATGTGTCACCGCACGCCCCGCGAACCCGTGACCGTCGGGCACGGCACCGGCGCGACCTCGGCACCGGGATCGGCGATCACGCTCCAAGGCTATCGCGCCGTCATCGGCACCGTGATAAGGGCCTCGGTTCCGCCCCCCTCGCGCGGACGCAGCGCCAGCGTGGAGTCGAGCTCGGCCAGCAGGGTGCGCACGATCTGCAGGCCCAGGCCGTCCGCCCGGTCGAGGTCGAAGCCCTCCGGCATGCCCCGCCCGTCGTCGGCGATGAACAGCTCCAGGGTGTGGGCCGAGCGGTTCGCCGTCACCACGACCTCGCCGGCCTGCCCCGGCTCGTAGGCGTGCGCCAGCGCGTTGTGCACCAGCTCGGTCAGCACCAGGACCAGCGGTGTCGCCAACGCCGAGCCGAGCGTGCCCAGCGAGCCCTCGCGGCGGACCTTCGCCCGGACCTCCGCCGTGGCGCCGTCGCCGATCGCCGGCAGCACGGTGTCCACCAGCTCGTCGAGGTCCACCATCTCGGCCACCGAGTAGGCCAGCGCCTCGTGCACCAGCGCGATCGAGGTCACCCGGCGCACGCTCTCCGCGAGCGCCCGGCGGGCCTCCGGGATCTGGGTGCGCCGGGCCTGCAGCCGCAGCAGCGCCGCGACCGTCTGCAGGTTGTTCTTGACCCTGTGGTGGATCTCGCGGATCGTCGCGTCCTTGCTGAGCAGCGCCTGGTCGCGGCGGCGCAGGTCGGTGATGTCGCGGACGAGCACCAGCGCGCCGGCCGCGTCGCCACGCGGGCGCAGCGGCAGCGCGCGCACCAGCATCGTGGCACCGCGGGTGCGGATCTCCATGCGCAGCGACGTGCGGCCGTCGAGGGCCGCCTGGATGCGCGCGGCGACCTCGCTCGCGTCGAACGGGTCCCGGGTGAGGGACTTCGTCAGCGAGGCCAGCGGGACGCCCACGAGGTCCGTGTCGTGGCCCATGCGGTGGTAGGCCGACAGGGCGTTGGGGCTCGCGTAGGCGACCAGGCCGTGCGCGTCCAGCCGGATCAGGCCGTCGCCCGCCCGCGGGCTCGTGTCGGCACCGGCCGCGGCCGCGGTCGTCGGGAAGGTGCCGTCGGCGATCATCTGGCACAGGTCCGAGGCGCTGCCGAGGTAGGCGATCTCGAGCGGGCTCGGCACCCGCGGCATGGCCAGGTTCGTGTCCCGGGACAGCACCGCGATGACGCGTCCGTGGTGGCGCACCGGGATCGTCTCGCGGCGCACCGGCACCTCGAGGTGCCAGCGTGGCTCCTCCTCGCGGCAGATCCGCCCCTCGACGACGGCGCGGCGCAGCTGCGGGTTGTCCCGCGGGTCCACCCGGGCACCGACGGCGTCCTCGGCGTGGGCGGTCGGCGCGGTCGTCGGACGGGCCTGGGCCACGCAGAGGAACTCCTTCGGACCGCCGGCCATCTCGACGTCGGCGTCCTGCGGCAGCGGGATCCAGAGCAGGAAGTCCGCGAACGACATGTCCGCCAGCAGCTGCCACTCGGCGACGACCCGCTGCAGGTGCTCGACGGCGTCCCCGGGGAGACTCGTGTGCTCGGCCAGCAGTTCGCTCAGGGTCGACACGGGCTCATCCAATCACGTGGGACACTGGTCGCAGTCCTGCGTACTTGTGAAGGAGGGACAGGCATGTCGAAGCGTGCGCGCAAGCGTCGCGACCGCAAGAAGGGCGGCGCGAACCACGGCAAGCGGCCCAACACCTGAGGGCCCGCCCCCGACGCGGAAACGGCCCCTCCGCTCCCGTCCGGAGCCGAGGGGCCGTTCCGTGTGTGGTCGATCAGGCGTGGCGTTCGATCCGGGTCGTGCGGACCTCGACGGTCGTGCCACCCGGCCCCGACTCGACGCTCACCTCCGCCTGCTCCAGCACCGCGGTGCGGATCTGCCGGCGCAGCCGGTCCTTCAGCCCGTCCGGGGCGATCTCGCCGCTGCACTTACGGGCGAGGAGCTGCTTGAGCTTCTCGTCGATGCCGTACTCCTGCAGGCAGGGAGCGCACTCATCGAGATGCTGCACGAGCTGGCGCTTGCGCTCCGCGTCGCACTCGCCGTCGAGGTACAGCCACACCTCGGCGAGGACCTCGGAGCAGTCGGTCTCGTGGTGGTTGCCGCAGCTCATGAGCTGGTCACCTCCTGCTCGCCCCGGATGAACCCGCGCTCCCGAGCGGTGTCGGTGAGCATGTCGCGGAGCTGCCGGCGCCCGCGGTGCAGGCGCGACATCACGGTGCCGATCGGCGTCCCCATGATCTCGGCGATCTCCTTGTAGGCGAACCCCTCGACGTCGGCCAGGTACACCGCCATCCGGAAGTCCTCGGGAAGCCGCTGCAGCGCGTCCTTCACGTCCGAGTCCGGCAGGTTGTCCAGCGCCTCGACCTCGGCCGAGCGCAGCCCCGTCGACGAGTGCTCACCGGCCTGGGCGAGCTGCCAGTCCGTGATCTCGTCCGTGGGCGCCTGGATCGGCTGCCGCTGCCGCTTGCGGTACCCGTTGATGTAGGTGTTCGTCAGGATCCGGTAGAGCCACGCCTTGAGGTTCGTGCCCTCGCGGAAGGTCCGGAACGCCGAGTACGCCTTGAGGTAGGTCTCCTGGACGAGGTCCTCGGCGTCGGCCGGGTTGCGGGTCATCCGCAGCGCCGCCCCGTAGAGCTGGTCGAGCATCGGCATCGCGTCCCGCTCGAAGCGGGCCGCGCGCTCGGTCTCGGTCTCCTCCGGAGCCCGGTCGAGCGAGTCGCTCTCGTCCCGCCCCGGGTCCTGCGCCAGGTCCTGCCCGGTCTCGGCCGCCGTCTCGTCCGGCACCGCGCTCCTCTCCCCCGCGACCGTGTGCACGATCGTCCGTGAACCTGCGGGGGTCGAGCCTACGCGCCCGCGACGTGACGGGCGCGGCCGAGCCGGTGGGCCCGCGACCGGGGCGTCCATCAGTACTGGGGTCACGTACGGTCTCAACACCCGTGGCCGGGTGCCGATTCCCGGCCGGTCATCGCAGGAGGTCGGGACGAGTGGCAGGGCGGGGCACCCCGGCGACGGCGCTGCTGACCAGGAGGAGGGTCGCGCACACGCTGCACTCCTACGAGCACGAGGGCGGCGCGGCCTACGGGCAGGAGGCCGTCGACGCGCTCGGGCTCGAGGCCGGGCGGGTGTTCAAGACGCTCGTCGCCGAGGTCGACGGGAGCCTCACCGTCGGGGTGGTCCCGGTCGACGCCACGCTCGACCTCAAGGCCCTCGCCGCGGCCGTCGGCGGGAAGAGGGCACGGATGGCGGAGGTCGCCGACGCCGAACGCGCCACCGGGTACGTCGCCGGCGGGATCTCGCCGCTCGGGCAGAAGAAGCGGCTGCCGATCGTGGTCGACGCCTCGGCCGCCGGCTGGGAGACCGTCTTCTGCAGCGCGGGGCGGCGGGGCCTGGAGGTGGAGCTGGCCCCGGCCGACCTGGTCGCCGTCACCGACGCCCGCACCGCACCCATCGCCGTGCGGGGGTAGCCGGGCGCCGTCCGGATGCGGCGGCCGGGCCCGGACGTACCCCGGCCGCACCGGCGCGGCCCGGTCGGAGCGCTACGGGAGGTGGCGCGCCAGCCACTCCCCGACCGCCTTCTCGACGGCCGGGACGTCCCGCTTCAGCGAGTGGTCACCGGGGAGCAGGACCACCTCGCGGGTCGGTGTGGGCCCGGGGCGGCCGAAGGGGTCCGACTCGCCCTGCACCACCAGCACCGGAACGTCGACGCCGTCGATCTCGGCCATCCGGTCCTTCTCCGGCCTGCCCGGCGGGTGCACGGGGAAGGCGAGGCACACGATCCCGGCCGCGCCGCCGGCGGCGGCGCACCGGCACGCCACCCGGGCCCCCGAGCTGCGCCCGCCGAACAGCAGCGGCAGGCCCGCCGGCAGTGCGCCGACCACACCGGCCCCGGCGTCCTGGGCGCCCGGGCCCCCGGCCGCGGCCCCCTCGTCCACCGCACCTCCACCCGTCCCGCACAGCGCCGCGACCACCGCACCCCATGCGGTGTCGAGCTGCGCGGCGGGGGCGGGGGCGCGTCGGCCCGCGACCCGGTAGGGCTGTTCCACCAGCACCACGTGCAGGCCGACGTCGAGCGCGGCGCGTGCGGCGGCGCGCAGGTCCGGGGCATCGATCCCGCCGCCGGCCCCGTGCCCCATCAGCAGCGCGCCCCGTGGCGGGCCTGCCGCCCGCCGGACGTGCACCCGGGCCGGCCCGTGCGGCGTGGGGATCTCGGCCACCTCCGCGGGCCCGAGGGGGGTCAACTCAGCAGGTCCAGCTGGATCGGCTCCTCCACCTGGGAGGGGTCGAGCGGTTCGAGCAGCTCCCTGCCGTTGTTCCGCACGCTGTTCACCTTGTCCGACACCGGCACGATGTCCAGCGTCCGGACCAGGTCCGGCGACGGCGGGGCGAGCCAGCGGCGCACCTCGTCCGCCTGCGCGTCGGTGTCCGGGTCGAGCCACGCGTCCCACGCCTCCGGCGGCAGGACCAGCGGCATGCGGTCGTGCACCTGGGTGAGCGGGCCGACCGCCTCGGTGGTCAGCACGGAGCAGGTGACCAGCCCCTCGGGGAACTTCTCCCGCAGCTCGCCCTCCTTGGGCCGCCAGAACTCCCACAGCCCGGCCATCGCGAGCGACCGGCCGTCCTTGTAGTGGGTGAAGTACGGCTGCTTGCTCGCCTTGTGGTCCTTCGTGGCGGCCCGGCGCTGCCACTCGTACCAGCCGTCGGCCGGGAGCAGGCAGCGGCGGGCGGCGAGGGCGCGGCGGAAGGCGGGCTTCTCCGCGGCCGTCTCGCTGCGCGCGTTGATCATCCGGGCGCCCGCGGACGGGTCCTTCGCCCACGACGGCACCAGCCCCCAGCGCACGAGCCGCAGACTGCGTTCGGTGGTGTCCGGGTCGGGGTGGCCGTCCGCGTCCCGGGGGTGGCGCTGGACGACCGCGATCACGTCCCGCGTGGGCGCCACGTTGTAGTCCGGCCGCCGCTCCTCGCCGGCCTCCTCGGTGACGGCGTCGACGGCGCTGAACTCCTCCGCCAGGTCCGTCGGCGCCTTCGTCGAGGCGTACCTCCCGCACATGCCCCCATCGTGGCACGGCGCACCGACGGTCCTCCGGGCCCGATTCCGGGGGCGCGCCCCGCCGGCGGACCGATGCGGAATCATGGGGCCGTGGCCCCGACCCGTGCCCCGTCCAGCCGCTACGCCGCACCGACGGCGGGCGGGCCCGTGCGCGGAACGGTGTCCGTGCCCGGCTCGAAGTCCGTCACCAACCGCGCGCTGCTGCTGTCCGGGCTCGCCGAGGGCCGATCGGTGGTGCGCGGCGTGCCCGCCACCCGGGACTCCGCGCTGATGTGCGGGGCGCTGCGCTCGCTCGGGATCGCGGTGCGGACCGAGGGGGAGACCGTCACGATCGACGGCGGCACCCTGACCGGTGGCAGGACGGTGGACTGCGGCCTCGCGGGCACCGTGATGCGGTTCGTCCCGCCCGCCGCGACCCTGGCCGAGGGCGCCGTGGTCTTCGACGGCGACCCGCACGCCCGCGAGCGCCCCATGGGCACCGTCCTCGACGCGCTGCGCGCCCTCGGCGCGGTGATCGACGGCGACCGCCTCCCCTTCGTCGTGCACGGCGGCGGCGGGCTGCCCGGCGGCGCGGTCACCATCGACGCCTCGGCGTCGAGCCAGTTCGTGTCCGGGCTGCTGCTGTCCGGCGCCCGGTTCGACGAGGGCGTGACCGTGCACCACGACGGGAAGCCGGTCCCGAGCCTGCCGCACATCGACATGACCGTGGCGATGCTGCGCGAGGCGGGGGTGGCCGTCGACGACCCCGGATCGAGCGGGGAACCGGACACCTGGCGCGTCGGGCCCGGGCCGATCACGGCCCGGGACTGGGTCGTCGAGCCCGACCTGTCCAACGCGTCGGTGTTCCTCGCCGCGGCCGCGGTGACCGGCGGGGAGGTGACGGTCGTGGGCTGGCCCGCCGGCTCCACCCAGCCCGGCGCGGAGATCCTCGGCGTGCTGGAGCGCATGGGCGCCACCGTGACGGCGTCGGGGGCGGGCACGACCGTCGCCGGCCCGGACCGGCTGCAGGGTGTGGACGTCGACCTGCACGAGGCCTCCGAGCTCACCCCCACGGTCGCCGCCCTGGCCGCGGTGGCCGAGGGCCCGAGCGTCATCCGCGGAGTCGCGCACATCCGCGGGCACGAGACGGACCGGCTGGCGGCGCTGCGCACCGAGCTGACCGCCCTCGGCGCGGCGGTCACCGAGACCGAGGACGGCCTGGAGATCCGGCCCGCGCGGCTCGCGGCCGGTGAGCGGCCCTGGGGTGCCTACGCCGACCACCGGATGGCGACGGCCGGTGCGATCCTCGGGCTCGTCGTCCCCGGCGTCGTGATCGACGACGTGGGCTGCACCGACAAGACCATCCCGGACTTCCCCGGGCGCTGGGCCTCGCTGGTCTCGTGAGCGAGCGTGCGAGCCCGCCGCCCACCGCGACGGCGCCGCCGACACGGCGCGCGGGCGCCGTCGAGGGGGGCTCGTGAGCCGGGCCCGCCAGTACGACGAGTCCGACGTCCGGATCCGCCCGGGCCGCGGCTCCCGCCCCCGCACCAAGCGCCGGCCGGAGCACGCCGACGCCGAGGAGGCCATGGTCGTCGTCGTCGACCGGGGCCGCTGGACCTGTGCCCCCGGTGCCGCGGCGGACCGCCCGCCCGTCACGGCGATGCGCGCCCGCGAGCTCGGCCGCACGCCGATCGTCGTCGGGGACCGGGTCGGGCTGGTCGGGGACCTGTCCGGCGCCGCGGACACGCTGGCCCGGATCGTGCGGGTGGAGGAGCGGCGCACCGTGCTGCGGCGCACCGCGGACGACACGGACCCGTTCGAGCGCGTGGTGGTCGCGAACGCGGACCGGCTCGTGATCGTGACGTCGCTGGCCGAGCCGGAGCCGCGGACCGGGTTCGTGGACCGCTGCCTGGTGGCGGCCTACGCGGGTGGCCTGGAGCCGGTGCTCTGCCTGACCAAGGCCGACCTCGCCGACCCGGGGCCCTTCGCCGCGCACTACGCCGAGCTGGAGTTCCCGGTCGTCGTGACCCGGCGCGGCACGTTCCCCGACGAGCTCGCCGAGCTCCTCGACGGCCGGGTCTCGGCCCTGGTCGGCCATTCCGGTGTCGGCAAGTCCACCCTGGTGAACGCCCTGGTGCCGGACGCCGAGCAGCGCACCGGGCGGGTCTCGGGCGTCGGCAAGGGCCGGCACACGACCACCGCGGCGCTGGCCCTCCCGCTGCCGGAGGGGCGCGGCTGGGTGGTCGACACCCCGGGCGTGCGGTCCTTCGGGCTCGCCCACGTGACCCCCGACGACGTCATCGCCGCCTTCGACGACCTCGCCGTCGCCGTCGCCGACTGTCCGCGCGGTTGCGGGCACCTCGGGCCGCCCGCCGACCCGGAGTGCGCGCTCGACGCGCTGGTCGGCGAGGGCGCGCTGCGTCCGGGGCGGCTCGCCGCACTGCGCCGCGTGCTCGTCGCACTGCGGGCCGCACCGCCCGGCGCGCTCACGGCGGACCGATAATCTCGGTGCCTTCCCTGCTGTGAGGAGGCGGAAGGTGCCGCACGGGAGAGCGTCGGTGGCGGGGCCGGGCCGGACGCCGCTCGTCCCGGTGCTCGCGGCGATCGGCGTCCTCCTGGCCCTGGTGGGCGCCGTCTCCTGCGCCCGCGGCAACTCCGAGGACGCCGGCGAGGGGCACGGCCTGCCCAAGTACTACGCCGCGGCGGACCTGCTCACCGCCGTCACCCGGCGCCAGCAGCAGGACCGTACGGTTCAGCTGCGGCTGTCCGGCCGGCTCGACACCCCTGAGGCGGCCCCGACCGAACTGTCCGGCCACGGGGCGCTGCGCGTCGAGCGGGACGGCGTCTCCGCGCAGCTCACCCAGACCCTCGGTCCGCCCAGTGGTGCCCCGTCGAGCTCGACGTTCGCCGTGCTGCGCGGCGAGCAGGTGTGGCAGCAGGCCGGGGACGGCTGGACCCGGGTCGACGAGGCGGCCACCGGCACGCCGGAGAAGACCCTGGCGACCACCGCGGCCAACGTCGTCGCCGGGGCCGAGCCCACCGCGCACCTGGCCCGCTACCGGGACGCCGCCCTCGTCGCCGACGCCGCGGACGACACGGTCGCCGGGGTCCCGGCGGTGCGGTACCTGGTGGTCGTCGACCTGGTCCGGGCCGCCGAGCTGGAGGAGGACCCGGCCGTGCGGGAGGCGCTGCGCGCCCAGGCCGAGGGCGGCCTCACCCGCATGTCCTCCACCCTCTGGATCGACGCGGACAACCGGCCACTGCGCAGCGAGACCCGCCGGAACGTGCCCGGCGTCGGCACGCTGACGCTCACCGCGGACTACCGCGACTGGGGCGGCCCCGTCGCGATCGCCGCCCCCGGGCCGGCCGTCTGATCGGCTCCCCGGAACCGCGGTGCCCGCGCCCCTCACCGACCGCGGCCGGCGTTGAGCCGGGCGGCCTGACGGGTCAGGTGGTCGCGTTCGACGAGATCGGCCGCCTTCCGCGCCGCCTCGGCATACAGCCGGGCCGCCGTCGACAGGTCGCCTTCGCGCTCGTGGAGGTACGCCGCCACCGCGGCGTACCGGGGCAGGGAGTCGTCCAGCGCCGCGAGTGCCGCCAGGCCTGCGCGTGGTCCGTCCGCCTCGCCGACGGCCACCGCGCGGTTGAGCCGGACGACGGGGTTGTCGGTCAGGCGCGCGAGCTCGTCGTACCACTCGACGATCTGCGCCCAGTCGGTCTGTTCGGTGGTGGGTGCGTCGGCGTGGAGGGCCGCGATGGCGGCCTGGACCTGGAACTCGCCGAGGCGGTCGCGGGCCAGCGCCGCCTGCAGGATCGCGACGCCCTCGACGATCGCCCGGGTGTCCCACCGACCTCGGTCCTGCTCGGCCAGGGGGACCAGGTCGCCGTCGTCCGTGGTCCGAGCGGCGCGCCGGGCGTGGTGGAGCAGCATGAGGGCGAGCAGCCCCGCCACCTCGCCGTAGAGAATGTGGCGAGCGTCGATCGCGGCCGCGAGCTGCCTCGTGAGCCGGATGGCCTCGGCGGCCAGGTCGACGTCGCCGGTGTAACCCTCGTTGAACACCAGGTAGAGGACGCGCAGCACGGTGGCGACGTCGCCGGGCCGGTCGAACCGCACTCCCGCGACCGTGCGCTTGGCCCGGCTGATGCGCTGCGCCATGGTCGCCTCGGGCACCAGGTAGGCCCGGGCGATCTGACGGGTGGTCAGCCCTCCGACGGCGCGCAGCGTGAGCGCCACCGCCGACGAGGGCGTCAGCGACGGGTGGGCGCACAGGAAGTAGAGCTGGAGCGTGTCGTCCGCCGCGAGCGCAGGCCCTTGCGCAGGCTCCTCCTCGACGAGGTCCTCCCGCCGGCGGCGGGCCGCGTCCGCCCGGGTCGCGTCGAGGAACTTGCGCCAGGCCGCCGTGATCAGCCAGCCCTTCGGGTCCCTCGGCGGGTCGGCCGGCCAGACCCGGAGCGCCTCGACGAGCGCGTCCTGCACGGCGTCCTCGGCCGCCGCGAAGTCGGCTCCGCGGCGGACGAGGATCCCGAGGACGGCCGGCGAGAGGCGCCGGAGCAGGACCTCGTCCACCGGGGAGCTCACTCCGTGATCGTGGGCGGGGCGGTCAGGAACGGGCGCAGCTCCAGCCATTCGTGGATCGGCCTCCCGCCCGCCCCGGGGGCGGCCGACAGCTCTCCGGCCAGCTCGACGGCGCGCTCGTGGCTGTCGACGTCGATCACCATCCAGCCGGCGACGAGATCCTTGGTCTCGGCGAACGGGCCGTCGGTGACCGGCGGGCGCCCCTCGCCGTCGTACCGGACGAACACCCCCTCGGGGGCGAGCGCCTGGCTGTCGACGAACTCGCCGGTTCCCTCGAGCTTGGTCGCGAAGTCGCGCATGTACTGCAGGTGGGCCGAGATCTCCTCCGGCGTCCACCGGTCCATGGGCACGTCGTTGATCGCGGCCGGGGCGCCGCGGTAGTGCTTGAGCAGCAGGTACTTGGCCATCGTGGTTCTCCTCGGTGCCGGCGCGACCCGTCGTGGTCACGTTCGCCCCGGGGACGGAGCCGGTCCGGTCTTCTCGACGTCGCGCCCGGAAGTTTCTCCCGGAGCGCCCACCGGCCGCATCCGGAATTCACGACGTGCACGGATCGTCCGCTGCGGCGACTGCTGGACCCATAATGCTGTCATGACGACGGCGGGCGACGGGACGGTGCGCATCGGGACGGCCGAGCGGGAGGCCGCGGCCGCGGCGCTGAACACGCATCTCGAGGCCGGTCGTCTCGGCGTCGAGGAGTATGCGGACCGTTCGGCGGTGGCGGCCGACGCCGTGACCGCGGACGAGCTGTCCGCGCTGTTCACCGACCTGCCGGAGCCGCATCCGCAGCTGCCCGCCGGCCCCGGGAGCGCTCCCGTCGTCCGGCCCCGGCGGGCCGCCGCGCCGCAACGGCGGTTCGGGAACGGCTGGGGCGCTCGGATCGCCGCCGCCAGCCCGATCGTCGCGGTGATCCTCTTCTTCGTGTTGAACAGCGCGGGCGTGCCGATGGCCTGGCTCGCCTTCCTGCTCATCCCGCTCGTCGGGGCGCTGGGCTTGTCGAAGGAGCGCCAGGACGAGCGGGAACTCGGGCGCGAGCAGCGCCGGGAGCTGCCCGGGGACGACCAGGGCCGGGACGGCTGACCCGCCCCGGCGCCGGACCGTCAGTCCGTCCCGGCCGGCCGGCTCGGCCAGCGCTCCACGATCTCCGGGTAGTCGGCGCTCACGGTGTTCGGGAAGATCGGCGCCCGCTTCTCCAGGAAGGACTGCACACCCTCGGCGACGTCGGCGCTCTGCCCGAGCCGGTAGATCGCCTGCGAGTCGACGCGGTGCGCCTCCCACGGCGTGTCGGCGCCGAGCATCGCCCACAGCATCTGCTTGCTCAGCGCCACCGACACCGCGGACGTGTTCTCCACGATCTCCTGCGCGATCCCGTAGGCGCACGGCAGCAGCTCGTCGGGCGGGAGGACCTTCGACACCAGCCGGCCGGCGAGGGCCTCCTCGGCGCCGAACACCCGGCCCGTCGCGACCCACTCCATGGCCTGGGAGATGCCGACGATCCGGGGCAGGAACCAGCTCGACGCCCCCTCCGGCACCAGCCCGAGCCGGGCGAACACGAAGCCGAACTTCGCGTTCGCCGAGGCCAGCCGGATGTCCATCGGCAGCGTCATGGTGGCGCCGACACCCACGGCGGGCCCGTTGATCGCGGCGATGACCGGCTTGCGGCAGGCGGCCGTCGCGAGCGAGGTGACCCCGGCGCCGTCGCGCGGGACACCCCCGATCGTGCCGATGTCCCGTCGCTCGGCCGCCCGTTCCGGGTCGTCGGCGTCGAACGTCGAACCGCCCCGCTGCAGGTCGGCGCCGGCGCAGAACCCGCGCCCCCGCCCCGTGACGACGACGGCGCGCACCGCGTCGTCGGCGTCGGCCTCGCCGTACGCCCGGACCAGCTCGCGCATCATCGTCGTGGTGAAGGCGTTCAGCCGGTCCGGCCGGTCGAGCGTGATCGTGGCGACGCCGTCCGAGACCTCGTAGGCGATCTCGGTGTAACCCTGGTCGGTCGTCGGCTTCTGCGTGCTGGTCATTTCGCCGCCCACCCGCCGGTGAAGACCGGCTCCCGCTTGGCCAGGAAGGCCTCGTAGGCGGCCGGCGCGTCCGTGCCCGCGAAGTTGATCGTCTGGGCGCGGGCCTCGCTCTCCAGTGCCTCGCGCAGCGTCTTGTCGGCGTTCTCGTTGAGCATCCGCTTCGACTGGGCGAGCGCCACGGGCGCCCCGGCGGCGAGCGTCGTGGCCAGGTCGGCCACGAACGCGTCGATCGTCCCGGGCTCGACGACGTAGGTCACCAGGCCGAGCCGCTCCGCCTCCTCCGCACCGATGATCTCGGCGAGCAGCGCGAGCCGCTTGGCCTGCTGCAGCCCCACGATCCGGGGCAGCAGCCAGGAGCCGCCGAAGTCCAGCGACAGCCCGCGCTTGGCGAAGATCTGGGAGAAGCGGGCGTCGCGCTCGGCCACCACCAGGTCGCAGCCCAGCGCCAGGTTCCACCCGGCCCCGACGGCCACGCCGCTGACCTTCGCGATCGTCGGAATCGGCAGGTCGTGCAGCGCCATCGCGACGTCGTTGATCCGGTGCATCCGGCTCAGGGGATGTACCCCGGCCCTGTCGCCGGACAGGTCCGCCCCCGCACAGAAGTCGCCGCCGGCGCCGGTGAGCACCAGGACGCGGACCGCGGGGTCCTTCGCCGCGTCGGCGAAGGCGGCCTGCAGCCCGTCCCACACCGGCGCGTTCGCCGCGTTCTTCCGCCGCGGATGGTTGAGGGTCACCGTGCGGATCCCGTCCGCGGTCTCGACGAGTACGGGTTTCTCGGTCGTGTCGGTCATGTGCCGCCCTTCCTCAGACGCCGAGCCGGTCGGCGAGCCGCGCCCGGTCGCGGCCAGGCGCGCCGAACAGCAGTTCCGTGCTCTTGGCGCGCTTGTGGTACAGGTGCGCGTCGTGTTCCCAGGTGTAGTCGATGCCGCCGTGGTACTGCACACACGCCTGCGCGTGGTGAAGTACGCCGGGCCGAGGTAGGTGGCGACGAGCAACCCTTGAACGATCACTCGTTAAGTTAACACCGTCGCGACGCCGCCAGAAGGGCGTTCGCGTCCTATCCTCTCGGTGTGAGCACTGCAATCGACCGATCGCCCGAGGGCGGCCCGATCCCCCGCGGGGGCGGTCGCGAGGCGATCGCCGCGGCCGCGCGGGAGGTCTTCGAGCAGCGCGGCTACCACGGAGCGTCGATCCGGGACATCGCCAAGCGCGCGGGTCTGTCCCTGTCGGCGCTCTACTACTGGCACCCGAGCAAGCAGGACCTGCTCGCGGCGCTGATCGAGGAGAACACCCTCGACTACTTCCGCCGCTGCGACGAGGCGCTGGCCGACGCCGGGGAGGACCCGGCGGACCGGCTCCGTGCCCTGGTCAGGGCCACCGTCGTGTACCGAGTCCAGCGGCGCACGGAGAGCAACATCTCCTCCCGGGAGTGGCGCAACCTCGAGCCCGCGCACGAGGAGCGGCTCGCCGGGCTGCGCACCAAGGCCAGCACGATCTGGTCGGACATCGTCGACGCGGGCGTCGAGCAGGGGACCTTCCACTGCGAGCACCCGGCCGACGCGCGGCGCGCCGCGCAGGCGGCGTGCAACGCCATCGCGCAGTGGTACGACCCCACGGGCCCGGTCACGATGGAGGAGCTCGTGGACCACTACACCCGCATCGTCATACGGATCGTCGACCACCGGGACTGACCGGGCGGCCTCCACCGAGGAGGTCACAGCGCCGGGGACTCCCACACACCGGCCATCGCCCGCCGAGGTACATCACCGCGACCCGGTGCGCGACGCGGCGGAACACCGCGAGGTCGTGCGCGATGAACAGGTAGGACGGCCCGAACTCGGCCTGCAGGTCCTCGAGCAGGTTGCGGATCTGGTTCCGGGTGGACACGTCGAACGCGCTGACCGCCTCGTCGCAGACCAGCAGCCGCGGGTCGAGCGCGATCGCGGGGCGATCGCCAGTCGCTGCCGCTGCCCGGGTCAGGCCGGGTCGCGCCACATGGGCCACAGGGGCGGGCTGCCGTCGACGGAGATCGGGGTGTCGGCGACGAAGCCGTGCCGCTCGTACAGCGCCTTGCTGCGCGAACTGGTCGCCTCGAGGTACGCGGGGTGGCCGACCCGGTCGGCGCGGGCGAGGACCGGGGCCATCGTCGCTGTGCCGAGGCCCTGGCCCTGCCGGTCCGGCCGCACGCCCAGGAACCACAGGTACTCGTGGGGCTCGTGCGGATGATGGCGTTCCATCATGGTCATCAGCGCGAAGAGCCGCTCGGCGTCGCCGCCCGCCCGCTGCGCGAGGGCGGCACCGAACGCCTCGCCCTCCTCGTCGGACATCGGGGCCCTGCCGTACGGCACCCACAGCGCGGCGCCGGCGACGTCCGCTCCGGTGGCCCAGGTGTCGTCGTGCTGGGCCAGCACGTCGACGGTCAGGTCGAAGAAGAACCGGATCTTCGCCTGCCGGTCGGCCGGACCCGGGTGGAGCCAGGTGAAGACGGGGTCGTCGTGGAAGGCGGCGGTGAGCGTCGCGGCCACCGCCGCGTGGTCGCTCCGCCCCACCCTGCGGACGGTCGTGGGAGCAGCGGTCCGGCTCGTCGCCTTCATCGTGAGGTCCCCTCGGCTCGGTGACGGGTCGACGACGAGGGTGCGACCCGGCGGTGTCAGGCCCCTGTCATCCCCCTGTCACCCCGGCCGGCGAGCGGCACTCTCGCTCCCCGCGCAGCCGCCCGAACGAGCGGCCTCCAGTGCCTCCTTGGCGGACCCACCGAGCAGCCGCCCCGTCCCGACGCGGGCGCGGACCTGGTCGGCGTAGCCGTCGTCGGCCATCACCCCGGCCAGGTACCGCGCCCGGACCCCGGCGGGGTCGCCGCGGTGGACGACCTCCCAGTCCAGCACGGCCGTCAGAACTGCAGGGTCGGGGCAGTCGGGGTCACTCGCCGGGGTGGGACCGGTACTTCGGGTTCGCCACGCGGAGCCGGTCGGTCGGCGGGTTCGGCCCGCTGGACCAGCTGCTCGACGGGTACGCCGAGGTCGCCGACGGCACGTCGCCGGAGAGGTGGCGCTCCGCCATGCCCCGGCAGCCGACGGCCCAGCGTGTGGCGCCGGCGACCTGCCACCAGCGCACCGCCTCGGCGGCCGGGCGGCCGAGCTTCAACGTCGATCTCCACCCGGGGGCCGAGGACCCGGCGAGGCGGGCGGAGAGCAGGTCCGCGAGCACGGCCGGGTCGGCGGGATCACCGGTCGGCCGGCGGGTGTCGGCGGCCGCGATCACGAGGCACCCCCGACGGTCAGCCGGGCGGGCCCTCCCACGGGCCGGGATCCACCGCGTCGACCATGTCGAGGGACAGCCGCTGGTAGCGGCGCACCATCTCCTCCCGGGTGGCGGGCCCCTCCGGGGAGAACCAGCTCGCGACGCCCGTGCACATCACGACGATCGCCCGTGCGGCCTCGCCGGGCAGCGGGGTCCGGAAGGCGCCGAGCTCCACGCCCCGGGCCACCGCCTCGTCGAACATCCGCTGCTGCGCGTGCCGCTTCGCCAGGTGCGGCGTGCGCACCGGCTCCTCCAGCGCCCGCAGCTCGCTCGTGCCCAGCAGGGTGCCGCGCTGGTCCTCGAGGTGGAACAGCACCTGCACCTCGACCAGTGCCCTGAGCCGGTCGACCGGGTCGTCCCCCGCGCGCTCCAGCGCCTCTCGGGTCCGGGCCAGCAGCGCCTCGATCCCCCGCTCCATGATCATCGCGAGGACGGCCTGCTTCGAGGGGAAGTGGTGGTACAGCGCCGCGGGGCTCAGTCCGGCCCGCAACGCGATGTCCCGCACCGAGGTGCCGTGGTAGCCGTGCTCGGCCATGGTCGCGATCGACGCCTCGAGGATCGCCGCGTCGCCCGGCGGTGCGTTCGGGAGCCGCGTGGCGGGCTGATGTGTGCGCGCCATCGGTCCCTCCCCCGTCCGCCGGCCCGCCCACGGCTCCGGACGGCTCCGGACGGCTCCGGACGGCTCCGGACGGCTCCGGACGGCTCCGGACGGCTCCGGACGGCTCCGGACGGCTCCGGGAAGGCTACCCCGCTGTGCCGCAGGAGGTCGGGGCGGTTCACTTGATCGCCAACGGGTTGATCGGCGTGCCGAGGGCTCGGCGGAACTCGATCGGCGGCGCGGTGAGGACGAGCTCGTACCTGCCGTCGGCCGCACAGTCCTCGGAGAGCTCCTCGAAGTCCAGGATCTCGCCGAGGTCATCCCCGTGTCCCGGATGAGCACCATGTGCACGCACAGCCGCTCGGCGGGCAACTCGCCGGGAGCACCCCGATCGTCCAGTTGTCCGAGCATACCGCGGCGACCTCGTGTTCGTGGAGCCACTCGCAGCAGTCCAGGCCGAGCCCGGGCCCGCCGGCCGTGAACGCGCTCGCGTCCGACTCCACCAGGAACTTGCGCCGCCAGCCGGGGCGCACGAGCAGGATGTCCCCGCCCTGCAGCGCGACGCGCCGGGCGGCCCTCGCGGCGTCGGTTCCTCCGGGGTGATCACCTCGCCGGCCTGCCGCCACTCGACCCGGCGGTGCCGGGCGACGTCGACCAGCACGCCATGACCGGCGATCCCCTTGGCCTGGTGCTCGATCGAGTTCGCGCTCGTGCCGTGCGGGCTCACCGACGAGGCGGGGAACCCGTTGTCGAGCTGGTCGTCACAGAAGACGTGGGCCAGCCCGTCCCACTGCGAGGCGCTCTGCAACGACATGAACACGTAGTCGTCGGCGAAGTGAAGGGCGCCGGGGTGGTCCTGGTCCTCGCCGGTCTCGGCCACGTCATCGGGCGGCGCACACCGGGCTGCGGCCCGCCGCTGCCGAAGGGGATGCCCAGGTCGAAGATTCGCCCCTCGCGCACGAGCCGGGCCGCCGTCGCGACCCGCTCGGGCGTGAGCAGGTTGGTGGTGCCGCGCTCGTCGCGGGCCACGTCGCGGTCCCATCTGCCCCAGTTCGACGGCCGCTCGCCCAGCTCGCGGAAGTCCTGCATCACTGCACTCCTCCGTGCGTCGTGCTCCTCGTGGACCCGCTCAGCGCTTGTTCGGGCCGGCGAAACCGAACAGCTAGCCGGCGACGTTGCGCATCTGGACCTCCTCGGCGCCCTCGGTGATCCGGTAGCGGCGGTGGTGGCGGTAGATGGGATGTGTGCTCGAAGGGCTGGTGGCGGGAGTAGCCCAGCCCGCCGTGCACCTGCATGGCCCGGGTGCTCGCCGGCGCCGGGGTCAGGATGGCCGAGCACGTCGTCGCGACGCGGGAGGCGCTCGCCGAGTGCTTCGCGTCGGAGGATCATGCCGGGGGGTCTCGTCGTTCCTGGAGCGGCGGGCGGCCCCGGTTCACGTGGGGGTAGATGACTTGACCGAACAGCGGGCGGCCCACGTCTGGGCGCAGGTCACGGTGCCGGTGATCGCCGCGATCACCGGCAACGCGTTGGGCGGCGGGCTGCAAAAAATCGCGCTGGGCGCCGACATCCGGATAGTGGCGCCGGACGCGAGGCTCTCGGTGTTCGAGGTCCGCTGGGGGCTGATCCCGGAAATGACCGGCACCCAGGTCCTGCCCGAGCTGGTCGGGCGGGACAAGGCCAAGGAGCTGACGTTCACCGGACGCAGGGTGAGCGGCGAGGAGGCCGCCGCGATCGGGCTGGCCACCCGGGCCGATCCGGACCCGCGCAAGGCCGCGCTTGAGCTGGCCCGCGAGATCTCCGGCTTCAACCCGCACGCCCGTCCGCGCGGCGAAGCGGCTGCTCGAGACCTCCGGGCGGGTCGACGTCGCCACCCAGCTGGCCGCCGAGCAGACCGAGATCGGCGCGCTCATCGGCAGCCCCAACCAGGTCGAGGCGGCGCGTCGTTCGAGAAGCGCGCCCCGCGGTTCACCGACTGAACCGTGCGTGCCCACCGCCCCTACAGGGGCGGTGGGCGCTCACGGCGGCCTACCGTGTCGGCCGCCGCCGGGGCGGCTCCCACTGCCGCACGGCCCGCTCGGCGAGCGGTCGGTAGCGGTCGGGACTGATCTGGGCCACGGCGAGCAACCACGCCGGCCCGTCGAGCTCGCGCGCCCGCCGGAAGGGCGCGAGGTCCGTGTCCGGGACGACCGGCACCCCGCGTTCCCGGGCACAGGCGACCGCGGCCTCGCGGCCGGCACTGGCGGCGAGCACCGCGAGATCCCACTCCGGCGGCCCGGCCGAGGTCTCCTCGAGGTCGGTCCACCGCGGCCCGGCGGGGTGGGCGCAGGGCCACCGAGTTCGTCCGCGGCGGACGGCGGCAGGGCACGCGTACCTCCGACGGTTCCCCGGAGGGGTTCCGGCCGGCGCGAGGGTCGCCTCGGGCCCGCCACCGCGAGCCGTGCCCACCCGTGGCGGGCCCTCGGACTCAGAGGTCGCCGAGGTCCACCAGGAACGCGATCTCCTCCGGCGAGTACCAGGCGAGCTCGTGGTCCTCCGCCTCGCCGACGAGGAACTCGGCGTCGAGATCGCCCAGGTCGGCCTTGTCGACGACCGCCGCCGCCTCCCGCACCGCGTGCTCGGCCTCCCCGGCGTCGACGTGCACCGCGGCGATCGCGGTCATCGGCACGGACCCGCTGATCCGGACGGCGCCGTCGTCGAGGTCTGGCCGCAGCATGACGTCGTCGAGGTCGGCGGCCACCACCACCCTCCGGGCCGGGGTCTGGTCCTCACCCAGCCCGAACTCGACGGCGAGCAGCCGCAGCGACGCCCGGGCGGCCTCGCCCATCGCCGCGTACTCCAGCTCCTCGTCGTCGCCGGAGACGTACGCCTCCCGCAACCGGGGGGTCAGCGCGAACGCCGTCCCCCCGATCGGGTCGAACCGTCCGGTCTTGACCAGCTTCCGCAGCATCGGCCAGGTCCCGGGGAGGTAGATCCGCACGGTCTCTCTCCTGCTCTCAGCGGCTCGCGGCCAGCAACTCGTCCAGCGCCTCGTCGACCAGCCCGGCGAGGACGTCGACGTCCGGCATCCCGTCCCGGTCGCCGTTGAACCCGTAGTACACCCCGCCGTCGTAACTGGTCAGCCCGATCGCGAGCGCCTGCCCCTTGGCGAGCGGTACGACCGGGAACATCTCCAGCATGCGCGCTCCGGCGGCGTAGAGGGGGAACTGCGGGCCGGGGACGTTCGTCACCACGAGGTTGAAGATCCGCCGGGAGAACCCGCTCGCGGCCCGCGCGCCCAGCGCGTGCAGGGTCGGCGGGGCGAACCCGCCGATCCGGACGAGCGTGTCGGCACCCACGTTGCGCCCGGAGGAGGTGTGCTCGCGCATCGCGTGCGTGACGTGGTGCAGCCGCACGACCGGGCTCGGCTCCCCCACCGGCAGGTCGACCAGGAACGACGACACCCGGTTGCCGAGCGAGCCCGAGGTCGCCGAGCTGGGCACGTCCGCCTCGCCGCGCACCGACATCGGCACCATCGCGCGCACCGCCGCCCCCGACGTCACCGGCTCGCCCCGGGAGAGCAGCCAGTTCCGCAGGGCACCCGACACCACGCTGAGCACGGCGTCGTTCACCGTGCAGCCGTGCGCAGTGCGGATCCGGCGGTACGCCTCGAGGTCCGTGCGGGCGATCGCGAACCTGCGCTGCGTGGAGATGTGCACGTTGAGCGGGGTACCCGGGGCCGGGCGCGAGGCCGTGCGGGCCATGGTGAGCAGCTTGCCCGCCATGCCCGCGAGCTTGGTGGCGGTCGCGACGGCGTCGCCGGTGGCGACGCGGACGTTGTCCACGATCTCCCCGGGCCGGGCCACGGCGTCGCCCACCGCCTCGGCGATCAACCGCAGATCGCTCGGCTCCGGCCGCGGCATCCAGACCTCCTCGACGCCGAGGCGGGCGTCGGGCGAGACGTCCAGGATCACCTGGGAGAGGTCGATCGCGGAGATGCCGTCGACCATGGCCTGATGGGTCTTGGTGACGACCGCGACCCGGTTGCGCTCCAGGCCCTCGACCAGGTACATCTCCCACAGCGGCCGGGTGTGGTCCAGCGGCCGGGACATCAGCCGCGCGACGAGGTCGCAGAGCTGCTCGTCCGTGCCCGGGCGGGGCAGCGCGGACCGCCGGACGTGGTAGGCCACGTCGAACTCGGTGTCGTCGACCCAGACCGGGCGCGCGAGGTTGCCCGGCACGTGCTTGACCTTCTGCCGGTAGCGCGGCACGAGCGAGATCCGCTGCTCCACGAGCCCGACCAGCTTCTCGTAGTCGAGCCCGCCCTTGCCGGCACGCCGGAAGATCGCGACGCCGCCCACGTGCATCGGGGTGGTCGCCTGCTCCAGGTAGAGGAACGACGCGTCGAGCGCGGAGAGCCGGGGCGGCATGGGCATGATCCTACGTGCGCGTGCGACCCTGCACGGGTGGCATCGCCGGTCTCGCCGAAGGACTCCTTCATCACCGTCTACGGCCGCAAACCCGTCCTCGAGGCGCTCGACGACGACGCGCTGGCCGTCGACAAGGTGATCCTCGCGGAGGGCACGCGCGGCGAGTCGGTGCGCGCCATCACCGATGCGGCACGCCGCCGGGGCGTGCCGGTGCAGCGGGCCAGCGCGCACCGGGTGAAGGTGCTGGCCGGCAACGGACGCCACGACCAGGGGGTGCTGGCCGACGTCGTGGCGCCGCGGATGGCGCCGGTGCCGGTGTTCCTGCGCGACCTCGGATCCCGGCGCCCGGCCGCGGTGCTCGTGCTCGACCGGGTCACCAACCCGTCGAACGTCGGGATGATCCTGCGGACGGCCACGGGCGCCGGTCTGGACGGCGTCCTGCTGCCCCGACGCGGCGTGCCCGCGATCGACCCGCTGGTGATCAAGGCCTCGGCAGGGGTGGCGTTCTCCGCGCCGGTGCTCCGCTCGGCGACCGCCGAGGAGGGGCTGGCCCAGCTCACGCAGGCCGGCTTCGGGGTCTTCGGGCTCGACGCCGGCGGGGCGGACCTGCTCACCGCCGACCTGCCGCCCCGGGTCGCCCTGGTGCTCGGCAACGAGACCGACGGGCTGTCCCCCGCGGTCCGCCCGCTGCTCGACGGCGTCCTCGCGATCCCGCTGATGGGCGGGGTGGAATCGCTCAACGTGGCCAGCGCCGCCGCCGTCGCCGCATACGAACTGCACCGCCGCCGCTGAGGATCCGAGGACCGGACAACGCTCCCGGCCCTCGGGTCCGACCCCGGCGCGCCGCGCGCGCGTCAGCGGCGCGTCAGGCGGGCTAGCCTCGGGACATGGTCCAGCGTCGGATGCCCCGGCCGAGCGAACTGCTGCCCCTCCTCCGGCCCGCGCCCTTCGTCCGCGACGCCACCGAGCGCCGGCTGCGCCGAGCGGCGTCGATCACCGACCTCCGCGAGATCGCCCGCCGCCGCACCCCGCGGGCCGTCTTCGACTACACCGACGGCGCCGCGGACGGGGAGCTCTCCCTCGACCGGGCGCGGGACGCCTGGTCCCGCATCGAGTTCACCCCCACCGTGCTGCGCGACGTCAGCACGGTCGACCTGGGCCGGGACATGCTCGGCGCGCGCTCGGCCCTGCCGTTCGCGTTCGCGCCCACCGGGTTCACCCGCATGATGGGCACCGAGGGCGAGCCGGCGGTCGCCTCCGTCGCCGCCGACGCGGGCATCCCCTACACGCTCTCGACGATGGGCACCACGACCATCGAGGAGGTCGCCGAGGCCGCACCGACCGCCCGCAGGTGGTTCCAGCTCTACCTCTGGCGGGACCGGACGTTCGCGAAGGACCTGGTCCAGCGCGCGGCCGCGGCCGGCTACGACACCCTCATGCTGACCGTCGACACCCCCGTCGGCGGCAACCGGCGCCGCGACGTGCACAACGGCCTCACCGTCCCGCCGGCCCTGACCCTGCGCACGTTCCTCGACGGGGCGCTCCACCCGCACTGGTGGTTCGACCTGCTGACGACCTCCCCGCTCACCTTCGCCACCCTCGAGCGCACGGAGGGCACGGTCGCCGACCTCATCGACCGCGTGTTCGACCCCGCCCTCACCATGGACGACGTCGACTGGTTGCGCGGGGCCTGGCCCGGCAAGTTGATGATCAAGGGGATCCAGAACGTCACCGACGCCCGTCGGGTCGTCGACGCCGGCGTCGACGCGGTGCTGCTGTCCAACCACGGCGGCCGCCAGTTGGACCGCGCACCCGTTCCGGTCGAGCTGGTCGACCCGACGGTGCAGGAGGTCGGCGACTCGGCCGAGGTCTACGTCGACACGGGGATCCTGCACGGGGCGGACGTCGTGGCCGCCGTCGCCCTGGGCGCGCGCGGTGCGCTGGTGGGCCGGGCCTACCTGTACGGGCTGATGGCCGGCGGCCGGGCGGGCGTCGCCAAGGCCGTCGACATCCTGACCGGCGAGATCAGGCGGACCCTGCAGCTCCTCGGCCTCACCTCCGTCGACGAACTGCGGCGCGAGCACGCGCGGCTTCGTCCGACCGGGTGACATCGAGGTGCGGGACCCCGCGAAGGGGGCCACTGTGGCCGGTATGGGTTTCATGGACAAGGCCAAGGAGATGCTCGGCCAGCACGACGACAAGGTCGACCAGGGGCTCGACAAGGGCGGCGAGATGGCCAAGGACAGGTTCGCCGGCCACGACGAGCAGATCGACAAGGGCGTCGACTTCCTCCAGGAGAGGACCGGCGAGGGGGACACCACGGCCGCCCAGCCGTCCGCCCCGGAGGGCGAGCAGCCGCCCCCGCCCCAGCAGTGACCCGCCCGGCAGCGGCCGTGTGACCACCGCCGATCCGCACGGCGCCGCCCACCCGGGCGGCGCCGTCGTCGTTCTCACCAGCCGAGGAGGATCCCCAGCTCGCGCACCGTCGACTCGGGGTCCGTGTGCCGGACGCCCACCGCGCCGGCCGCGCTCGCCCCACGGACGTTGACCGGCAGGTCGTCGACGACCACGCAGTCGCCGGGCGGCAGCCCGAGCAGCTGCGCGGTGCGGCGGAAGGCCTCGGGATCGGGCTTGCGGGCGCCGGTCGCCCCGCCCAGGACGACGGCGTCGAAACGCTCGGCGTACTCGTCCGGCACGGAGTGGGCGTCGGAGAGCAGGGCCACGCGCAGGCCCGCGGCCCGGGCCCGGACCGGCAGTTCGGCCATCTCCGGGCCGTCGGTGAGCACGCCGCCGTAGTCGAGGATCAGTCCGCGGAAGCCGGTCACGTCAACCGTCCCTGCACGGCCGCGAGGACCGCGCCCAGGTACCGGCGCACGGCCGGCTCCTCGCCCGGCATGGTCTCACGCAGCGTGCGGGCCACCTGGTCGGCGACGGACGCCCAGCGCCGCCGGCCGCTCGGCGTCAGGTACACCCTGATCACCCGCCGATCGGTGCCGTCACGCTCGCGCCGGACGTCCCCGGTCCGCTCGAGCACGTCGACGACCGGGGTGAGGGTCGCGGGGGTGAACCCGAGCCGGCCGGCGAGCTCGCGGTGCGGGAGCCCGTCCTCGCAGTTCAAGGCCGTGAGGAGGTCGAGTGCCGTCGCCGAGAGCCCGTGCTCGGCCACGACCTGCTGGCGGAACCGACCGAGGGTGGCGCCGGCCACGATCAGGAGCCGGTCCAACGGCTGCTCACCCACGGCCCGCACCTTATCCGTCGAACGATCAGGGCACAGACGATTCGGCGACGAAGTACCACGATCCGCGCCGGCGGGGGACGTGACGGCCGCACGCTCGGGCCATGACGCTCACCGCCCCGGCCCCCGCGCTGCCGCTCTTCGACACGGTCGCCTACGAGCCGGCCCTCGAGCCGCTCGACCCGGAGGTGCCCTCCGGCGAGGAGAGCGGATTGCTCGAGGGCGACCCGCCGCCCGGCGGTGCGGGGGCCGAGGCCCTCCCGCCGCCCTCCGTCGCCGGGGCGCCCGTGGGTGGGACGGCCGACGGTGACGCGGCCGGGAACAGGGCGGCGGCCGGGAACAGGGTGGCGGCCGGGAGCAGGGCGGCCGGGAGCAGGGCGGCCGCTGGGGCGGTCGCGGGACCGCGGCGCCGGGAGCACGAGCGGACGGTGGCGGCGCGACGACGGGCGGAGCTGATCGTGCGGACCGCGCTGGAGGTGCTCGACGGCCGCCGGCCCGTCCGGCACCTCGCCCCGTACGCGGCGCCGGAGGTGCTGCGCTACGTGAGTGCGGGTGTGCCGCGGCGCGGGCGCGCCGGCACGGGAGGTGCCTCCCTGCGCTCGCTGCACGTGAGCCTTCCCGCGCGGGCCGACGCGGAGGTCGCGGCCGTGTGCCGGTTCGGCTCCCGGGTCCGGGCCCTCGCCGCCCGTCTCGAGCTCACCGGGCGGGGCGAGTGGCGCTGCGTCGCCCTCCGGGTCATCTGAGGGCGGCGCGGGCCGCCGCCACCCCCTCTCGCTCACACTCCCCTGCCGGTGCGCGGTACCCCGCCCCGCGCCGTGCCTGGTCCCCGCGCGACCGGCCCCGTGCACGACCTGCCACGGGCCCGCTCAGCGCTGCTTACGCGCGGCCCGCTCCTGGCGCCGCCGCTCGGCGCGGTTGACACCGGCGCCCTGCGGCTGGCGGGTACCGCCGCGCTGGGCGCCACCTCCCCGCTGGGCCCCGCCCCGCTGCCCGCCGCCGGTGACGACCTCGCCGCCGTCGTCGCTCGGGCCGCTGTAGCTGAGGTTCTGCTGCGCCGGGCCGGCGCGGAAGGCCGTCGGCAGGACCGAGGTCGGGGTGTCGTCCGGGTGCCCGTCCGCGGCCTGTGCGGCGACCCGCGGGAACCGGCTGGTGACCGGTTCGGCCGCGGCCGGTGCGTTCGCCACGGTCGCTCCGGCACCCTGCTGCACCGCGGTGCGACCCGACCCGTTCTGTGCGCCGGCCTGGCCCGCACCGCCGTGGCCGGCACCGTCGTTCGGGGTCCCGCTCGCCCCGGCGCCGGCCGGCACCGCCTCGGGCGCCGGCGACTCCTGGACCTGCACCACGACGTTGAACAGGTGCCCGACCGTCTCCTCCTTGATGCCCTCGAGCATCGCGGTGAACATGTCGTAGCCCTCGCGCTGGTACTCGATCACCGGGTCGCGCTGGGCCATCGCCCGCAGCCCGATGCCCTCCTTGAGGTAGTCCATCTCGTAGAGGTGCTCGCGCCACTTGCGGTCGATGACCTGCATGAGGACCTGCCGCTCGAGCTCGCGCATGCCGCCCTGCGGGCCGATCAGCGCGTCCATCTCGGCCTCGCGCACCGAGTAGGCGCGTTCGGCGTCGGCGATCACGGCCTCCTCGAGGCGCTCCGCGCTCAGCTCGTCGAGACCGCCCTCGTCCGGATCGCCGTCGACGAGGTCCTGCCACTTGATCGAGATCGGGAACAGCTGGCCCAGCGCCGTCCAGAGCTTGTCGAGGTCCCAGTCCTCGGCGTAGCCCTCGGCGGTGGCGCCCTCGACGTAGGCGTGGATCACGTCGTGGAGCATGTGCCGCGTCTGCTCCTGGACGTCCTCGCCCGCGAGGACCAGGCGACGCTCGGCGTAGATGACCTTGCGCTGCTGGTTGAGCACCTCGTCGTACTTGAGGACGTTCTTGCGGATCTCGAAGTTCTGCTGCTCAACCTGGGTCTGCGCGCTGCGGATCGCCCGGGTGACCATCTTGGCCTCGATCGGGACGTCCTCGGGCAGGTTGAACCGGGTCATGATCGACTCGACCATGGCGCCGTTGAACCGCCGCATCAGCTCGTCGCCCAGCGAGAGGTAGAAGCGGGACTCGCCCGGGTCGCCCTGGCGGCCCGACCGGCCGCGGAGCTGGTTGTCGATGCGCCGGGACTCGTGCCGCTCGGTGCCCAGCACGTACAGGCCGCCGGCCTCGCGGACCTCCTCCGCCTCCGCCGCGACCTGCTTCTTCATCCGGGCGACGGTCTCGTCCCAGGCCGCCTCGTACTCCTCGCGGTGCTGCACGGGGTCCAGCCCGCGGCCGCGCAGCTCGAGATCGGCGAGGAAGTCGGGGTTGCCGCCGAGCATGATGTCCGTTCCGCGACCGGCCATGTTGGTCGCGACGGTGACGGCGCCCGCGTGGCCCGCCTGCGCGACGATCATCGACTCGCGCTCGTGATGCTTCGCGTTGAGCACCTCGTGCGGCACCTGGCGCGCCACCAGCAGCTTCGACAGGTACTCGGACTTCTCGACGCTCGTGGTGCCGACCAGCACCGGCTGACCCTTGCGGTGCTTCTCCGCGATGTCGTCCGCGACCG
The DNA here is from genome assembly GCF_047200735.1 of Pseudonocardia oceanicola. Classification (NCBI taxonomy): domain Bacteria; kingdom Bacillati; phylum Actinomycetota; class Actinomycetes; order Pseudonocardiales; family Pseudonocardiaceae; genus Pseudonocardia; species Pseudonocardia oceanicola. Next base: position 32,772 of record NZ_JBJZON010000033.1, read on the forward strand.
CCTCGAACTTCGCCGCCTCGGTCTTGTAGATCAGGTCGGCCTGGTCGGCGCGGATCATCGGCCGGTTCGTCGGGATGACGACGACGTGCATGCCGTAGGTCTGGTGCAGCTCGGCCGCCTCGGTCTCGGCGGTACCGGTCATGCCCGAGAGCTTGTCGTAGAGGCGGAAGAAGTTCTGCAGGGTGATGGTGGCCAGGGTCTGGTTCTCCGCCTGGATCTCCACCTTCTCCTTGGCCTCGATGGCCTGGTGCATGCCCTCGTTGTAACGGCGCCCGGCCAGCACGCGGCCGGTGAACTCGTCGACGATCAGGACGGTGCCGTCCCGGACGATGTAGTCCTTGTCCTTCTTGAACAGCTCCTTGGCCTTGAGGGCGTTGTTCAGGTAGCCGACGAGCGGGGTGTTGGCGGCCTCGTAGAGGTTGTCGATGCCGAGCTGGTCCTCGACGAACGAGACGCCCTCCTCGGTGACGCCGATGGTGCGCTTGCGCTCGTCGACCTCGTAGTGGACGTCCTTGCGCAGCAGCGGCGCCATCCGCGCGAACTCCTGGTACCACCGGGCGCTCTGCTCCGCCGGGCCGGAGATGATCAGCGGGGTGCGGGCCTCGTCGATGAGGATCGAGTCCGCCTCGTCGACGATCGCGAAGTGGTGCCCGCGCTGGACCATGTCCGCGGCGTTCCACGCCATGTTGTCGCGCAGGTAGTCGAAGCCGAACTCGTTGTTCGTGCCGTAGGTGACGTCCGCGGCGTACATCTCGCGGCGTTGCGCCGGGGTCATCTCGGCCAGGATCACGCCGACCTCGAGGCCCAGGAACCGGTGAATCCGACCCATAAGCTCTGCGTCCCGCTTAGCCAGGTAGTCGTTCACCGTGACGACGTGCACGCCCCGGCCGGTGAGGGCGTTGAGATAGCTGGGCAGGACACAGGTCAGGGTCTTGCCCTCACCGGTGCGCATCTCGGCGACGTTGCCCAGGTGCAGCGCGGCGCCGCCCATCAGCTGGACCGGGAACGGGCGCTGGCCGAGGGTGCGCCGCGCGGCCTCGCGGACGACGGCGAACGCCTCGGGCAGCAGCTCGTCGAGGCTCTCCCCGTCGGCGTGCCGCTCGCGGAACTCGTCCGTCTTCGCGCGCAGCTCCGCGTCGGACAGGGGCTCGATCTCGGGCTCGAGCGAGTCGATGTGCGCGGCGATCCTGCCGAGCCGTTTCACCAGCTTCGTCTCCCCGGCACGGAGCAGGCGGTTCAACAACGGCACTGGTCGACCTCATTCGCGATCGCGGTCTCGGGCGCGGCCCTGCGTGCCCGGCGGGCACTCGAGGACCGGGGCGGACGCCGGCGCACGGCAGACACCCGCGACGCCATGGTAGCCATCGGCGCGGCGACCCCTCACCGTGCAACGACCCCGGGCCCTCGCGGGTTCCGGGGTCGTGCGATGGACGGGCGCCGGGGCGCGGCGGATCACCGCGCCCCGGCGCCCTCGCGGGTGGTGCCGGTTCCGCCCGATCAGCCGCCGAGACTGATCACGCCGTAGTCGTAGCCCCGGCGCCGGTAGACGACGGACGGGGCGCCGCTCTCGGCGTCGGCGAAGAGATAGAAGTCGTGGCCGACCAACTCCATCCGGGAGAGCGCCTCGTCGACGCTGATCGGTTCGTCGGAGTGCCGCTTGCGCCGCACGATGCGGCCGGGGAGGTTGTCCTCGTCGTCGGTCTCGTACCCGGCCGCCCCGGTCCCGGCGCCCGGCAGGTCGTCGAGGTGCTCGGTGTGGTCACGCGGTCGGGGCACCGCGACCTCCGCGTCGCCGAGCGCCTCCTCGGTCTCCGGGAGCGTCTCGAGCACGGCGACGGCGGAGCCGTCCCGGACCGACATGACGCGGGAGCGGCGGTCGTTGAGCCGGCGGCGGTCGTGCGAGCGCCGCAGCCTGCTCTCGAGCTTGGACACCGCGCAGTCCAAGGCGGCGTAGAAGTCCTGCGCGCAGGCCTCGGAGCGGATGGCGGGGCCGCGACCCCGGCCGGTGATCTCCACGCGTTGACAGATCTTGGCCTGACGGCGGTTCGGCTCGTGGAAGAGCTCGACCTCCATCCCGACGATCTTGTGGTCGTACCGTTCGAGCCGGGACAACTTCTCCTCCACGTGGACCCGGAAGTGGTCCGGGACCTCCACGTTCCGGCCGGTGACGACAATCTCCACTCGACTTCCCTCGCTCTCCGTGCGTTGCGGCGTCGGGGTGGTGACTCCGGGGCCCGGGGACGGGGAGCGCACGTGCTCGAGGTGTGGTGCGACCCTGGGGGACCCGAAGCGGACAGTCGGTGTTCCCCTCCCGTTGTGGTCTGGGTTACGTGTGCCAGGAACGGTAGTGCGCATCACGCTTTGGCAACAGTGCTGGACGGCGAGTGACGCCGAAACGGTCGAAATCCGCCGATTCTCTTCCGCTGACCTGCGCAAACACGTATCGTGGTCGGGTTGCCGGACGCTACGGTCCCGCGCGTCCCGCCCGGTGCCGGCGGTCCGTCCGGCCGCTCGCGTCGCACAGCACGACCGCTCCCGAGACCGCGATCCCCACCTCCGCCAGGGACCGCGCGCAGGCGCGGAGCGTCGCCCCGGTGGTCACCACGTCGTCGACGAGCAGGACCGCTTCCGGCGGGTTCTCCCCGGTCCGCACGAACACCCGGCCGGCCAGGTTCGCGGTGCGCTGTGCGGCGTCGAGCCCGAGGGAGTCCCGGGTGCGCCGCGCCAACCCGAGGAGCGGCAGCGTGCGCCCCGGCGCGACCCGCCGGCAGAGCCGCAGCACGTGGTCACCACCGCGGGCCCGCGCCGCCGCGGGCCGGGAGGGCGCCGGCACGAGCAGCCCGCCGGGCGGCACGAGCGGGGCGAGCAGCGCCGCCAGCGGCGCGGCCAGGTCGCGCCGGCCGCGTTCCTTGTAGGCGAGCAGCGCGGTGCGCAGCGGCCCGCGGTACCGGCCGGCCGCGAGCGTCTCCGGCGCACCGGGCAGGACGACACGGTGCGGGCCCGGCAACCGCGCGGAGCACTCCGGGCACCAGCCCGCGCCGCCCGCGCCGCACCCTCCGCACGACCCGGGCAGCAGGAGGTCGAGCAGACCGTCCAGCAGCAGCCGCGGGGTCGGGCGGGACGGGGTCGGGGGGTCGGGGCGGACCATGCATCCACCCTGACCCCCGGCACCGACGGTTCCCTGCCGGAACCGGCGGCGCGGGCCGAGTTGTCCACCGATCCGGCGTTGCCGGGTCCGGGGTCAGCCCGGGTAGAGCGGCACGCCGTCCGGCGCGGAGCCGAGCACCTGCCGCCAGCTGTCGAGCTCGCCGCCGTCGTAGCTCCAGATCCCGCCCTGGTCCGCCACCAGGAACGGCCGGCTCGGCGCGGCGGTGACGGCCTCCAGCGGCGGGGTGAGGTTGCTGCCCGGCACGAGCTGCAGGGTCAGGCCGTCGGAGGACACCAGGGAGACCGGGCGGTCCGACCGGTCCGTCACGACGATCAGCGACTCGTCCGCCCGCCAGTCGACGCCGACCACCCCCGAGAGGTCCGTCGGGCGCAGCCGGCGCACGTTGCGCACCGCGACGTCGCCGCCGTCGGCGCGCACCACCGCGCCGGTGACCACGCCGCCGTCGACGATCGCCGCGACCCGCATGCCGTCCCGGGACAGCCGCAGGTCGGTGAGCGGGCCGAGCGCGGTGAGCGCCGCGACGTCGACCTGCCCGGTCCGCACCGCCCCGGCCTGGTCCACCGTCACCCGGGCGACGACCGCCACCGGGCCGCCGCCCAGCACCGTCCACACCTCGCCGCCGGTCGGCGTCCAGGTCGGGCGGGACAGGGCGGCCGCGGACAGCGGCACCGCCTGCACCATCCCGTCCGTGGGCCCGACCAGCAGCCGCATCCGGCCGCCGTCGCGGGCGACCGCGGCGATGCGGGCGCCGTCCGCGGTGGTCGCGGCGGAGGCGATGTCGAACGACCCGTTGCCGGTCTGGCCACCGATCGGCTCGCCGCCGGGCAGCGCCCGCACGCGCCCGCCGGTCACGACCAGCGCGGGGACGTCCGCGGCGGGCTGGACGTGCGCCCCGGCCCCGGCGACGTCGTCGGCCGTGAGGTCGGGCTCGTCCGTGAGCAGCGGGGCACCGTCGACGAGCAGCCGCACTCGCGGAACGGTGATCTCCGCGAGGGTCTGCACGAACTGGGCGGCGATGAGCCGGCGGCGGGCCTCGTCGAGGTCGCCGACCTGCGTGAGGTCGACGACCAGCGCGCCGTCCGGGGACTCGGTGACGTTGGTGCGCAGCCGGGTGTCCGGCGGCACGGCCGAGATCGCGGCGCCCTGCAGCGCGGGCGAGGGCCCGGTGAGCAGCATGTCGACGGTCCGCGACGGCAACGCCTGCGCCGGCACCGCCGGGAGGTAGCGCAGGTCTGCCACTGTCGCGCGGCGCACGGGGTCGACGAAGTACCCCTTCACCGTGCGGAAGTTGGTGCGGAAGTCCGAGAGGCGCACGAGGACGCCGTCGGGCAACCGGTCGATCCGCCACTGCCCGTTCGCCCGGCGCACCGTCACGTCGATCTCCACCGGCGCCTCGCCGGGTTCGAAGGCGCCCACCGCGTCGAGGGAGCCGACCCGGTCCCCGCGGATGCGCACGGTGGCGGTGTCGGGATCGGTGCTGCTCGTGGGCGGGTAGACGGTGTCGAACTGCTCGTCCAGCACGGTCAGGGACTCGTCGGCGTCCCAGCTCTGGGCAGCCTCCGGGGTGAGGAACCGGCGGGCGGCCCCGTGCCGGTCGACCGTGCTGCCCGAGGCGTAGACGAAGCCGCGGACCAGGTCGAGGGGGTTGGTGCCCTCGACCGGGCCGGCCGGGATGTCCGGCGAGTCGCCGTCGGTGACCTTGCGCAGCACCTGCACGGACGACTCGCCGGGCACGCTCGCACACCCGGCGACCAGCACGAGCAGCGCCACCAGGACGAGCCAGAGCCGGCGGCTCACCGCTCGCCCCGCGGGTCCAGCACGGCCGGCTCGGCGGACGCGACGGACGCGACACCGCCACCGTCGCCGTCCTCCGCCGGTTCCGCGTCCCGCAGCTCCGCCGGGATCGCGGTGCCCCACGGCGGGGTGGGGACCGAGGCGGGCAACGGGAGCGCGGTGCCCGGGTCGTCGCCCTCGGGCTGCAGCGGCAGCGGGCTCGACTCGAGCAGGTCCCCCTCGGTGCGCGGCAGCGTGAGCCGGAAGGCCGAGCCGCGGCCCGGCTCGCCCCAGGCCTGCAGCCAGCCGCCGTGCAGCCGGGCGTCCTCCAGGCTGATCGACAGGCCCAGGCCGCTGCCGCCGCTGCGCCGCGCGCGGGACTCCTCGGCGCGCCAGAACCGGTTGAACACCAGCCCGGCCTCGCCCGGTCGCAGGCCGACGCCGTGGTCCCGGACGACCACCGCGACGGCGTGCTCGTCCCCGGCCAGGGTGACGTGCACCGGCCGGCCCTCGCCGTGGTCGATGGCGTTGGCGACGAGGTTGCGCACGATCCGCTCGACCCGCCGCGAGTCGACCTCGGCGTAGACGTCCGCGGGCAGGTCCAGCACCAGGGGTGTCGACGACTCCTCGGCCAGTCCGCGGACCGCCTCGACCGCCCGGGAGACGATGTGCCGCATGTCCAGCCGCTCGGTGCCCAGTTCGGCCACGCCCGCGTCGAGCCGGGAGATCTCCAGCAGGTCACCGAGCAGCGTCTCGAACCGGTCCAGCTCCGTGACCAGCAGCTCGGAGCTGCGCCGCAGGGCCGGGAGCAGTTCGTCCCGCGAGGCGTAGAGGATGTCCGCCGCCATCCGCACGGTGGTCAGCGGCGTGCGCAGCTCGTGGCTCACGTCGGAGGTGAACCGGCGCTGCAGGGCGCCGAACTCCTCCAGCTGCCGGATCTGGGTCTGGATGCTGCCCGCCATCTCGTTGTACGACTCGAACAGCCGCGCGACCTCGTCCTCCCCGTGCACCGGCATGCGCTCGTCGAGGTGCCCCTCGGCGAACCGCTCGGCCACCTCGGCCGCCTGTCGGACCGGCCGCACCACCTGCCGGGTGACCAGGCTCGCGATGCCCGCGAGCAGCAGGATCAGTACCAGCCCGCCGACGATCAGGGTGCTCTGGACGAGGCCGAGGGTCCGCTGCTCGGCGTCGAGCGGGAACATCAGGTAGAGCTGCAGCTCGCGCCCGGCGGTGCGCACCGGCTGCCCGACGACCAGGGTCGGGATGCCGTCCACGGTGGTGTACTGGGTGGACAGGGCGCCGTTCGCGACGGTCTGCCGCTGCTCGGGCGAGACCTGGTCGAGGTTGCCCGCCGAGATCTCCGGCCCGCTCCCGGTGCCGGTGGTCAGCGCGGCGCGGAACTCCCCCGCCGTCGGCGCGTCCGGCGCCTCCGACGTGGACTGGTTGGTGAGCTGGTCCAGGGCGTTGTTCAGGGTACCCTGCGCGCCCTCACGGTCCGGGTCGACGCCGGAGAGGTCCCGCTCGGAGATCAGGCGCGCGGACTCGGCCTGCGCGATGGCCGCGTCGAACTTGCCCTGCAGCAGCCGGTCCGCGATCTGGGTCTGCAGCACCAGGCCCAGGACCAGCGACACCGCCGTGGACAGGGCCAGGGTGGAGACGACGACGCGCAGCTGCAGCGAGCGGCGCCACGCCGCCAGGGCGACGGCACGGATCTCGGAGACGAGCACGGCGGCCGACGCCGCCGCCCGCTTCGCCCGCCGGGCGAGCGGCAGCCGCGCGACCAGGGACCTCAGCGACACGACGACCTCGGGGACACGGGAACCTCAGACACGCGGTGGGATCACGGTGGGCCGGCCTTGTACCCGACGCCGCGGACGGTCAGCACGACCTCCGGGTGCTCCGGGTCCTTCTCGACCTTCGAGCGCAGCCGCTGGACGTGCACGTTGACCAGCCGGGTGTCCGCCGCGTGCCGGTAGCCCCACACCTGTTCGAGCAGCACCTCGCGGGTGAAGACCTGCCGCGGCTTGCGGGCGAGCGCCACCAGCAGGTCGAACTCCAGCGGGGTGAGCGCGATCCGCTCACCCCTGCGGGTGACCTGGTGGGCCGGGACGTCGATCTCGACGTCGCCGATCGTGAGCTGTTCGGCCGGCTCCGCCTCGGTGCGTCGCACCCGCGCCCGGATCCGCGCGACCAGCTCCTTGGGCTTGAACGGCTTCACCACGTAGTCGTCCGCCCCGGACTCCAGGCCCAGGACGATGTCCACGGTGTCGCTCTTCGCCGTGAGCATGACGATCGGCACGCCCGACTCGGCGCGGATGGCCCGGCAGACGTCGATCCCGTTCATGCCGGGCAGCATGAGGTCGAGCAGCACGACGTCCGGGCGCATGTCCCGCACGGCGGGCAGCGCCCGGGTCCCGTCCCCGACCACGGCCGTGTCGAAGCCCTCGCCCCGCAGGACGATGGTCAGCATCTCGGCCAGGGCCGGGTCGTCGTCGACCACCAGAACGCGCGACTTCATGGGAGGAAGCATCCCACCCGGGACCGACGCTCCTGTCCCGGCCCGCGGATTCCCGGTACGGATCCGCTCCGCGTGCACCCGGCCACGCCCGGACCAGAGCGAGGACGGTGCGGATGCGGGACGCGGACGACCACGTGCGACGTCCGTCCGGCAGGGACACGGGCACCCCGGGCGGGGACCGCCATCCTTCTCCCGCGCTACCGCACCGCGCCTCGAGCGCCTCGGCCTCCTCACGCGCGATGACCGTCGGAACGGGTGTCATCGCGAGCCACGGTAGCGCCGGGCGGGACCGCCGTCGCGCTCGTGCGGAGCGTGTCGCCCTCACGGACGGTCCTCCCACGGATCGGGGTCCTGGAGAGCCGCGAGCAGATCCGGGAGCACCAGCTCCTCGTGCACGGCGCGGCCGTGGTGGCGCATGGCCGCGCCGAGCTCGGGGTCCCAGGCGGGCTCGACGGCGGTCCCCGCCAACCGGGGACCGGCTTCGCCGACGCCCGCCTCGTAGTCGACGGCACCCATCCGCCAGGGGACGACCCCGCTCTCGGCGCGCAGCCGGTTCGCGATCGCGATCCCGGGCCAGTCGAAGTCACCGTGGTAGCGCAGGAGTGAGCCCCGCAGGGCCCGCAGCACGTCCAGGACGACGAGCGTGGGCCGACCGCTCGTGCAGACGACCGGGACCGGGAGCCCCTCCTCCGCGACGGACTCGAGCACCCGCGGGTTCTCGCAGACCAGCACCGACGGGGGCGGCACCAGCCGGCACCGACGGAGGTCCCACGCCGTGAGGTGGACGGGATCACCGGCCGCCGCGGCCACGGCCAGCCTGGTGCCGACCGAGCCCCCGTCCGCGCCCACCAGGTACACGAGGCAGGTGGTGGAGATCAGGTCGACCCGCACGCCGTGGCGTTCCCACAGTTCCCGGCGCGCCGCCACGGTGGTGGGCGGGGCCTCCCCGTCGCTCGCCGCGAGGGCCCGGAGGACCAACGCCGCCGCGGTGCGTCCGTCGTCCAGCGCGTGCGCGTCGCCGCACACCGAGGCGGCCAGATCCGTGCGCGAGAGGATCGGCGCGGCGGGCCCCGCCAGCCGCTCGAGCACCGCGGCCGTCGACCGGACGGCTGCGGCGGGGTCACGCGCGCGACCGAGCAGCCCCGCGCGGCGCACCTCGTGCAGCCAGTCCTCGCACCACGGCCGGCCGCCGAGGAGTCGACGGGCCAGAGCGAGAGGTTCCTCCCGCTCGGCCACCCTCCGCGCCCGCTCGGCGGCGCGATCGCGCAGCGGGCTCCCCGTCGCCGCCTCGACCACGGCGACGAGGCCCCCGACCCCGGAGCGGCGGGACAACTCCCGATCGAGGTCGGCGAGATCCACGCTGACCCGATCACGGAGCACCGGTCTGCCCAGCAGCCCGGCGACGGCGTGCCGCTCCGCGCGGCTCAGCCCGGTGACGGCGACCCGTCCCTCGGCACGGACACCCCGGTCCTCCAACCGGCCGCGGAGGACCCGCCACATCCGGTCGAGAGCGGGAACGGCCCACCACGCCTCGCGGTGCGCGTTCATCCGACCGCCTGGAGGCGCTGGCCGTCCCACGTGTGCCGGTACTGGGCGATCCCTCGCTCGGCGGGATCCCGCAACGCCTCGTAGATCGCCAGTGACGGCACGGTCGCGTGATCACCCCAGAGTCGCTCGCTGGTCACCACGAAGTCCAGGTCGAGCTGGACGAGCAAGCCGAAGAGGAGCGGATGGGTCCGCACGTCGATCTTGGGGAAGGCGTCGTCCAGCAGGACGAACCGCGGCGAGTGCGGCGCCGCTCCGGCGAGGGAGCTGAAGTGGGCGGCGGCCGCGGCGAACAACGGCAGGTAGCAGACGACCTTCTGCTCGCCCTGCGAGAGCGGCGAGCGCCGGTGCAGGTCGTACCAGGTCCCCTCGGTCTCGGGCCGGGTGTAGCGGACACGGAAGGCGAACCAACGGCGGTAGTCGAGGGCTCGCGCGAGGTGCTCCGTGTAGGAGTCCTCCGGTGCGTCCGCACGGGATGCCTCGATCAGGCGGTGCAGCGCGTCCCTCAGCTCGCGGCGCTCGTCCGGGAGGAGCGACCCGACCGGACGGCCCAGGAGGTCGACGGCCTGCCGCGCGTCCGGCGCGACGTCCTCCCGGAGGGTCCAGCGGAGCCGCACCTGGATGCCCTGGCTCGTGCTCACACCGCCGAGCTGGGTGTTCATCTCGGCGACCAGCTCCTCCGCCTCGAGCCGTCGCGCACGCAGGGACTCCCCCAGGTCGCCGAGGATGTGCTCCTCGAACAGCCGACGTTCGCGGTCGGTGAGCAGCTCTCCGTCCCGGACCGCCGCAGCCGACAGTCGCGCGGCGAGCTCGCCGATCGGACGTTCCCCCGCGTCGTCCCGGCCGAGGACGGCGAGCGCGCCCGCGCTCTCGACGATGCGCGGATCCACGTCGGCCGCCGGACCGCTGGAGGCCTCCTGCCACGCCGAGAGGACGGCGTTGTCGGTGCCCGGCCGCGCCGCGGGCGGCAGCGCCGCGAGGCGGCGGCCGAGCCCGAGCACCGCCGCGGGCACCGGTTCGCCGGGCGCGAAGCCGGACGCCGCGGCAAGTGCCGATACCGTGCCGGATCGCGTCCCGGGCGTCGCCTCCCCCTCGGGATCTCCCGAGCCGAGCAGGCCTGGTGTGTCCGGGAGGGCGGCGAGCGCGCGGACGGCCTCGACCAGCACGGGTTCGTGCTCGGCGAGCCGGGCCCGGGTGTCGGTGACCGTCTGCGCGGCCGCGCCGCCGGCGGCGAGCACCTCGCGCACGGTCTTCTCCAGGTGGGACCCGGTCCGCTCCAGCAGCCGGTCCCGGTCCGTGGCCTCCTCGATTCGGGACCGGATCTCCTGCAGCGGCCTGCCGATGGTCTCCTCCAGCACCTCGGCGGCGGACGCGGCCCGGTCGGCGCGCGCGCGAGCATCGCGGAGGGCCGCACCGGCCTCCTCGGCGTCCCGCATCGCCGCCTCGTGCCCCTGCGCGTCCCGACCCCACCGCTCGGCAGCCCTGCCGAGCTCCCGGCCGCGCCGCAGGTGGTCGGTCAACGCCCGGTCCAGCCCCTGCAGCGTGAGCCTCCTGGCCTCGAGCCGGCCCGCCTCGACCGGGAGGTCGTGCCGGGCCGCGAGATCGTGCAGGTCCCGGCGTCGCGCGGCTTCGACGGACCGCGCCGACCGGGCGGTCTCCTCCGCCTGCGCGGCGAACCGCTCCGCCCGCACCACGCCTCGGGCGCACTGGTCGACCCGAGCCCACGCGGCCACGACCGCCGTGCCGTCGGGAACGCGGGCCAGCCATGCCTCGATCGCGGCGACCGCGGCCCGGGCGGTCTCCTCCTCGGCCGCTGCGACGTCGCGGGCCGCGGTGAGCGCCGCGATCTTCTCGTCCAGCTCCGCGATCCGGCGGGCGCGCTCCGCCTCGCGGGCGGTGGCGCCGATGTACTGCGCCGCCTCCTTCCGCGCGCGACCGGACAGCGGCCCGAGGGTCCACGTGCCGTCCGTGCCGACCCGGGCGGTGCCGGTGCCGCCGACCTCGATCCTGGCCAGCACCGCCTGCACCGTCTCGGCGGCGACCGGGCACCCGGCGGGTGGATCCGCCCGCAGCAGGCCGTTCAACCCCGGGCCGTCCTCGGCTCCGGACGCCCTGGCCAGGACCGTGTCCTCCCGATCGTCCAGCACCGCGCCGTCGATCCGGACCCAGGCGTCGAGCAGCCCGGACGCCTCGAGACCCGCTTCGAGACCTGCCCGCCGCCCCGGGTCGAGCTCCTCGGCGAAGTCGACCAGACGCCAGAACGGTGCCCCGTCCGACGCCGCGCGCGGAGCGCGCCGCCACGCAGGCGCCGGCGGGGCCGGATCGGCCTCGGCCGCCACCGCCTCGCGGCGCGCGGTGGCCGCGACGAGGCGCTCGGACGCGGCGACCCGGGCTCCCGCCGCGTCGTCCTGTCGCTCCCGATGACCACGCAACGGTGGCGTGGCGGCCGTCCTGGCCAGCCCACCGATGCCGGCCACCGCCTCCGGTGTCAGCTCGTCCGGCAGGGCGAAGGGCACTGCGGCCGGAGCCGCGGCCCAGGTCGTGAGCTCCTCCGCGTACCGGGCCTCGGCATCGTCGGCCCCGGATCGGGCGTCGGCCAGCTGCCCGCGTTCCTCCTCGGCGCGTTGCTCCGCCACCGCGGCCGCCTCCGCCGCATGTCGCGCGTCCCCGGCCGCGCGACCCAGGCTCTGCTCCGCCTCCTGCACGACGAGGACCGCGGCCTGCAGGCTCCCGACCGAGGCCTGCGCGACCGTGGTGTCCTCGCGCTGCCGCTCCAGTGCCTGGACGGTCGTCCCCGCGTCCGCGGTGGTCGCCAAGGTCGCCGGCAGGGTCGTGACGGCCAGCGACGGGCGTGCTCCCACCTCGGCGAGTCCGCCGGCGAGCCGGTGGGAGAGCTCGGCGAACTCGCGGACCTCGTCCGCGATCCCCCCGGCATCCCGGCGCAGCCGGGTTCCGGACGCCTCGGCCCGCTCCCGGGCGGACGTGGCGGTGCGCTCCGCCCGCACCGCCTCCTCCGCCAGGGCCCGGGCGAGCTGTCGCGCCGCGTCCAGCCGCTGCTCGGTGCGCATGAGCGGATCCGCCCGGAGTTCGCGCAGGCGGGCGGCGAGGCGCTCACGCTCGGCCGTGACCTCGGCCAGCCGGGCCTCCGTCTCGACCCGCCGCTCGTCGAGCTCGCGGACCCGGGTCTCCGCCGCCTCCACGGCCCGCCCCCGCCGGGTCCGCTCCGTGTGCGCCTCGCTCACGTCCGCGCCGCGGCGCCGCAGGACCTCGCGGGCGTAGCCGGCGTAGACCTCGGCGAGCGCCGCCACGCCCTCCGCGGCCCGCCGTTGGCGTTCCAGCTGCTCGCCGAAGGCCGCCAGCTCGTCGAAGGTGTCGCCGGCGGTCCGGACGGCCTCGTCGTCGATCTGGGGCAGCGCCTGGACGAGCTGCTCGGCCAGCCGCGCCGGCTCGATGTCCTCGCCGACCTGGGGCTGACGCAGCCAGTACAGGAGCCTGAGGAGCTCGTCGTACCGGGTCGGTTCGAGTCCGAACAGCAGTCGACCGATGTGCTGCTTGTAGGCGCGCGGTTCCCGGATGAAGTGGCCACCGCCCGACTCGACCGCCTCCCGGAGCCGGTCCTGGGCGAGCGGCCCGGCCGCGTCCTCCAGGTGCAGGTCCTCGCCCACCCGCCCGGGGAAGGTGAAGTGCCAGGACGTGGCCGAGCGCTGGCTCTGCGACGCCCGGATCCCGATCCCGCACGTCAGCACCTCGTCGCCGCGGGTGAACTCCACCCACAGGTAACCCGCGCGGTTCTGCCCGGGATAGCCGTCCAGCATCAGCCACAGCAGGCTGGTGTGATGGCGGGCGGACGCGGTCATCCGGGCCTTGTCCCCGTCGAGGACGAACGGCAGCAGCATCTCGAGCGTCTTCGACTTGCCCGCGCCGTTCGCGCCGCGCAACAACAGCCGGCCGCCCGCGAACTCGAAGACCTGGTCGTCGTACTGCCACACGTTGAGCACACCCGCCCGCGTGAGCCGGAACCGCTCCACCCCGCTCATGTCTCCTCCTCGAACAGGGACCGCTGGTCGCCGACCGGCTCGGTGATCGCCGCGGACACCGCGTAGCGCGCCGCCGCGGCGTGGACCTGCCAGCCACCGTCGGCGCGGAGACGGACCAGTCCCGCGCCGATCAGGACGTCCCGCGCCTCGGCGAGGGCGAGGTCCGGATCCTCACGATGGTCCTTGCGCAGCCCCGCGCCCCACTCGGCCATCACCTCGCGCGCGGTCGCCGCGAGCGCGTCCGCCGGCACCCGACGCCACACGCGGTCGGTGACGGCGGCCTGACGCGCGGGCTCCCTGAGCAACGCCACCAGCCGTTCGAGGAGGAGCAGCGCGAGGTGACGCGCCGATCCTCCCGCGGGGAACGCGACGTCCGTCAGGACGCCGTCCGGATCCACCGCGACGGCGCCCTCGGCCCGGAGCTCCAGATCCAGGCCGACGGTCTCCACGAACCACTCGCGCTCGCGGTTGCGGCTCCGGCTCCACCACTCGGCCTGGTCCTCGGTGAGCTGGTCGGCCGACAGGACAGGGGTCTCGACCAGCGTGCGGCGCACCGCGACCCTCGCGCCACCGACCGCGGACGGCAGCGCCGCGGCGTCGAGCAGGTCCTCGGGCGAGGACATCCCCGCCACGGACGCGGAGACGAGCAACGCCAGTCGCTCTCGCCGCACGTCGAGCAGGGACGCCGTGCGCTGGTCCGCCCAGTGCTCCAGGTCCCCGTCCCGTTCGTGGATCACCCCCAGCTCGACGAGGGCCGAGAGGGCCGCGTGCAGGGCACGCCGGTCGGCGATCGCGTCGAGGTCCACCTCGATCCCGGCATCCGCCGCGGTGGACCGGACCTGGGCGACCAGCTCGTCGACGAGGAGCTGGCCCTTGCTCCGCGTCAGCGCCGCGACGGTCAGGCAGAGCAGCGAGTACATCCGCGGGGTGAAGGGCGCACCGCTGCGCCGCCGCAGCGGGTGCGTGGCGTCCCGGCCGAGGCCCGCCTTCATCAGCCGGGCCGAACCGGGTTCGACGACGAGCCGGTACCCGAGACCGTCGGCGAAGATCCGTTCGAGCTCGGCCCGGTGCCTCCGGACCAACCGGAACTCGTCCGCGTGCGGGCCGTCGCCGTGCAGGAGCGGGCTCCGGAGGAGGGCCCGCACGGCACGACGGCGTTCCGCGAGCGCCGCGGCGTCCACCGCCGGTGCCGGACGTTCGATCCTCGCTCTGCTCATCCGGTCCTCCGCTCGGCGGCCCCGCGGGGGACGACGTGGAGCGTCAGCCCCGTCAGCTCCAGCCGTCCCTCCGGGCTGACGATCACCGTGTCCGCGCCCGGCGAGCGCTCGACCACCAACCGCCAGTCCTCGGTGTCGGCCTCCGCGGTCGCCCCGTCCGCCAGGGGCCGACCGCGGCCGACGAGCGCCTGCGCGTACAGGTTCAGCAGCACCGCTCGCGCGTCGTCCGAGAGCCGCACGACGCCGAGCCTGCCCCGCCTGCTCCCGATCTCGGCGAGCGCAGCGGCACGCGCCCGCTCGGCCCGCTCCCGCTCGGCGATCCGGGCCGCCTTCGCCGCGGCGAAGTCCTCCTTCCGTCCGGTCCGGCCGCGGATCGTGCGTGTCCCGGTCCGGCGCAGCGCCAGCGGGACGTCGGCCACCGGGGTGCGCCACCACGAGGCCGTCGCCGGCACCGGATCGTCGTCGTCGTCCGCGGCGAAGGCCAGGTGACGACAGGAGTAGAGCCCGAACGCCGAGGCCCACAGCGCGTGGGCCGTGTCGTCCTCCGCCTCCGCGAACCAGCTCGCGAGGGTCAGCAGATCCGTGTAGCGGCTCTGCTCCCGGTTGCCCTTGGCGATCCGCCGCAGGTTGACCAGCAGCGCCCGCATCGCCTCCGTGGCGAGTCTGCGGACTCCTGCCGCGTCCGAGTCGCGGCCCGGGGCCCCGACGAACCATGCGTGCAGGCCCGCCCAGTCCTCGCGATCGAGCCCGCTGGACCGGCGGGCCCGCTCCCCGTCGACGCCGAGGAGACGCCTCCCGGAGTTCGCCCGCGCGCACAACCCCGGGACGGCGGGTTCGACGGCCACCAGTGCCTCGGCGAGCTGCGGCATATGGCGGGCGATCTCGTCCACGAAGCGCTGGAGGTAGTCGAGCAAGGCGGTCTTGAAGGCCTCGAACTCGCCGCGGTCCAGGTCGTAGCGGACGAGCACCTGTGCGAGATACGTGTAGAAGTCCCTGGTCGACGAGACGAGGCGCTCGAACTGGGCGAAGAGGGTGCCGATCTCCCGTGCGAGGGTGTCGGGGTCGGCGGTGTCCGGGTCGACCCGGGCGAGGTCCTGCAGGCCCGAGAGGATGCCGCCGAGCATCTCGGTGGACACCTCCCGCGCGGACTCGGTGTGCCCGAGGAGCTCCTCGACGAACCGGTGCACCAGCTCGCCGCGCTGGGTGAGCTGGTAGCGCGCCCGGTTCTGCAGGTACTCGCGCAGGCTGCGGGCCTCGGCCTCGCGCGGGCTGCGGGCCAGGTTCCCGTGTTCGACCAGGTACGACAGTCGATCGTCGACCGTGTCGGTGCACAGCTCGACGCCGAGCTCGGCGAGCCGACCGGCGACCTCGGCGGCGGACTGGTCCGACAGCAGTCCCGCGACGTCCCCGGTGAACGACCGCATGATCGCCAGATAGGTGGCCGACTCCTCCCCGCAGGCGTAGCGGAGCGCTTCGAGTCGCACCCGCTGCACGTGCGTCAGGTCGATCTCCGACGGCATGGCGCGAGGGTAGCGACGGCCACCGACGGTTCAGGGCTCCGCCTCGTCCCGGTCGGACCGGACCGGACCGATCAGCCCGCCACCACGCTCGCCGCGAGGAAGGTCTTCCCCGGCATCTCCCGGCGCAAGTCTCGGACGCGAAGTGGTCGCGTTCTGCGACTCCCAGTGGAAGAGGTCGGGCCGCTGGGCGTAGTCGCGGTACAGGGTGGTCGGGGAGAAGTCCCGCTCGGTCTTGCGCAGGTTGACGAAGAAGGCGTCCGTGCGCGTCTGCGGCGCCCACACCACGCCGGCCGCGTGCCGGTGCGCCTTCCGCTCGAGCGACGCCCAGTTCAGCGCGGCGAGCACCTCCTCGCGCCGGTGGTGCGCGTGGCTCTGCAGCGGCGCGTGCTGCAGCCCCTCGCCGAGGGACCGCGGGACGTGCCGCGCCCCGCGTACGCCGACGCCCGCTCGGGGTCGTCGACGTGCGTGAACAGGGCCAGCCGCCGGAGCAGCGCGGTCTCACCCGGGCCGGCGCCGGCCGTGGGCTGCCCGGCCTCGCGACGCAGCGCCGTCCACGAACCGCCGGAGCGGTAGACGTCGGCCAGGTCCCGGTCCGCCTCGCGCAGGTGGTCCGCCAGCCCGACGTCGCCGTACGAGCGGACGTCGGCCACCAGGTCGACCCTCCGCAGCCGCAGCTGCCCCTGCACGTTCTCGAGCACCGTCCGCCGCGCGACCGGGTCGAGGACCAGCGCGGACCCCGCGGGCAGGTACGGGAAGCCCTGCTCGACGTCGGCGATCAGCCGGCGTCGCGAGCTGCCGGTCAGGGCCCGGTACCGCAGGTCGAACCGGAACTCGCGGCGGTGCTGCCCGATGAAGTCGAGCACCGTGAGCACCGCCTTCCCCGGCGCCCGGCGCAGCCCGCGGCCGAGCTGCTGCAGGAACACGGTGGCGCTCTGGGTGGGCCGCAGCAGCAGCACGGTGTCGATCTCGGGGACGTCGAGGCCCTCGTTGCAGAGGTCGACGGCGAACAGGCAGTTCAGCTCGCGCTCGCGAAGCCGGCGCAGGGCCTGCTCGCGCTCGGGCCGCGGCGTCGCCCCGGAGACCGCGAGGCTCGCGATGCCGGCCCGCGTGAACACCCTCGGCCATGTACTCCGCGTGCGCCACGGAGACGCAGAAGCCGAGCGCCCGCATCGACCGGGCGTCCGTGACCTTGTCGCGCACGATCTGCCGGGCGAGCACCACCAGCTGCTCGACGGCCTCGGCGAGGCGCTGGTCGTGCTCGGAGACCCGGTCGAGCAGGTCGTTGACGAGGGCCACCCGCTGCGCCTCGGTCGGGCTGGCCAGCAGGGCCCGTTCGACGGCGGCGGCGACGTGGCGGGCGAGGACCTGCGGCTGGTCGGCCTTCTCCACGTCGGCCCAATGCGGCACCGGCTCGGCGACGCGCGCCAGCTCGACCTCCAGCCCCGTCGTGCGCAACCGTTCGTGCACGCCCTCGTTCAGCACACCGCCCCCTACCCGCGCCCGCCGGCGCACCCCTCAAGATCAGCGAGGCGGCCACGCTATCGGGTGACGTCGGAGGGCCGGCGTGCGCTCCGCTACCGTCCGGTCCCGTGGGGCGGCTGATCGTGATCGAGGGGCTGGACGGCTCGGGCAAGGCCACGCTGACCGCCGCGCTGGTGGCCGCGCTGCAGGAGCGCGGCGCACGCGTCGCCACCCTGGCCTTCCCCCGCTACGAGGCCGACGTCCACGCCGCGCTCGCGCGCGACGCCCTGTACGGCCGGCTCGGCGACCTCGCCGACTCGGTGCACGGGATGGCCGTGCTGTTCGCCCTGGATCGCCGCGACGCCGCGCCCGAGCTGCGGGGACTCCTCGCCGCGCACGACGTCGTCCTCGTCGATCGGTATGTCGCGAGCAACGCCGCCTACAACGCCGCGCGGCTGACGCAGGGGGCCGACGGCGAGGTCGTCGGCTGGGTGCGGGAGCTGGAGATCGCGCGCTTCGCCATCCCCGTGCCGGACCACCAGTTGCTGCTCGCCACCCCGCGAGCAGTGGCCGCAGAGCGGGCGCAGCGGCGGGCGGCGGCCGATCCGGGCCGGGCGCGCGACGCCTACGAGTCCGACGAGGGCCTGCAGGAACGCACCGACGCCGTGTACCGGGAGCTCGCGGCCCGGTCGTGGCTCAGCCCCTGGACGGTGCTGGAGGGCGACACCGACATCCCCGCCCTCGCCAGGACGCTCCTTCGCCCCTGACGAGCGGCTCACGACGCCCGCTCGCGTTATGGAGCCATAATGCGCTCAGAGGCCGTCCTCGCTGCCCACTATGGAACCATATTGCGCTCAGATCCCGCGCCCGGCTCGCGTTGTGGAGCCATACTGCGGGCGAGCGTCGGACCGTCAGAGGGTGGAGACACGAGGCCAGGTGGCGGCGAAGCCCGGGTGCAGCTCGGGCCCCTCGGTGGTGCCGAGCAGGGCGGCGTAGAACCAGCGGAACTCGACGCTCTCGCCGCCACGGATGTCGACCGGCCGCGCCTCCGCGGTCCGGACCACCACGGTCGTGTAGCTCCAGCCGCCGTGGTCGTCGACGAACCGGGCGGTCTCGAGCAGCGGCGCGGTGTCGAGCTCCGACTCTTCCGCGGCCTCGCGCCGGGCCGCCGATTCGGCGGGCTCCCCGTAGTGGCGCGCGCCGCCGGGGATGCCCCAGGTGCCGCCGTGATGGCTCCACAGCGCCCGGTGCTGGAGCAGCACCAGGTCGCCGGAGCGGACCAGTAGGCCCGCGGCCCCGTACAACCCCCAGTGCTTGTGCCCCTGGGCGCAGTACTGCCACCCGTCGCCGCTGGAGCCGGTCGGGATCGGCTCGGGGAGGGGAGCGGCGGTCACCCGGCGAGCGTAACCCGACGACCGCCACCCCAACCAGACGAACAGCCGGTGATCAGTACCGGTAGTGCTCCGGCTTGAACGGGCCCTCGACGTCGACGCCGATGTACTCGGCCTGGTCCTTGGTGAGCGTCGTCAGCTCGCCGCCCAGCGCCTGCACGTGGATCTTCGCGACCTTCTCGTCGAGGACCTTCGGCAGCCGGTAGACGTCCTTGTCGTACTCCTCGTGCTTGGTGAACAGCTCGACCTGCGCGATCACCTGGTTCGAGAAGCTGTTGCTCATCACGAAGGAGGGGTGCCCGGTCGCGTTGCCGAGGTTCATCAGCCGGCCCTCGGAGAGCACCAGGATGGAGTGGCCGTCCGGGAAGACCCACTCGTCGACCTGCGGCTTGATGGTGATCCGGACAATGCCCTCGATGCGGGCCAGCCCGGCCATGTCGATCTCGTTGTCGAAGTGCCCGACGTTGCCCAGGATCGCCTGGTGCTTCATCCGCTTCATCGCCTCGACGGTGACGATGTCCTTGTTGCCCGTCGTGGTGATGACGATGTCGGCCTGCTCGATGACGTCCTCCAGGCGCGCGACCTGGTAGCCCTCGAGCAGCGCCTGCAGTGCGCAGATCGGGTCCGCCTCGGTGACGATGACCCGCGCGCCCTGGCCGGACAGCGCCTCGGCCGCGCCCTTGCCGACGTCGCCGAAACCGCAGACCAGCGCGACCTTGCCGCCGATCAGCACGTCCGTGCCGCGGTTGAGGCCGTCGATCAGCGAGTGCCGGATGCCGTACTTGTTGTCGAACTTGCTCTTGGTGACCGAGTCGTTGACGTTGATCGCCGGGAACAGCAGCAGCCCCTGCTCGGCCAGCTGGTAGAGCCGGTGGACGCCGGTCGTGGTCTCCTCGGTGACGCCGCGGATGTCCGAGGCGACCGTGGTCCACTTCCGCGGGTCCTCGGTCAGCGAGCGGCGCAGGACGTCGAGGATGACCCGGTACTCGTCGGAGACGGTCAGGTCCTCGTCCTCGACGGTGGGCACCACGCCGGTCCTCTCGAACTCGACGCCCTTGTGGACGAGCAGGGTGGCGTCCCCGCCGTCGTCGAGGATCATGTTGGGGCCCACGAGGTTGCCCCCGGAGTCCCGGAAGTTGAACAGCTGCTCGGTCGCCCACCAGTACTCGGCGAGCGTCTCGCCCTTCCACGCGAACACCGGGACGCCCTTCGGCTCCTCGGGGGTGCCGTGCGGGCCGACCACGATCGCGGCGGCGGCGTGGTCCTGGGTGGAGAAGATGTTGCAGGAGACCCAGCGGACCTCCGCCCCCAGGCTGACCAGGGTCTCGATC
This sequence comes from Pseudonocardia oceanicola, assembly GCF_047200735.1. Lineage (NCBI taxonomy): Bacteria > Bacillati > Actinomycetota > Actinomycetes > Pseudonocardiales > Pseudonocardiaceae > Pseudonocardia > Pseudonocardia oceanicola. Next base: position 52,734 of record NZ_JBJZON010000033.1, read on the forward strand.
AGGACGGCGGTCTGCACGGTCATGTGCAGCGAGCCGGCGACCCGGGCACCGTGCAGCGGCTTGGCCTCGGCGTACTCGCGACGCAGCGCCATCAGGCCCGGCATCTCGTTCTCGGCGAGCCGGATCTCCTTGCGGCCGAACTCGTGCAGGCCCAGGTCGGCGACGGCGAAGTCGAGGCCGTTGCGCTCCTGCAGCCGGCCGTGCGGGTCGGTGATGCTGGCGGTCATCGTGAACTGTCTCCTCGTGCTGCGGTCGGGGCAGGGGGGAGGGACCCCGACGAGGCCGACGACGGCGGGGTCGACGGCTGCGGGGTCGGCGGCTGCGGGGTGGGCCCTGCGGGATCGACGCGGCGGCGGCGCCACCGCGGGGCCGGACCGGATGCCGACACGGGGCCTCCTCCCTCGAAAACGGTGGAGGCGCCCTTCTCGTCGTCAGGCCGCGGACCGAGCGTGGCGGACGGTTCCGTCCGCTGCAGCGCCTCTCGGTCCCGCGGTGCGTACGCCGTCCAGGATGGCACGCCCACCCGCCCCGCTCAACGTGACCCCAGCAGGTGGTCGCGCAGCAGTGCCTCGGCCGCGTGGCACCGGCCGTGGGCGGCGAGCAGGCCGGCGGGGGCGAGTGCGAAGTCCGCATCGACCAGCACCGACGCCGAGGCGAGCAGCGGGGCCAGCACCGGGTCCTGCTGCAGCGTGCCGACCACGGCCCCGAGGCCGGCGGCGTCGCGCTGCCGGAACACCCCGCCGGAGAGCACGACGAGCCCGACCGGGCCGGGATCGGCCTCCGCTCCCGCCGCACGGGCCGGCCCCGCAGCGGGGTCCTCCGGGTCCGGATCGGCGTCGCGCAGGTGCCGCCGCGCGGCGACGACGGCCGCGAGCGCCGCGATCCGCCGGTCCTCGGCGGCGCTGCCCGGGTCCCGCGGGACCGACCCGATCTCGGCCGTCATCCCCCGGACGGTCGCCGAGAGCAGGTCGGCCTCGACCGGGTCGACGATCTCCTCGGTCTGGGCCTCCAGCAGCACACCCTCCGCGGCGGCACGCACCCCGAGGTCCCCCTCCACGGTGCGCCGGACCCGCCGCCCCGGCCGCGCCGAGTGGACGTCCGTGGTCGCACACCCGACGTCGACGACCAGGACCCGGGTCCCGCAGATCCGCGCGAGTTCGGCGGTACCGCGGCACACGGCGTCGGGCGTCATGAACCGGACCATCCGGCGGAAGCGGGGCGCCGCGGCCGGCGCCCGCCCGCCGAGGACGTGCTGGGCGAAGACCTCGGCGAGCGCCGCGCGGGCCGGCCCGGGGACCAGCTCGCCCGGCGCGGGCGCCACGTTCGCGCAGGCCACGACGGTGCGGCCGGTCGCGCGGAGCAGAGCGAGGGCGTCGTCGCGCGCCTCGGCGTTGCCGGCCAGCACGATCGGGAACCGGACGCGGGCCCGGGCGAGCTTGCCGGCGTTGTGCAGCAGGACGGACGGATCGTCCCCGTCGGCGCCGCCGACCAGCAGGACGGCCCCGGGCCGGTGCCCGCGCAGCACCCGGACGTCGGCCGGCTCGAGGGGCCCGGCGTGGACGTGCACGACGTGCGAGCCCGCCGACCGCGCGACCCGATGACCGGCCTCGACGGAGATCAGCTTCTCGGTGCCGACGACCGCGAGCCGCAGCCCGCCCCCGGCCGACGAGCAGGCCAGCACTGCCGGTTCGGGCTCGCGCGCGGCCGCCGCCGTGACGCCGCGGAGGGCGGCGTCGACCCCCTCGAGGACGTCCCCGGTGGTGGTGCGGTGCTCGGCGAACCCCGCCAGTCCGCCGTCGGGGTGCACGAGCACCGCCTTGGTCCAGGTCGAACCGACGTCCAGGCAGACGGCACCGGTCCCCCGAGGCGCCCCCGGACCGCCCGGCGCTGCCGCACCCGTCATGGACGGGGAGCGTACCGGCGGTGACGCTGCGCGGTCCCGTCACGCGCGCCGGATCTGTCCCGATGTCGGGGTGCCCCGGTACGGTGATTGTGATCCACGACACTCCTCGGGAGCGAAGATGCTCGGACTGATGCAGGACCGCCCGCTGGCGCTGCCCCAGGTGTTCCACCGCGCCGAACAGCTCTTCGGGCACAAGAGGCTGATCACCGCCGAGACCTCCGGCGAGCGGGTGACGACCGTCGCGGAGTGGGCCGTGCGCGTCCGACGGCTTGCGACGGTCCTCGACACGCTCGGCCTGTCCGCCGACGCCCGGGTGGGCACCTTCTGCTGGAACACCGACCGCCACCTGGAGCTGTACCTCGCCGCGCCCTGTACCGGACGTGTCCTGCACACGTTGAACATCCGGCTGTTCCCCGAGCAGCTGGTCTACATCGTCAACCACGCCGAGGACGAGGTCGTCTTCGTCGACCGCTCGCTGCTGCCGCTGCTGTGGCCGCTGGTGGACAAGTTCGAGACCGTCCGGCACGTCGTCGTGATCGACGACGGCGCGGACCACGAGATCCCCGCGGACCCGCGCGTCCGGGACTACGAGGAGCTGCTCGCCGCGGCCGAGCCCTTCGCCGGGCGCTTCGAGGTCGCGGAGGAGAACAGCGCCGCGGCCATGTGCTACACCTCCGGCACCACCGGCAACCCGAAGGGTGTGGTCTACAGCCACCGCTCCGCGGTGCTGCACTCGCTGATCACGCTCACCGCCGACGCCTTCGCCCTGTCCGAGCGGGACGTCGTCCTGCCGGTCGTGCCGATGTTCCACGCCAACGCCTGGGGCATCCCCTACGGCGCGCTGCTCGCCGGCACCGACCTGGTCCTCCCCGGCCCGAACATGACGCCGGCGGCGATCGTCGGACAGCTGGACCGACACCGGGTCACCGTCACCGCGGGCGTGCCGACGATCTGGATGGGCGTGCAGCCCCTGCTCGCCGACCACGACCTGTCCGCGCTGCGGGCGATCGTCTGCGGCGGCTCGGCGGTCCCGCGGTCACTGTCGGAGGCCTACCGCGAGGCGATCGGCATCCCCATGCTGCACGCCTGGGGCATGACGGAGACCTCGCCGATCGCCAGCGTCTCCTCCCGGCGCTCCCACCAGGAGGCCTGGAGCGAGGACGAGCGGGCCGACGCCCGCGCCCGGCAGGGTCAGCCGGCCCCGCTCGTCGACCTGCGGATCGCCGACCCGGAGAGCGGCGAGGAGCTGCCCTGGGACGACCGCGCCACCGGCGAGCTGCAGGCCGCGGGTCCCTGGATCGCGAAGGAGTACTACCGCGGTGAGGGCGGTGGCACGCAGTTCACCCCCGACGGCTGGCTACGCACCGGCGACGTCGCCACGATCGACGGATGGGGCTTCGTCCGGCTCGTGGACCGGACGAAGGACCTGGTCAAGTCCGGCGGCGAGTGGATCAGCTCGGTCGACCTGGAGAACGAGATCATGGCGCACCCGGCGGTCGCGGAGGCCGCGGTGATCGCGATCCCGCACGAGAAGTGGACCGAGCGGCCGCTGGCGTGCGTGGTGGTGAAGCCGGGCGAGTCGCTCACCGGCGAGGAGCTGCTCGAGTTCCTCCGGCCGCGGGTGGCCAAGTGGTGGCTGCCCGACGCCGTGGAGTTCATCGACGAGGTACCCAAGACCAGCGTCGGGAAGTTCTCGAAGCGGACACTGCGGGACAAGTTCGCGGGCTACACGCTGCCCTCCTGAGTGGCCCACGAGATCGCCGGTTGCGTGCACGCACGGCTGTCGGCAACACCCTGAGCGCACTGCACCGCCGATCAGAGCTGCCGCGCGGTCGGTCAGCGGTAGGCCTCGGGCCGGCGCTCGGTGAGGTGGGAGAGCCGGCGGCGGGCGGCGGCGAGGGAGGCCTCGACGTCGACCTCGGCCACCGCGATCCCGGCCTTGGCCCAGGTGCGGGCGAGCACCTCGCCGTCGGGCCCGACGACCTTGGCCTGGCCGAGGAAGCGCATCCTCCCCATCGAGCCGGTCTGGTTCGAGGAGACCAGCACGATCTGGTTCTCCGCCGCCCGCGAGCGGTCGTAGAGGTCGAAGAGCCGCGACTGCCGGTCCTGCGCCATCCGCGGCGCGCGATTGGTGATGCTCGTGGGCCAGGCCGACAGGCAGGCGACGATCCCGGCGCCGTCGAGGGCCAGCGCCCGGGCCGACTCGGGGAAGGCCTTGTCGTAGTCGACGAGCATGCCCAGGCGGCCGACCGGGGTGTCGAAGGCCCCGAAGCGGTCCCCCGCCGCGTAGACCCGGTCCTCGCCGACCGGCTGGTGGACCTTCCGGTGCAGGCCCAGCACGCCGCTGCCGTCGACGCAGGCGGCGGTGTTGTACCGGACGCCGCCGGGCCCCGCCTCGCACAGCCCGACGCAGACGACCATGTCCCCGGCCCGCTCGGCGACCGTGCGCAGCTCGGGGCCGTCCGGGTCGAGGGCGGGCGGCAGCCCCGCCTCGGCGTCGTCCCCGAAGTCGGAGAGGTAGCCGCCCAGCGCGGCGTCCGGCAGGACCAGGAGACCGACCTGCGAACGCCGGGCGTGGTCGATCAGTGTGGCGACCCGGGCGAGCGCGGCCTCCAGGTCCCGGCCGAACGCGGCCGCCACGGCACCGATCCTCAGCGCTCCCACGCGTCCCTCCCGCGCCGTGCTCCGCCGCTCCCTCCGGACTGCACGAACGGCACTCTTGTGCGGTAGGTCCGCACAAGAGTGCCGTTCGTGCGATCGGGGGCGGACGATTACAGCTGGTAGGTAGAGTTGATGATCGCGCCCTTGCGGGCGTAGTGGATCAGCGCGTCCTGGACGTCGAGCGGGTGGGTCGGGATCACGCCCTCGATCAGGTCCTCCTCGCGGGCGCCGTGCAGGGAGAGCCCGAAGCGGCAGCAGTAGACCTTGCCGCCCTCCTGGATGTAGGTGCTCAGCGAGTTGTTGATGTTGTGCTCGCCGGGGAAGGCGGAGTTGCCGGTGGTCGGGAACCCGCGGGTGGCCAGGCAGTTGAGCGAGCCCGGGCCGTAGAAGTAGATCGCGGACTCGAAGCCCTTCCGCAGCGCCCGGGTGGCCTGCAGGATCGCCACGAAGCTCACCGAGGACTCGTGTGCGATGCCGTGGACCAGGGTGAAGTAGGTCTCGCCGTTCTCGGCCTGGTAGTCGGGGAAGACCTTGGTGCCGCCGTAGATCGACGACCCCTCCGGCATCGACGGGTGCGGGATCTCCTCGAGGCTCTGCTTCTCGAGATCGGTCAGGTCGGCCATGTCGGCTCTCGTCCTTTCGGGGCCAGGGGTCGATCGGGTGGGTGCGGGGGTGGAGCGGTGCGGGTCAGGCCACGGTGCGGGGCACGACCCCGTCCTCGGCGGCGGGCCCCGTGTCCCTGCGGACGGCCTCCGGGAACGTGCGGGTGGTCTCCGGGAACGTGCGGGCGGGGAACGTGCGGGCGGGGAACGTGCAGGTGGCCTC
>NZ_JBJZON010000034.1:0-57682 GCF_047200735.1 Pseudonocardia oceanicola
AACCATAATGCGCTCTCGGTAGCCCATATCGCGCGTTATGGTTCCCTAACGCGGTCGGTCAGCGGGCCAGCAGGGCCGTCAGCCTCTCCAGGGCGGGGCCGTAGGAGCCGGGCAGCAGGCGGGCCAGGACGTCGGGCACCTTCGCGCTGGAGGCGATGAGGACCCGGGTCTTCCGCTTCTCGACGCCCTCGAGGATCTCCGCCGCGGCCTTCTCCGGCGGGTAGCTCAGCAGCTTCGCGAACGCGGCCTGGTGCCGGGCGATCTCCGCCGGGTCGACGCCGGACCCGATCCGGGCGCTCGAGGCCACGTTCGTCCGGATCCCGCCCGGGTGGACCTGGGTCACGCCCGTGCCGGTCTCGGCCAGTTCGTGCCGCAGCACCTCGGAGAACCCGCGAAGGGCGAACTTGCTCGACGAGTACGCGGACTGCCCGGCCGGCCCGATCAGCCCGTAGAGGCTGGACACGTTGACCAGGTGCCCGCCCGGGGTCGCGGTCAGTGCGGGCAGCAGGTGGTGGGTGAGGATCACGGGCGCCCGGAAGTTGATGTCCATGACCCACTCGAACTCGTCGAGCGTGAGCTGGCGGAAGCGGCCGCCGAGGGCGACGCCGGCGTTGTTGACCAGCAGGCCGAGGCGCGGGTGGTCCGCGGCGATCCGCTCGGCGAGCGAGGTCGTCGCGCCCCGGTCGGCGAGGTCCACGACGTGCGTCTCGACCGTCAGGTCCGGGTGCGCGCCGCGGATCGTGCCCGCCACGGCCTCGAGCCCGGCCGCGTCCCGGTCGACCAGGACCAGGTCGCTGCCGCGGTCGGCGAGGCCGTGGGCCAGCCGCTCGCCGATCCCGCTCGCGGCCCCGGTGAGTACCGCGGTGCTGCCGGCGAAGCGGTACGGCTGCCGGGTCGCGGGCATCAGGAGGCCTCCTGCAGGCTGCGGGCGGTCGTGGGGGTGAAGCGCATGTCGCGGGTGAGGTCGGCCCGCGACATCTTCAGGGCGTCGGTGACGTAGTTCTGCTGCACCCGCCACGGCTCGCTGGTGCCCTGGCTCGGGAAGGCGTCGATCGAGCGCTGCACGTAGCCGGAGGTCAGGTCGAGCAGCGGGCGGCGCTCGGCGGAGGCGGGAGCGGTCGGCGCGGCGGCGGCGTACCCGTGCTTCTCCATGTGGTTCCGCAGCCGGCAGACGTAACGGGACGACAGGTCCGCGCGCAGGGTCCAGGAGGCGTTCGTGTAGCCGATGCAGTAGGCGAGGTTCGGCACCCCGGAGAGCATCAGGCCGCGGTAGGAGAACGTCTCGCCGAGCTCCACGGGCGCACCGTCGACGCTGATCTCCAGGCCGCCGAGGGGGAGCATCCGCAGCCCGGTGGCGGAGACCACGATGTCGGCCTCGAGCTCGCGGCCGGACCTCAGCAGGATCCCCTTCTCGGTGAACCGCTCGACGTGGTCGGTCACCACGGAGGCCGAGCCGTCGCGGATCGCCTGGTAGAAGTCGCCACCCGGGATCACGCACAGGCGCTGGTCCCACGGCTCGTAGCGCGGGGTGAAGTGCTCGTCGACGGCCTGCTCGTCGAGGAAGCGCAGGGCGATCCCGCGCAGCACCTTCTTCACGGTCTCGGGCCGGCGCCGGGCCAACTGGTAGAAGCCCTGGGTGACGGCGATGTTCTTGGCCCGGACGAGCTTGTGCGCGAGCCCGGCCGGGAGCCGGCGGCGCAGGGTGTCGGCGAACGTGTCCTTCAGCGGCAGCGCGGTCAGGTACGACGGCGAGCGCTGCAGCATCGTGACGTGCGCGGCCTTCTCCGCCATCGCCGGGACGAGGGTGACGGCGGTGGCGCCGCTGCCGATCACGACGACCCGCTTGCCGGTGTGGTCGAGGTCCTCGGGCCAGGCCTGCGGGTGCACGAAGGTGCCGGCGTAGTCCTCGAGGCCGGGGAAGTCCGGCTGGTAGCCGCGCTCGTAGGAGTAGTAGCCGGCGCAGAGGTAGAGGAACCGGCAGGTCCAGGTCTCGGTCGAGGCGGAGCCCGCGGAGCCGGCCGTCGACGCCGAGGTCGTCACGGTCCACCGGGCGTCCGTCGACGACCAGGAGGCGCTCTGCACGGTGGTGCCGTAGTGGATGTGCCGGTCGATGCCGGCCTCCCGTGCGGTGTCGCGGATGTAGGTGCGGATGCTCTCGCCGTCGGCCATCGACTTCTCGCCGCGCCACGGCCGGAACGGGTAGCTCAGGGTGAACATGTCCGAGTCGGACCGCACGCCCGGGTAGCGGAACAGGTCCCAGGTGCCGCCGATGGCCTCGCGCTGCTCGAGGATCGCGTACGAGTCGTGCGGGCGCTCCTGCTGCAGGCGGTAGGCGGCGCCGATGCCGGAGAGGCCGGCGCCGACGATCAGCACGTCGGTCTCGTTCATGTCAGCTCCCCTTCGATGCTGGCGACCGGTCCCAGTGTGGTGCGGCGGCTCGGCCGGGTGCTTATCCCTGCGCGACAATGATTTATCCTCACGCGACATGGGGCCCGTCGTGCGCGCCGCGTCGTTGCGTGGCCTTCCCGCGCTGGTCGACGCGCTGGGCGGTGATCCCGCCGAGTTGCTCGCGCGGTTCGGAGTCACGAGCGAGGCCGTGGCGAGCGACGACGCCGTGATCGGCGTCCGGAGCGCCGGGCTGATCCTGGAGACCGCCGCCGCCGAGCTCGGGCGGCCGGACCTCGGCCTGCTGCTCGCCGAGCGGCAGGACGCGGGGGTGCTCGGCCCGCTGGCCGTGGCGATCGAGAACGCACGGAACCTCGGCGAGGCGCTGGACAGTGCGTCGCGTTTCCTGTTCGTGCACAGTCCGGCGCTGTCGATCGCCCAGGTCCCGGACCCGGAGGAGGTGCGCGGGGTACTCGCGGTGCGCTACGGGGCAGCGGTCGACGGGGCCGCCGGGCCCCTGCCGCTGCCGCCGCAGGCCGCGGACCTCGGGCTGGGGCTGCTGCACCGGATCATCCTGCTCCTGCACGGCGGGCCGTACGGGCTCCGGTCGGCCCACCTGGCCCATCCGCCACTCGTTCCGGTGACGCGCTACACCGAGTTCTTCGGCGCCGACGTCCGGTTCGAGCGGAGCGCCGCCCTCCTGCGGCTGCCGGCGGCGCTCACCGCGGCGCCGGTGGCCGGGGGCGACCGGGTGCTGCGGACGCTCGCGCTGGACTACCTGGAGAACCACTTCACCGAGCCGGGCCAGACCGTGGCCGGACGGGTGCGGGGCACGCTGGCCCGCTCGCTCGGCTCCGCGCCGCCGCAGGTCGGCGAGGTCGCCCGGCTGCTGCGGCTGCACCCGCGCACCCTGCAGCGACACCTCGCCGCCGAGGGCACCACCTTCGAGCGGGTGCTCGACGACGTGCGCCGCGAGGCCGCGCACCGCCTCGTCACCACCACGGACCTGCCGTTCGCCCAGGTCGCGGCGATGCTGGGCCTGGCGGCGCAGTCGGGGCTCACCCGCGCCGTCCGCCGCTGGTTCGGCACCACGCCGACGGCCCTGCGCGGCGGCGACGCTCCGAAGCCGGGACCGCGGCCACCGCAGCGGCGGGTGCTCAGGCCTGACGGCCCGCAGCCGGTGTGACGCCCTGCCCCAGGACGTGGCGCCAGGCGAGCGCCGAGCCCCGCCCCGGAGATCGGGCCGACGAAGTAGACCCACCACCGGGGGAACTGCCACGCGACGATCATCGGTCCCAACGCGCGGGCGGGGTTGAACGAACCCCCGGACACCGGCAGCGTCGCGCAGATCCCCGCGGTCACGATCAGCCCGACGGCCAGCCCGCTGGACACCGGACCGGGGGTGCGCCGGTCCACCGCCATGACCGTCACCATCAGCAGGAAGGTGATGACGAACTCGGCGAGCAGCGCCGGTCCGCCCCCGCCCGGACCCGGGTGGGTGGCACCGAGCGCGAGCTGCTCCCGCGCCGTCCCGCCCCCGAAGAGGCCCCAGTTGACCAGCCCGGCCAGCAACCCGCCGGCGAACTGGGCCGCCGCGTAGGCCGGCACCGACCGCCACGGGAACTCCCCGACCGTCGCGAGCGCGATCGAGACGGCCGGGTTCAGGTGGCGCCGGAGTAGCCCTCCTCGCGCTTGTCGAACCGGGCGTAGGCGTCGGGCGCCTCGCTCAGCGGCATCTCCTTCGACACGACGAAGCTCGGCTCGGCGCGACCCGCGATGATCAGGTCACGCAGGTGGCGGTTGTAGGCGTCTGGATCAGCTGGTTCAGCGCGACGGCGGGCTGCTCCTCGCCCTCGCCGACCGTGGCCTGGTAGCCCACGGCGTCGACGCCCTTGTCGGTGCCGTCGCCCTCGGTCTGGTCGTGCACGGCCTCGATCGGGTCGCTCTGCGAGAAGTCGATCGGGATCGCGCCGATCTGCTCGGCCAGCCGCAGCCGCGACGGGACCTTGTCCACCACGAAGACCTTCGACGCGCCCTTGAGCAGCGACGAGTAGGCCGCCATCAGCCCGACCTCCTCGACGATGCCCATGGTCTCGTGCCCGAAGACCATCCCGGACTCGGCGGGCGTGCGGCCCTCGTACATGTGCAGGTCGGACCCGCAGATCGCGGTGGTCGTGACCCGGACGACCACATCGGTCGGGTCCTCGATCCGGGGATCCTCGACGTCCTCCACGTTGACCTGGAACGGCTCCGTACACCACGGCCTTCATGTGGTTCCTCCCGTCACGGCGATCGACAGCGCGGTCGGCCTACCCCCGCCCCCGCCGGGCGACCGACGGCGGCAGGGTGACTCCGATCACCGTGTGCCCGCCGGGCGGCGATCGCCGCAGCATCGCTCGCGAGCAGCCGGGCGCCCCGACGGTCCCGTGCCACCCGGAGCCGAACCGTCGCCCCGTGGCTAACCTCGGGGCAGTGCACCCCCTGCTGCGCGCGGCCGGCTCGCTGGCCGACCGCGCCCTCGGCCTCACCTCCCCGCCCGTCCCGTACGGCCGCACGCGGATCCACGTCCCCATGCCGGACGGGGCCGTGCTCGTCGGCACCCGCTACCGCCCGACCCGCGCCGACGGGCCGCTCCCGGTGGTGCTGATCCGGGCCCCGTACGACCCGCGCGCGGCCGGCCCGCTGTTCGCCGCGCCGCTCGCCCGTCGCGGCTTCCAGGTCGTCCTCCAGAACACCCGCGGCACCTTCGGGTCCGGCGGCCACTTCCGCCCCTTCACCAGCGAGCGGGAGGACGGCCTCGCGACGCTCGCCTGGCTGCGCGCCCAACCCTGGTGCGACGGCCGCGTCGCGACGACCGGCGGCAGCTACCTCGGCCACACGCAGTGGACGGTCGCGCCCCACGCCGACCCGCCGCTCACCGCGATGTCCCCGCACATCACGGCGGCCCGAATGACCGACACCTTCTACACCGGCGGCGCTCCGTCGCTGCTCAACGCGCTCGGGTGGACCGCGATGATCGGTACCCAGGAGCGCGGCGGGCTCCCGCTCCTGCCGCACCCGGTCCGGGCCGCCAAGCTGCGCCGGGCGCTGCGCCGGGTCCCGCTGCAGGCCGCGGACGTCGAGGTCGCCGGGGCGCCCGTGCCCTACTGGCGGGACTTCGTGGAGCACGCCGAGCCCGACGACGGCTACTGGGACGCCACCTACGGGGAGGCGCCCGCGTTCGACCGCACGGGTCCGGGCTCGCTCGCGAACCTGCCCCCGGTCAGCATGGTCACCGGCTGGTGGGACCTGTTCGTCGCCGAGCAGCTGCGCGACTACCGGGCGCTGCGGGCGGCCGGGGTGCCGGCACGGATCGTGGTCGGGCCCTGGCTGCACGGGGCACTCGAGGAGGTCCGGACCGGCCTGCGGACCGACGTGGCGTGGCTGGACCACCACCTGCGCGGCGGCCCGGCGCCCGAGGGTGCGCCGGTCCGGCTCTTCCTGCAGCGGGCCGACCAGTGGCTGGAGTTCGAGGAGTGGCCGCCGCCGGTGACCGCGCGGGAGCTCCACCTGCAGGCCGCGGGCCGGCTGGGTGAGGAACCGGGGTCGGGTGTGAGCGGCATCCGCTACGACCCGGCCGACCCCACGCCCAGTGTCGGCGGGCCACTGCTGCAGCCTCCGGGCGAGCAGGTCGACCAGGCCCCGGTCGAGTCCCGCGCGGACGTCCTCGTCTTCACCGGGGACCCGCTGCCCGCCGATCTCGACGTGGTCGGGCCGGTCACGGCGGTCGTGCACGTCCGGCCCGAGCTGGACCACGCGGACGTCTTCGTCCGGGTCTGCGACGTCGACGAGCGCGGCGTCTCCCGCAACGTCGTCGACGGCATCCGGCGGCTGGACCCACGGACCGTGCCCGCCGCGGACGTGACGGTGGGGGAGGACGGGGTCCTCGCCGTCGCCCTCGAGCTGTTCCCCACCGCCTACCGCTTCCGCGCCGGGCACCGGGTGCGGGTGCAGGTCGCCGGCGGCGCGTTCCCGCGGTTCGCCCGCAACGTCGGCACGGGCGAGCCGTTCGGCGTCGCGACCCGGGGCAAGCCGGGCGCGGTCGAGGTGCTGCACGACGCCGTCCACCCGTCCCGGGTAGCCCTGCCGGTGCTGTGAGTTTCGCGACCGTGCCGTCGCCCTGCCCCTCACGGCGCCCCGCCGGTCGGCGTGAGGAGTCGGTGACGACCCTCTCCCCACTGCGTCATCCGGACGCAACCGCTGGTCCGTAGAACACCGCACGTGACTTCTTCCCGAACCACCATCTACGAGTCCATCGGCGGTGCCGACGCGGTCGCCGCCGCCGTCGACCGGTTCTACGAGCGGGTGCTGGCCGACCCGGCGCTCGTCGGCTACTTCGACGGCCTCGACATGGCGCGCCTCAAGGGCCACCAGCGCAGCTTCATCGCCGCCGCGATCGGCGGGCCCGAGCTCTACGAGGGACGGCCGATGAAGGAGGCGCACGCGAGGTTCCGCATCCGTCCGGCGCACTTCGACCTGGTCGTCGGTCATCTCGTGGCCACGCTGACCGAGCTCGGCGTGCCGGCGGAGACGATCGGCACGATCGGCGAGACCCTGGGCCCGCTCAAGGCCGACATCGCCCCGCCGGAGAACACGCTCGCCGGCTGACCCCTCACCCGCCGGGCCGGGTGCGGCGCGGCGTAGCCGACCGGTGCCGGCCCCCGTGCGGCCAGGTGCGGCCAGGTGCGGCCCGACGGTGCCGATCGAGGCCGCCGGGGTCGGAGCCGCGGCGGGGACGTCACACCCGGGTTGCGGCCGGGGTCCCGCAAATGGTGCACTGGCCGGGTGAGTGCTGAGGGGCCGTCGCGGCGACACGCGTACTGCGTGTGCCTGCTGGCCACCGATCAGCTCTCCGTCGACGACCGGCTGTGTCGCCGGGCCCGGTAGCGCTCCCCCCGACGTCCGGTCGGGTGGCGCGTCGCGAGCCCGCCCACCCGCACCAGCCGTGAGGACGTCGTCCATGAGCACCACCCGTACCGCGCGCGGCGCCGTCACTCCGGGGCCGATCACGCCGGGGCCCGTCGCCGCAGGGCCCGTCACCCCTGAGTCCGTCGACTCTGCCGGCCCCGCAGGCCCGACCGGTCCCGCCGGGGCGCCGGCGCGTGGACGCGGCTCCCGCCTGGGTCGGCTGGGCGTGCGGGTCGGCGCCGCGGTGCGCGCCGCGCACGCCGCCTCCGTGCCGTTCTGAGCCCCGTGCGGTTCTGAGCCCCGTGCCGTTCTGAGCCCCCTGCCGTTCTGAGCCTGTGCTCCACGTCGCTGCACCCAGCTCGCCGGTCTCCGTCACGACGACGGAGGACCCACCGGTGTCTCCCTTGCTGGCGACCCCGAATGACCGTACATTAGGCCCGGCTTCCCGGAAAGTGAGAGCTCCCCCCGAAAGGCCGGCCGATGCCCACGCCCGACCAGATCACCCAGGCCGTCCCGGCCGGAGCCGAGGCCCACGCCGCCGCCGGGATCGACGTCCGGAACCTCGCCGGCGGGACGAGGACCTGGGCCGCGGCGGGCCGGACGGTGTCACGCGACGACGGTGCCCGGGGCACGGTCGCCTGATGGTCGTCGCGGCGGCCCTCGGGCTCCTGATCGGCGCGGTCATCGGGGGACTCGGCGGCGGGGGCGGGGTCCTCACCGTGCCCGTGCTGGTCTACCTCCTGGGGCAGGACGCCCAGGACGCCACGACGAGCAGCGTCATCATCGTGGGTGTCGCCGCGGTGGTCGGCGTGCTCGCGCGGGGCCGCGGAGACGTCGCCTGGCGCACGGGGATCGCCCTGGGTCTGGTCGGCATTCCCGCCGCCTACCTCGGCACCCTGCTCAACCGGCACGTCGGCGAGCCGGTGCTGCTGATCGCCTTCGCCGTGCTCACGCTGATGGCGGCCGTCGCGATGCTGCTCGACTCCCGCGCCCGGCGAGGGGACGACGGCGAGGAGGGCTCCGGCTCCGGCCGCGCCACCGCGTCCGTCGCGCGCCACGGCCGCTCGCCCGGCGGGGCGGCGCTCGCGGCCCGGGCCCCCGCGGGCCGCGGTGCCCGGCTCCTCGTCCGGGGAGCCAAGGTCGTGCTGTGCGGGGTCGCCGTCGGCTTCCTCACCGGCTTCCTCGGCGTCGGCGGCGGCTTCCTCCTCGTCCCCGCGCTGGTGATCGTGCTGGACATGCCGATCGCCCTGGCGGCCGGGACGTCGCTGCTGGTGATCGTGTTGAACTCGATCTCGTCGCTGGTGTCGCGGATCGGCGACCTGCACCTCGACTGGCAGGTCGTCGCGCCCTTCACCCTCGCCGCTGTCGTCGGCACGCTCGCCGGCAAGCGCATCGCCGACCGGCTCTCCGGCGCCACCCTCGGCAAGGCCTTCGCGGTCCTGCTCCTCGCGGTCGGTGCCTTCGTCGGGGTGCAGAGCATCCTTGCCCTCTGACGGTGCCGGAGCTCCGCGGCGGTCATTCGATCCCGGGGTCGTCGGGGTGCTGGTACAGGTCGAAGACGCTGGAGCCGATGTTGCGGGCGATGTGGTCGAGCTGGCCCGCGTGAGCCAGTAGTTGCCGTCGGTGCGCCGGGTCGGCGATCTTCCCGGCCAGGCCGGTCAACCGGGTCCCGAGGGCCAGCAGGTCGTGGATGATCAGGGTGTTGAGGTCGTGCGCGATGCGGTCCCGGTCGTCGTGACGGCTGCGGAGTTCCTGTTCCACCCGGACGCGGGCGGCGGCGGCCACGAGTGCGGCGTGCCCGGCCAGCGAGGCGACGGCCTCGATCTCGCGGGGCCGGTAACGCTCCCGGCCGCGGGCCCGGCAGACGCCGAGCGAGCCCCATGACCCGCTGGCGCCGGTCATCGGTGCGAGCAGGAGCGGCCCCACACCGATCCCGGTGAACGGCGACCCGTCGGTCCGGGGATCGCCGTCGGCATCGTCGACGACGAGGGGCTCGTCCGCGGGCACGACCGCTGCCCCGGCGTGGTCCGCGTCGCGGATGCGCAGGCCTTCCAGGTGGGTCACCAGATCGCCCTCCGCGACGGCGACGAGCAGCTCGTCCGGGTCGTCGGTGGGAACGAGCAGCAGGGCGCCGTCACTGTCGCCGAGGTCGCGCACCGTGGTGACGAGGTGCTCCAGCACGACCGTCGGTTCGGCGCCGGCGAGCAGATCGGTGGTGATGCCGGTGGCGGCGGCCTGCCAGGCCTGCCGCTTCCGCGTGTCGGCGAGCAGCACGGCGTTGTCGATCGCCACCCCCGCGGACACCGCGAGGGCCTGGATGAGCTCCTCGTCGTCGGCGGTGAACGCCCCGTCGTCGTGTTTGTCGGTCAGGTAGAGGTTGCCGAACACCTCGTCGCGGACCCGGATCGGCACGCCCAGGAAGCTGCCCATGGGCGGATGGCCGGGCGGGAAGCCGCACGAGCGCGGGTCCCTGCTCAGGTCCCGCAGGCGGATCGGGTGCGGATCGTCGATCAACGCCCCGAGTATGCCGTGGCCCTCGGGCAGGTGACCGATCGAGGCGACGGCGTCCCCGGGCATGCCCTCGTGGACGAACTCCACGAGGTTCCCGTCCGCGCCGAGCACCCCGAGAGCGGCGAAGTCCGCCCCGATCAGGGCGCGGGCCTCGCTCACGATCCGTCGCAGCAGCACCGGCAGGTCGAGGTTCGAGCCGACCGCCCGGTGCGCGCGCAGAAGTCCGCGCAGCCTGCTCTGGGTGGCCAGGACCTCCTCGGCCCGCTCGACGAGCTGCTCGAGCAGCTCGTCGAGCTCGAGCCGCGGCACGTCGACGAAGCTCAACGGCTCGTCGGGCCGGGGGCCGACCGCGCCGGAGCCCGCCGTCCCGCGCGCGCCCGCCACCGTTCCGGCGGGGGTCGCAGACGTGTCGGGCCGACCACCGGGTGGCTCGGCCTCGTCGTGCGGACCGTGCCGCACCGGCCGGTCGTCGGTGTCGGGAGGAGTCGGTCTCGGGGCCGGGACGGCTGCCCGCTGCCGCGACTCCCACATCCGTGCCGTCGCGAGCGCCTGCTCGGCGCGGGCGTGCCAGCGCTTCGCGGTGACCGTGTGGTCGACGGCGGCCGGGGGCCGGAGGTGGGCGGCCAGCTGCTCGCTGTGGCGAGCGGCCTCCTCGCAGGCCCGGTGCAGCGCCCGGGAGGTCTGTGCGAGCGTGCGGCTCAGTTCCCGGGCCCGGTCCGTGTACTCCCGTTGTCGGTCCTGATCCATGAGGTGCTCCTCGGGCCCGATCATCCGCCTCCTCGGGTACGGCCGGTAGGTGTCGTCCGCACCTGTCTGCCTAGCACCTCGGGTCGCCCGGCGACACCCCGGCAGGTGACCGGCAGGTGGCGGGCCCGGGTCTCCCGGGGTGCGGGTGCCCTCAGGGGGTCGCAGGCGGGCCGGAACGTCTCGTCGCCGGCAGCAGACGAGGGACGAGCCGCACGTAGCCGACCATCCCGATGATCTCCACGAGTGTCTGGGCGACGACCACGACCGCGGCCACCGCGAAGACGTCCGGGAGGGCGAGCGCGAGCGGCAGCACGACGAGGGAGTTACGGGTGGCGCCGGTGAAGACGATCGCGCGCCCCTCCGGCGGGCCGAGCCGGAACAGCCTCGCCACCACCATCCCCAGCGGGGCCATCACGACGAGGAAGATCACGTAGAACGGGGCGACGGCGGCGACGGCCGACAGGTCGCCGCCGAGCGCCGGTACCTGGGAGGCGACCACGACGAGCAGGGTCGCCACCATCAGCGGGACCATCAGCGTCCCGGCCCGGTCGGCGACCCGTTGCCCGGTGCGCGACCGGGCGGCCCAGGCCTGCGTCGACCACGCGACCGCGAGCGGGATCACGATCAGGACGAGGAAGGCCTCGACGAACGGGCCGACGTCGACCACCTCGGCCAGACCGGAGCCGAGGAACAGCAGCAGGAACAGCGGCAGCAACACCATCTGCGCGATGAGCAGCAACGGCGTGGCGGCGAGGAGCCGGTCACTGCTGCCCCCGGCGAGTCCGGAGAACACGATCACGTAGTCGACGCACGGTGCGAGCAGCACCAGCAGGACCCCGACGCGCACGGCCCGGTCGGCGGGCAGGAAGCCGACCATGGCGGCCACGACCAGCGGGACGACGACGAAGTTGACGACCAACGCCGCACCGAGGAACCGTCCCGCCCGCAGCGAGCGGGCCAGCTCCCGTGCGGGGACCTGGAGGAAGGTCACGGAGAGCAGTGCACCGAGGACGGGGTTGATCGCGAGCGCCAGGCCGGGGCCGGCGCCGGGGGCGACGAGGCCGACCAGGAGCCCGGCGACGATGGCCCCGAGATAGATCGGGACCTGGTGGCGGTCCGTCCACGCGACCGCCCCGGCGTCGGTCGTGCCGGGCGTCCTCACCTCGGCGGCTCCGACCGCGCGCCGCCGTCCGGGCTCACCGCGACCCGCCCCTGCGGCTCCTGCCGGCGACGGTCCGGGGCCGGCCCCGTCGGGTACGCACCGACTTCACGACGTCACCTCCGGGCGACCGCCCGTCCACGTGGGGACGACGATAGGCCGTGCCGGCGTACGGCCCTCACCGTGTGCCGCATCGCCGGATCCGGTGCCGGCCGGCCCGGCACCTCGTCGAGGCCTGGCGACGAGACGTGCCCGCCGCAGGGCTCCGTGCGGGTTCCCGCGGTCAGGTGGGGCGACGTCTCGGGGCGTCGGCCGGGTGAGGCACGACGAGCACCGGCCGATGCTGGCGGGCGATCAGTCCGTGGGAGACCGAACGCTCGACGATGCGGTCGAGGACCTTCCCGGGGCCCTCGCCCCGGGAGCCGACGATGATCATCAGCGCGTCGGTCTCGTCGGCGACCGTGGCGAGCAGCCCGACGGGGTCGCCGCGCCAGGCGTGGTAGCTCCACCCGGTGTCGGCGTCGGCCAGGGCATCGGCGACGTGTTGCTGCTGAGCCACGAGGACGCGCTGCGCCTGCTCCTCCCAGTCGGCCGCGTCGGGGTCGATCGGGTAGTCGGCAAGATCGACGCCGTGCACGACGTGCAGCTGGGCCTGCAGTCGGCGAGCGAGGTCGGCGGCGACGGGCAGCGCGGCCTCGCTGGAGGCGTCGCGGCCGTGGCCGAGCACCAGGTGGGCCTGCGGGGGTCGGGCAGGTTCGACCTGCCGGTGGATGCGCCGCTCGTCGAGCTGCTCGACGCCCTGACGATCGGAGCCCGGCTGGGCAGGCGGGTTCATGGTCGTCTCCTTCCCGACGGCTCAGAGGTGGCCGCCACCGACGGTCCAGCCGGCCAGGGCGGCGGCGAGGCCGACGAGCACGCTGCCCACGACGTTGAGCGTGCCGAGCAGCCGGTCACCGCCCTCGGCCAGGCCGAGGGTCTCGTAGCTGAAGGTGCTGTAGGTGGTCAGTGCGCCGCAGAAGCCGGTGCCGGCCAGCGTGGCCACGACGGGGCCCGCCGAGGCGGTGACCACGCCGAGGACGAAGGAGCCGACGATGTTGACGGCGAAGGTTCCCCACGGGAAGCGGCCGGGGAACCAGCCCTTGAGGGTCCGGTCGGTGAGGAACCGCAGCGGGGCCCCGACGGCTGCCCCGAGTGCCACGTACAGCGCGTTCATCGTCTCTCCTGCTCGGGTGAGCGGGGAGTCGGCCGCCCTGCAGCGTGATCGGCCCCCGCTGCGCTGTCGCGCCCGTCCGGAACGCCGTCGGGTCGGGCGGAGCGGCCGTCGCGGGCGACGAGGCGCGTGGCGCCGACACGGGCCACGGCCGCGCCCGCTGCGGCACCGAGGACGGCGAGGACCGGCGTGGCGACCACGTAGCCGATGGCCCACGGCAGGTGCCCGGTGCGGGCCAGGGCGAGGGTGTCGACGGTGTAGGTGGAGAAGGTGGTGTAGCCGCCGAGAAACCCCACACCGAGCAGGGGTCGCACCAGCGGGTGCGCGTCGACGAGCTCGGTGATGACGACCATGAGTATCCCGATGAGGACACAGCCGGTGACGTTGGCCAGCAGGGTCGACCACGGCCACTGGGCCGGGACGTGCGGCAGCGCCGACCCGAGGCCGTACCGGGCCTCCGCGCCCAGCGCCCCACCGGCTGCCACGGCCCCGACCACCGTCACGAGCCGGGGCTGCCGCCGGCGAGGGCCCGGTTCCGGCTCCCGATCGGGATCGATCTCGGCATCGTGCTCGGCCTTCCTCACCGGGCCGGGCTCGATGCCCTGCTCGGTGTCCTGCTCGGTGCCGGGCGGCAGCTCGCGCTCGGCGCGACGGTGCTGTCCGTCGTCACCGCTGGAGGGGTACGGCAGTGGCACGCTCAACCACCTTCTGTGCACTCGCGGCGAACCTCGTGTGTCCGAGCGCGGCGCGGCAGATCCGCCGGGGTCGGCCGCCCGGGCCCCGCGCTCGACAGGGGTCGAGGTCGAGGGCGATCGGCACACGTCACCGACGCCACGGGGGACAACGGCTGGATCACGGCGCACTCCTACCAGGGTGGGTAGGGGCCATCAGCCCGCCATCGGGCGGTCAACGGCGAGCTCCATCGCCGAGCAGGCACTGTAGCCCCACTGCGGCCGACAGGCCACCCGGGCGACCAGCAGCGGACTCCGATCCCCGCCGCCTGCGGGGATCCGGGGGGTGGCCGACGAGGCCGGTGCGGGCTATCTCACCGGTCCAGGCGATGGAGATCGCCTCAACCGCCCGTCAGGGCTGATGGCCCCTACCCCCGTTGCGACCGGGTAGGTGTGCCATGGGCGAGCTTCTCCCCACCCCCTCCCTTCCGCCGCGCGGTCCGGCCCGGCTGCGCGGCCCGTGGTGGTCCGCCCAGCCGGGCACGAGTCGGCCCGGCCCGCACCGCCGAGCCGGGGCACGAGCACCGAGCCGATCACCGGCGCGCGCCGTCGACCCCACCTCGGCGACCGGACCGGCAGGCCCAGGGTGCTACGCAGGTCCGCGCCGGTGGGCACCTGGCTGATCTTCGCGCTCGGGACGCTGCTGGTGATCGTCGCGCTCTCGACCCGTGTCCACCTCCTGGTGGTCCCCGCCGCGGTCGCCAGGAGGTGACGGATCCGAGGGCCCACCCCCGGCGAGTCCGACCTGAGCACGCACACCGCGGCGACCACGCGCGCGTGCTGTTGCCGCACAGACCTGACAGGTCCCACCGAGGAGCAGAGCGAGGATGAAGCTGTCCCGTCGCCAACGCCGCACCCTCGCCGCGCTGGCCCATCAGATCGACGTCGAGGATCCCGAACTGGCCAGGGAGGTGCACCACTCCCGGACCACCGGTGAACACGCCGAAGCTCATCGCGAAGGTGCAGGTGGCCCTGGGAGTTCTTCTCCTGGCGAGCGGGTGGGTCCTGGCGAGCAGCGGGAGCGTCGCGGTCGGCGCCATCCTGATGGCCACCTTGCTGGATCCCCTGGAACTTCGACCGGCCCTGACACACCGTCGCCGTGAGTGCTGCATCGGCAGTCGGGCCCGACCACGGAACCCGAGCACCGGCCTGCGCCTCGCCCCCGGCGTGCCGACCACCACCCGGGACGCCTCGGACGGGCACGATGCCGGGCGCGGGACTTGTGGCGCGGGGTGACGGGACCTTCGGCCGGGGCCCTGCCGAGGGCGTGATCCGCATCCTCGGCACCCATGACCAGCGCCGCGGCCGCCTCCTCCGGTACCGACGACCCCGGGGTCCGCCCCGGCCTGGGTGTGCTCCTCGTGGCCTGCGTCTCCACGCTGGTGGTCAACGCGAACACGTCGGCGGTCAGCATCCTGATCCCGTCGATCAGCACGGACCTCGGCACTCCGATCGACGTCCTGCAGTGGGCGGTCACGGGTTACCTCCTGGTCGGCGCGGCGACCATCGTCACCAGCGGGGCCCTCGGCGACGTCTTCGGGCGGCGGCGGATCTTCATGGGCGGCCTGCTGCTGTTCGTGGCCTCCTCCGTGCTCATCGCTCTGGCCCCGACCGGCGGTGTGGTCGTCCTCGGGCGGGTGATCGCGGGCGCGGCCGGCGCGACGATCCTGGCCTGCGGCCTCGGCCTGCTCTCCGTGGCGTCCTCGGGGCAGGGCCAGATGTGGGGTGTGTCGCTGTGGGGCGGCGCGGCGGCCGTCGGCGCGGCGGCAGGGCCGGTGATCGGGGGTGTCCTCAACGAGGCCTCGGGCTGGCAGGGCCTGTTCTGGGTCAACGCCGCGATCGCGGCCGCGTGCATCCCGCTGACCTGGGCGACCGTGGCGGAGTCGTCCGACCCGGAACGGTCACGGCGCATCGACTGGGCCGGCACCGTCCTCATCGCCGGGGTGCTCGTGCCGTTCGTCTTCGCGGTGACCGAGGGATCGTCGTGGGGGTGGGTCTCGGTGCCGACCCTGGTCTGCCTGGTGACGACCGTGCTCGCGGCCGTGGGCTTCGTCCTCGTCGAGCGCCGGGTGTCCGCACCGCTCATCGACCTCGCACTCCTGCGCAACGTCCTGCTCGTGGGAGCGACGATCGCGATCCTCATCGGTGCCGGGGCGATCGCGGCGATCACCTTCATGATCAGCCTCTACTTCCAGAACCCGCTGGCCTTCGGCATGAGCAGCTTCCAGGCCGGGCTCGCGACACTCCCGGTGGCCGCCGCGGTCGTGGTCGTCGCCCCGGTCGTGAGCCCGCTGGCACACAAGTTCAGCGCCCGGGTCGTCGTCACGGCCGGGTTCGTGGTGCTCACCGCGTCGTTCGCCGTGCTCGCCGCGGTGCGACCCGGTTGGAGCTACGTCGCCTTCCTGATCCCGCTGCTGGGCATCGCGGTCGGGCTGGCCCTCTCCAACGGCCCGGCCTCCTCGGTCGCCACCGCCTGTGTGCCCACCGAACAGGTCGGCTCTGCCTCCGGCATCTCCAACATGGCCCGCTACGTCGGCGGCGCGGTGATGACCGCGGTCGCTGCGGGGATCGTGGCCCGGGTGTCCATGGTGAAGGCCGAGGCGGGCCAGGCGGGCGCGGACGCCCTGGCGGCCGGGTTCGCCCGTGCGTGTCTCGTGCTCGCCATCTTCTCCGCCTTCGGGATCCCACTGGGGTGGCTCGTGGCGCGGCGCACCCGCCGTCCCCGCGCCTCCGACCTCGCCGCGGCGTCCGCGTCGACGATCTACACCCTGCCCCCGCGCGGCGACGGCGAGGGCGGCGACGGGAGGAACGACGGCGGGGCCGAGGTCGGTGGCGACGACCTGGGCGGCGCAGGCCGGCACCGTCTCGGCTCCCGGCGGTGAGGTCGGGCGCGCTGACAGCCCCTCACCACACCCCCCACAACGACGAGCGACGCTGACCCACGAGGAGTCATCCCCGCTGGTCAGCGCCGCTCTGTGCGCCCGGATCAGGCCGCCTGCTTGGTCTCCCAGAAGATCTTGTCGATCTGGGCGATGTAGTCCAGCAGCTCCTGGCCGTCCTTCGGGTCGACCGAGGCCTTGGTCCCGCCGGGGCCGCCGCCGGCCTTCTTGGTGGCCTTGTTGAACAGCTCGTGCAGCTCGGGGTACTTCTCGAAGTGCGGCGGCTTGAAGTAGTCCGTCCACAGCACCCAGAGGTGGTGCTTCACGAGGTCGGAGCGCTGCTCCTTGATCTGCAGGGCCCGCTCCCGGAACGCCGGGTCGTCGTTGCCCTGGTACTTCTCCTGGATGGCCTTGACGGACTCGGCCTCGATGCGCGCCTGGGCCGGGTCGTACACGCCGCAGGGGAGGTCGCAGTGCGCGGTGGCCTCCAGCCGCGGGCGGAGAATGCGGGACAGCCGCATGGGTCCTCCCTGGTGGTGATCGTTCTGGCGTGCCCGACCCTACTCCCGGGGGCGGGGGGCCAGCAGGCCGGAAGGTGGGGTGGAGCGGGTGTTCCGGACACGCGTCACAGGGCATCGCCGCGGGTGGCGTGCGGTGACGGTGCGCGGCCCCTCCATGTCCACCACCCTGTCCGACGACGACGTCGTGCTGGTCCGGTTCGGCGGGCCCGCCCGACCGGGTGACGTGGTCCTGGTGTGCTGGCCCGCCCGTCCCGAGCAGCTCTCGGTGAAACGCGCGGTGCGGCCGGAGGGCGCACTGTGGTGGGTCGAGGGGGACAACCCGTTCGGGTCCACCGACTCGCGCACGCTCGGCCCGGCCGAGGTGGTGGCCGTCGTCACGCGGCGGTTGTGGCCCCGGCCCCGGCGACTCTGAGGTACGGTCCTCACCAGTACCCGACAGCCGATCCCTCGCCCGTCCCGCCGCATCCCGCGGGGCCTGTCGCGAGGGGGCCGTCCGGCACCGATCCGGCGAGACCTGCCCCCGGTGCACGGCGAGTAGGGACGCGCGTGAGCGTCCACCGCACCCGTACCGGAGTTCTCGTCATGACCGTCTCCCCGGAGCGCACCCTGTCCTCGGACCTGACCGCGGGCACGCCCGCCCCGACCCGCGAGGAGATCTTCGCCTCGCACGAGGGCGGCAAGCTGACCACCGGCCTGTCCGCGCCGCTGCGCGACGCCCGCGACCTCGCCATCGCCTACACCCCCGGGGTGGCCGAGGTCAGCCGCGCCATCGCCGCCGAACCGGCGCTGGCCCGCCGCTACACCTGGACCGACCGGCTGGTCGCCGTGGTCAGCGACGGCACCGCCGTCCTCGGCCTCGGCGACATCGGCCCGCGCGCGTCGCTGCCGGTGATGGAGGGCAAGTCCGCGCTGTTCAAGACCTTCGGCGGGCTCGACTCGATCCCGCTGGTGCTCGACACCACCGACGTCGAGGAGATCGTCGAGACGCTGGTCCGGCTGCGGCCGAGCTTCGGCGCGGTCAACCTCGAGGACGTCGCCGCGCCGCGGTGCTTCGAGCTGGAGCGCCGGCTGGTCGAGGCGCTGGACTGTCCGGTCATGCACGACGACCAGCACGGCACCGCGATCGTGCTGCTCGCCGCGGTGCAGGGCGCCTGCGCGGCCACCGCGCGGGACCTGCGCAGCCTGAAGGTCGTGGTCTCCGGTGCGGGCGCCGCGGGTGTGGCGTGCGCACGGATCCTGCTGGCCGCCGGCGCGTCGGACGTCGTGGTGCTGGACTCGCGCGGGGTGGTCGACACCGCCCGGGGCGGGGAGAAGGGTGCGCTGGCCGCCGAGACCAACCCCCGGGGGGTCAGGGGCGGCCTGGCCGACGCCCTGCGCGGCGCCGACGTCTTCGTCGGGCTCTCCAGCGCCACCCTGCCCGAGGAGCTCCTCGCCACGATGGCGCCGGAGCCGTTCGTGTTCGCGCTGTCCAACCCGGACCCCGAGGTTCACCCGGAGATCGCCGCGCGGTACGCCTCGGTCGTCGCCACCGGGCGCAGCGACTTCCCGAACCAGATCAACAACGTGCTGGCCTTCCCGGGTGTGTTCCGTGGGGCACTCGACGCCGGCGCGCGGCGGATCACCGAGTCGATGAAGCTCGCCGCCGCGAACGCGATCTTCTCCGTGGCCACGGACGACCTCGCCGCCGACCGGATCGTCCCCAGCCCGTTCGACCCGCGGGTCGCGCCCGAGGTGGCGGCCGCCGTCGCCGAGGCCGCCCGGCAGGACCCGGCCGCCGGGGTGACCGAGAGCGATCACCGGTAGGCCTCTCACCTGCTGTTCTTCCGCCGGTCGGCCGAGTCGATCACGGAGTGTGCGCGGAGGTGCCGTAACTCACTCGGGTCGGAGTCGTCCGGTCGAGCGGCGTGCCCGGATCGAGTGGAGCAGCCGCTCGTTGTGCTCCGTGACGGGGCCCGTCGGCCCCGGTCACACGGCGAGCACGTGGGGGGCACGGTGAGCGGCTTCGGAGGGCAGGGCGAGGCGGCGGACGAGCCTGCCCGGTCGGGCGTCCCCGACGGAGCCGGCGCGGACCCGACCGAGGAGGAGGGCCTTCTCGACGGGGCCGGCGGGTCCGACGGGCCGGACGGCGCGGGACCGGGCGACCTGCCGGGTCCGGTGCGACGGGCGGACCTGCGGCGCGCGGACAACCGCCCGCCCCGCCCCGGGCAGGCCCGCTTCGCCGACCGCCTCGCCCGGGCGATCTCCGCGCCCTCGGGCGGCCCGGTGCCGGACCAGGCCCGGCCGCGGGCGTCGAGCTCGCCGGGGCGCCCCGGCCTCCCGGAGTACGAGGAGCAGACCGAGCCCGAGGCGCGCACCGATCCCGGCGCGGTACGGCTCGTCGCCCCGCCCGAGCAGGTCAGCGGCCCGCACGCGCTCCCGCTCGAGCCCCCGACGACGGACGCCGGCGGTCTGCGGGCGGTGTCGCCCGCTCTGCGCGACGCCGCGTTCGGCACCGCGTCGCTGCCGCCGTCGGCGCTGTTCGGCGAGCGCCTCGACGTGGTGCCGCTGCCGGCGGAGCCCGCGGTCGTCTGCGACGGTGCCGGCCGGATCCTGCGCGTCAACGACGCCTTCCTGCGCCTGGCCGGCCGTCCTGCCCACCCGCTCGGCCTGCGTCTGGGCGGGCTGCTCACCGGGCCCGACGCCGACGCCCGCCTGCTCCGGGCCGACGGCACCGCGGTGCGGGTGCGTGTGGTCCGCTGGGAGCTGCCCGCCGATCTGCACACCGTCGTCCTCGTGGAGCTGGGCGAGCGCGAGCGCGGCGACCGGCGCTGGACCGCCGAGCTGGAGCGGCTGGCCCGGGTCGGGACCTGGACGTTCGACCTGGCCACCGCCTGCTTCTGGCGCAGCCCCTCGCTCGAGGAGCTGTACCGCGACGTCGGCGTGGTGCCGGACGGCCCGCACGGGCCGGTCGAGGGCGAGCAGGTGGCCGCGCTCTGCCGGGCGCTGCGCACCGGTTCCGGCCCCACCGATCAGCACGTCGAGCTGCGGCTGCCGGGTGAGCGCGTGCTCAGTTGCCGGGCCGGTGTGGAGCGCGGTCCGGACGGTGTGCCCGTGCGGCTCGCCGGCATGGTCCGGGACGTCACCGCGCAGCGGCTCGCCGAGAGCGGCCGGCACTCCGCCCGCCGCTTCGCCGACCTCCTCTCGACGGTGCCGGCCGGCGTCGGGCTGTTCGACGCCGCGGGCCGGCTCACCGACGCCAACGAGGCCTTCTGCGCACTCCTCGACCGGCCGGCGGCGGAGCTGCGCGGACGGACGGCCCTCGACCTGACGGCCGACGCCGAGCCAGGGCCCGACACGGCGGCGCTGCCCGGCTGGCTGCGCCGCATCCCGACCGGCGGCGGCAACGGCTACCGGGTCCCGGCCGTCACGCTGCGGCGCGGCGACGGGACACGGGTGACCGCCGCGCTCGCCGTCACCGCCTCGACCTCGGCCGAGGGCGACCCGTTCTGGCTGGTCGTGGCCACCGAGGTCGCCTCGGCGGGGGTGCCGCGCGAGGCGGACACCATCGTCGACGAGCTGACCGGGCTGCCGAACCGGGCGGCCGCGCTCGACCTCGTCGCCGACCTGCTCGCCGGCCCCGGCGGCGATCGGGTCGCCGTGGTCTGCGGCGACCTCGACGACTTCGCGCGGGTCAACTCCGCCCTCGGCCACGAGGCCGGGGACGAGCTGCTGGTCGGCACGGCCCAGCGGCTGCGCCGGGAGCTCCCCGCGGGCTGCACCCCGGCCCGGCTGGCCGGCGACGAGTTCGTGGTGATCTGCACCGACCACGACCCGGTCGGCGGGCCCGAGGTACTGGCTCGCCGGGTGGCCGGGCTGATGGGCGGCACACTCAGCGTGCACGGGCGCCCGGTGCAGGTCACCGCCACCGTCGGCGTCGCCACCCCGGACGCCCGGCCGGAGGATCCCGTCGAGGCCGCCGACCTGCTGCGCTACGCCGAGGTGGCGATGCACGAGGCCAAGCGGACGGACCGGGGCGGTGTCGCCACCGCGTCGCCGGCCGTGGTCGGCTCGGCCGACCGGCAGCTCGAGCTCGAGGGGGAGCTGCGCGCCGCACTGGTCGAGGACCGGCTCGCGCTGCAGTACCAGCCGGTCGTGGGGCCGGACGGGTCCGTGGTCTCGGCGGAGGCGCTGGTCCGCTGGCCGCACCCGGAGCGCGGGACGATCCCGCCGGGGGATTTCCTGCCCGTCGCCGAGCGCGCGGGGATGCTGCGCGACCTCGACCTGTGGGTGCTGCGGACCGCCGTGAACGAGGCCGTGACCTGGCCGGGGCACGCGGCGGTGGCCGTGAACCTCGCCGGTCTGCTGCCCAGCGAGCCCGGTTTCCTCGACGAGGTGACCCGGATCGTCTCCGGATCCGGCCTGCCGTGGGACCGGCTGATCCTCGAGCTGGTGGAGACCGGCCTGGTCGCGCTGCCGCAGGCCGCGCGCGACGTCATGGCCGAGCTCACCGCGCGCGGTGTCCGGTTCGCCGTCGACGACTTCGGCACCGGATACTCCTCGCTGGCCCGGCTCAAGGAACTGCCCACCCAGACGGTCAAGGTGGACAGGGCGTTCGTCACCGGCGTCGGGTCGGACCCGGCGGACTTCGCGGTCGCCCGCGCCGTCGTCGACATGGCCCGCGCGATGGGGCGGACCACGGTGGCCGAGGGCGTCGAGACGGCCGAGCAGTTCCACGTGCTGCGCGGCCTGGGCGTCGACGCCTACCAGGGCTGGCTGTTCTCGCGGCCGCTCGTGCCGGAGGACCTGCGCCGGGTGCTCGCGGGCGGCCGGCTGCCGACCCCCGCCCGGTCGGCGGGCGCCTGACCGCGGCCCCCGGACGTCGAAGCGATCACGCTCGGCCGTCCGGCTCGCCCCTGTCGGTGCCGCCGGATAGCCTCGTCGGACCATGGCGGCCGGAGGGCGGTCGCCGGGACGAGGGGAACCCGGGTGATCGAGTTCCGCGACGTGACGAAGCGGTTCCCGGACGGGACCGTCGCGGTCGACGGGCTGGACCTGACCGTGGACGCCGGGCGGGTGACCGTCTTCGTCGGGCCGTCCGGCTGCGGCAAGACCACCTCGCTCCGCATGATCAACAGGATGGTCACGCCCACCTCGGGCACCATCACGGTGGACGGGCGGGACGTGACCACGGGCGATGCGGCGGAGCTGCGCCGCGGCATCGGGTACGTGATCCAACAGGCAGGGCTGTTCCCGCACAAGACGATCCGGGACAACATCGCCACCGTGCCGCTGCTGCTCGGCTGGCCCAGGCGCAAGGCGCGGGCGCGGGCGGACGAGCTGATGGAGGTCGTGGGCCTGGCGTCGGAGATGGCGGGCCGCTACCCGGCCCAGCTGTCCGGCGGCCAGCAGCAGCGCGTCGGCGTGGCCCGCGCGCTGGCCGCCGACCCGCCCGTGCTGCTCATGGACGAGCCGTTCAGCGCGGTCGACCCGGTGGTGCGGGAGAGCCTGCAGGAGGAGCTGCTGCGGCTGCAGGGCGAGCTGGGCAAGACGATCGTGTTCGTCACCCACGACATCGACGAGGCCGTGAAGCTCGGCGACAAGGTCGCGGTGTTCCGCACCGGTGGCGTCCTGGCGCAGTACGACGAGCCGGGCGTGCTGCTCGACCGGCCCGTGGACGGGTTCGTCGACGGCTTCGTCGGCCGCGACCGCGGCTACCGCAAGCTGGGCTTCCTGTCCGACGAGCTGCCGCTGGCCGAGCTGCCCACCGTGCGCGTCGGCGGGTCGGCGCCCCCGGGCTGGTCGCTGGTCGCCGATGCGGACGGGCGACCGCTGGGCTGGGTGCACGGCGGGGGCACCGTCGAGGAGGCGGCCGTCGTGCCCGGCGGATCCCTGTACGAGGTCGGGTCGGGCTCGCTGCGCAGCGCGCTCGACGCCGCGCTCTCCTCGCCGTCGGGCCGCGGGGTCGCGGTCGACGGCGAGGGCCGGGTCGCGGGCGCGCTGAGCGCCGACGACGTGCTGCGCGCGCTCGCCGCGTCCCGGGCGGACGAGGCGGCCTGATGGTCTGGGACTGGATCCCGCGCAATCTCGGCATGCTCGGCACGCTGCTGGGCGAGCATGTGGTCCTCGCGCTGGTCCCGGTGCTGGTCGGACTGGTGCTCGCCGTCCCGATCGGCTGGGCCGCGTCCGCCCACCGGGCGCTGCGCGGGGTGCTCGTGCCCGCCGCCAGCGTGCTCTACACGATCCCGTCGCTGGCCCTGTTCATCGTGCTGCCGGCGGTCATCGGCACCCAGATCCTCGACCCGCTCAACGTCGTCGTCGCGCTCACGATCTACACCGTCGCCCTGCTGGTCCGCTCGGTGGCCGACGCGCTCGGCGCCGTCCCGTCCATGGTCGTCGCGTCCGCCACGGCGATGGGGTACCGGGCCGGCCGCCGGTTCGTCTCCGTCGAGCTGCCGCTGGCGGTGCCGGTGCTCATCGCCGGGCTGCGGGTGGCCGCGGTGTCGAACATCAGCCTGGTCTCGGTCGGCGCGCTGATCGGCGTCGGCGGGCTCGGGCAGCTGTTCACCGACGGCTACCAGCGCAACTTCCCGCTCGAGATCCTCACCGGGATCGTGCTGATCCTGCTCCTGGCGCTGGTCGTCGACGGGGCGCTGGTCCTGATCGGACGGGTCACCACGCCCTGGGCCCGGGCGGGGGCGGCCGCGTGAACGCGTTGTTCTCCTGGCTCCTCGAGCCCACGCACTGGACCGGTCCGGCGGGCATCCCGGCCCGGCTGGTCGAGCACCTGTGGTACACGGTCCTCGCCCTGGCGCTCGGCGCCCTGGTGGCGCTGCCGATCGGCGCCCTCATCGGGCACGGGCGGCGCGGCGGCTTCCTCGTCGTCGGCACCGCCAACGGGCTGCGGGCGCTGCCCGAGCTCGGCCTCCTCACGCTGCTGGTGCTGCTGATGGGGATCGGGCTCCTCCCGGTCACCCTCGCGCTCGCCGTGCTCGCGGTCCCGCCGTTGCTCGCCGGCACCTACTCCGGCGTGCGCAACGTCGACCCCGGTGCGGTCGACGCCGCCCGCGGCATGGGGATGCGCGAATGGCAGGTGCTGGCCAAGGTCGAGCTGCCCAACGCGCTGCCGCTCGTGCTCGGCGGCCTGCGCGGGGCGGCGCTGCAGGTCATCGCAACCGCTGCGGTCGCCGCGTACGTGAGCTTCGGCGGGCTCGGCCGCTTCCTGATCGACGGCCTGCGCACCCGCGAGTACCCGCAGACGGCGGCCGGCGCGATCCTGGTGGCCGTGCTCGCACTCGTCGTCGAGGCGCTGCTCGCGCTGGTGCAGCGCGCGGTCGTCTCACCCGGGCTGCGCGGCGGCGACCGCCGCCCGCCCCCCGCCACCGGCGGGCGGGCCACGCCGGCCCGAGATCCCGCCGACCCCGATCCCGTCCCCACCCGAGAGCCCGCAGGAGCCGAACCGTGAAACTGGCCCGTCCCCTCACCCTCGTCGCCGCCGGCGCGGCCCTGATCCTCGGGCTGGCCGCCTGCGGAGGCGGGGGCTCGAACGACCCGTTGGGCTCCGGCGGCACCCAGGCCCCGGCCGCGCCCGACGTCGTCCGGATCGGTTCCGCCGACTTCCCCGAGAACCAGGTGCTCGCCGAGATCTACGCGCAGACCCTGGAGTCCAAGGGCGTCAAGGTCGAGCGGAACTTCAACATCGGCAGCCGCGAGGTCTACTTCCCGGCCCTCACGGACGGGTCGATCGACCTGATCCCGGACTACACCGGCGTACTGCTGCAGTACATCGACAAGAACGCCACCGAGACCGAGTCCGACCCGGTCTACGCGGCCCTGCAGCAGGCCGTCCCCGCGCCGCTCACCGTGCTCGACAAGGCGGCGGCGGAGAACAAGGACGCCGTCGTGGTCACCGGTCGGTTCGCGCAGGAGAACAACCTGAAGGAGATCGGCGACCTCGCCCCGATCGCGGGGGAGATGGTCTTCGGCGGCCCGTCGGAGTTCCAGACCCGGCCCGACGGGATCCCCGGGCTGGAGGAGACCTACGGCCTGACGTTCAAGGAGTTCCGCGCGCTCGACACCGGGGGCCCGTTGACCGTGGCGGCGCTCAACGACGGCACCGTGCAGGCGGCGGACCTGTTCACCACCGACCCCGCCATCGAGGACAACGGCTTCGTGGCGCTCGCGGACCCGAAGAACAACTTCGCCGCGCAGAACGTCGTGCCGCTGATCAACGCGAGCAAGGCGACGGACACGGTGAAGCAGGCCCTCGACGCCGTCCAGGCCACGCTCACCACCGAGGACCTCGTCGAGCTCAACCGCACGCTCGCCGGCCCGGACAAGCCCGACGTCGGAACGGTCGCCAAGAACTGGCTCGCGCAGCAGGGCCTGTCGGGGTGAGCATCGGGACGATCGCCGCCCTCTACCGCTACCCGGTCAAGTCGATGCTGGGCGAGCCGGTCGAGGAGATCGCGGTCGGCCCGCTCGGCGTCGCCGGGGACCGCCGGTTCGCGCTGCTCGACGAGGAGACCGGCCGGGTGGCCACCGCCAAGCACCCGCGCCGCTGGCGGCAGCTGCTGCAGTGCCGCTCGACCACCGCGCCCGACGGCGTGCGGGTCACCCTGCCGGACGGGCGCGAGGTCGACGCCTCGGCCGCGGACGAGGAATTGTCCGCGCTGCTCGGGCGCCGGGTGCGGATGGCCGACGAGCGCCCGGCGGGGGCCGAGGTCGAGCGGCCCGACCCGGTCGACGTGCTCGCCGAGGGCGTCGAGGCCGAGGTGGACTACGCGCTCCTCGAGATCGCGCAGGGCACCCCGGGCGGCGCGTTCGTCGACCACTCGCCCGTGCACCTGATCACCACCGCGACGCTCGACGCGATCGGCGTCGGCGCGGCCGAGGCGCTCCGCTACCGGCCCAACGTCGTCGTCCGGACCCCGGAGGGCTCTCCGCCCTTCGCCGAGAACGACTGGCCGGGCCGGGAGATCACGCTCGGGGCGGTGCGGCTGCGCGCCACGCTACCCACCCCGCGCTGTTCGGTGCCCACCCTGGAGCACGGCGCGCTCGGCCGCGCCCCGGACGCGGTCCGCCCGCTCCTGGCCCGTCGGGTCGAGGTCCCCGGTTTCGGTCTCCTGCCCTGCGCCGGGGTGTACGCCGAGGTCGTGACCGGCGGGACGGTCCGGGCGGGGGACGAGGTGCGGGTGGGGGAGTAGGCGACCCTGACCGCTCCGCTCAGGGAGGGATCGGGGGTCGTCTCGGATCCGGGGGCCCGGCGCCTTCCTACCGTCCGCGGGGTGCACACCCTCACCGGACCGGCGCCGGGTCCCGTGCCACTGCCGGACCGTCGCGGCCCGCTCGCGAGGCCCGGCCGTGACCACGTCCCCGCGTGGTCCCCCCACGGGGGTACCCGTGCACGGTATGGATCTCGTTGCTCCCCTCTGCCTACGCTGGCCGCGACCGATGAGTGGACGCGAGCGGGGGAGTCGACCTCTTCATGGCCTGGTTCGACGCCGTCCTCGCGTGCGTGTCGCTCGGCCTCGGGCTGCTGCACCTCGTCCGGCTCGCCACCGCGCGCCGCGACGGCCGCCCGGTCGCCGGGGAGGCGGCGCACGCGGTGATGGGGTTCGGCATGGCGGCGATGTTCTCCCCGCTCGGCGACCCCGTCCCGCCGGCGTTGTGGTTCGCCGCCTTCGGAGCGAGCGCCGCCTGGTTCGGCGCCCTCGCCCTGCGCACCGGCCTCCGCGCCGACGACGCCGGGCACCACGTCGTCTGCGGCGTCACGATGCTGTTCATGCTGTCCCTGGGCACCGCCGACGCGACCGGGCACACCGGCCACCACGGGACCGCCGCCGGTACCGGCCCCTGGGTCTCGGTGGTCGCGATCGTGCTGGTGGGCTACTTCGCCTGGCACGTCCTGCGCTGCGGGGACCGGCTTTCCGCCGCCCGGATCACCCCCGCCGAGCCGGCCGCCGAGCCCGTGCCGGCCGGTGCGGCCGCCGAGACCGCCCGGCCCGTGGACCCTCCGACGGGCTGCCGCCACGGCCGGGCCGTCGTCCCGGGCCGGCTCGGCGCGCTGCGTGACCCGCGGGCCGCGGCCACGGCACATCTCGTGATGGCCGCGGCGATGGCCGTGATGCTGCTCGGGATGATCTAGACGCGGTTCACGAGGTCCGTCACCAGGAGCGCGACGAAGAGCACGGAGGCCGCGCCGAGGAACAGGTTGGACAGCCACCCCGACCGGCCGTTCCCGCCGACCCGCCGCGAGTTGAGCAGCAGCATCAGCGTGACGGCGAGGAACGGCATGAAGAGCGAGCCGAGCACGCCGTAGACCAGCGTGAGGCCGAACGGCTTGTCGAAGAAGAGCAGCGCCATCGGCGGGAGCGTCAGCCAGAGCAGGTAGCCCCGGAAGGGCAGCGACCGCTCGGCGACGCCGGCTTCGTAGTGGTGCGCCCGCGGCCCGCCGTCCGCCTCGGCGGCCCGGCCGTGCGGCAGCCGGATGGTGCGGGTCCAGTCGGTGAACATGAGCGAGACGCCGTTCCACACGCCGAGCAGCGACGTGGCGGTCACGGCGAAGAAGCCCACCAGGAACAGCAGGCGAGCCCAGGCCCCGTACCGGTCGCCGAGCGCGTCGCCCAGCGTCAGCAGCCCGGTGTCGGACTCGGTCAACCGCCGGCCCAGCAGCATCGCGGCGCCCACCACCAGCATCGCGACGACGAAGATGCCGGTCATCACGTAGCCGACCGCGTTGTCCAGCCGCATCATCGACAGCCACCGGGTGCCGTGCCAGCCCTTGCCGAACATCCAGTACCCGTAGGCCGCCATGGTGATCGTGCCGCCGACGCCGCCGATCAGCCCGAGCACGTAGACGGTCGAGCCCGGCGGCAGCCGCGGGATCAGTCCCGACGCCAGGTTCCCCGCGACGTCGGGCACCGTGAGGCCCGCGATCACCAGCACGGAGACGAAGGCGACGAGCACGAGACCGGTCATGAGCCGTTCGAAGGCGTGGTAGTGCTGCAGCCACACGAGCACCAGCCCGACGACGCCGGCGATCATCGCCCAGTACCGCACCGACAGCCCACCGAACAGGGCGTTGAGCGGGAGCCCGACCGCGGACATCGCCGTCGCGCCGTACACGAAGCCCCACACCACGATGTAGACGCCGAAGAAGCCCGTGGCCCACCGCCCGAGCCGCCGCCAGCCGTCGAGCAGGGTGGAGCCCGAGGCCAGGTGCCAGCGCCCGACCCCCTCGCCGAGGGCGAGTTTGAGCACGGTGCCCAGGAGCGCCGCCCAGAGCAGCACGGTGCCGAAGCGGGCGCCCGCCACCATCGTCGCCACGAGATCGCCCGCGCCGACGCCGGTCGCCGCGGCCAGGAGGCCGGGTCCCAGTTGCCGGAGCTTCCCGCCGAACCCGGTGGGCGGGGTGAGCTCCGCGGTCCGGACGGTGCCCTGCTGCGTGCTCACGGCGACCTCCCCGCAGTTCGACGACCCTGTCGGAGGAGAACGGTAGGAGTGTCCGGTGCGTCCCGCAGAGTCTGGCTGCGACCGGGCTCACCCATCGTGCAAGGGTGCGGACTGTAGGTTTCCGCCGTTACCGTCGTAACGGGTTCGACGAGAGAGGCGAAGAGCGGCCGTGGCGAGCATCGAAGAGGTCAGGGACGGCATCGCGCAGGCCAACGACAAGGCCTCGGAGAGCATGGGGGCGCTCGACCAGGCGCGCTCCAGCATCGAGGAGGCGCAGCGTGCCCTGCAGCAGGTGACCGAGGGCAGCTCGCAGAGCGACGTCGAGCAGGCCAACGCGTACTACGCCGAGGCGGCCAGCAAGATCGACGACGTCCAGCAGGCCATCAACGCGGCGATCGAGGCGGCCGAGGGCGTCGCCGCCCGGCTGTAGCCCGGGTTGTGCGCCGACCGGAGGGCACCCGAGTGAGCATCGCCGAGCTGCGCGCCGCGATGGAGGGCGTCGGCGGCTCCACCGGTGAGGCCCGCGCGCACGCGCAGCGCGCCGCGGAGCGCCTGGGCGAGGCGGCCGCGCTGCTCACCGAGCTCACCGAGCGGACCGGGGCGGACCTGCCGGTGGCGGAGGTGCAGAAGGCGCGGGAGGAGGTCGACGAGCTGGTGGCCACGGTGGGCCTGGCGGGCGAGGCGATCGCCGACCTGAGCGGTCGGCTCTGACCGTGGCACCCGGGAGGAAGGCGCGACGCGAGCGCATCACCGCGGCGTTCGACGCGTTCCACGCGGCCGCCGCGCGGGCGCTCGGCGCGGCCGCACGGCGACGGGAGTCGGCCATCCGGGCCCACGCCGAGGCCATGTTCGAGCTGTGGCTGCGGCGCGAGGGCGTTGCAGCCGTCCGTGGTGACCCGTCGATGGCTCCGGCGTTCCGCTCGCCCGTGCTCGCCGCCGCCGTCGACCGGGCCGACCGGGACCACCTGGCCGGGCTGTCGGGCTGGCTGTCGGACGGGCCGCAGGCGCTCGCCGACATCGTCGCCGGCGCGGCCCCGGGCCCGGCCGGCGCGCGGGGCTCCGGATGGCTCGACGAGGTGGTCCGCGCGGCCGATCCCGGCGCGCCGGGTCCGGACCTGCTGCGCAACGAGGGCGTGAAGGACCACCCGGAGCTGTGGCGGATCGGCGCGGGACACCTGGAGATCGGCGACACGTTCCCCGTCGCGCTGCCCCTGCTCGACGAGGCGCACCTGCGGATCGACTCGGTGCCGGAGTCCCGGCCCGCGGCCGAGGCGTCGATCGAGCAGCTGCTGATGCGGATGCTCGCGTGCTTCCGGCCGGGGATCCTGACCGTCGACGTGTGGGACGTCGGCCAGTACGGCCTGATGCCCGCGCTGTACCCGCTCGCGCGCACCGGCCTGGTCACCTCGCACGACCCGAACCGGCTCGGGGACCTGCTCGACGAGCTGTCCGAGCGGATCCGCAAGGTGCACAGCCGGGTGCTGGTCGGGGGCTTCCCGTCCCTGCGGGCACATGCCGCGCACGAGGGCAGGCGCAGCGAGCCGTGGGTCGTGGTCGTGCTGGCGGGCAACCGGACCGCGCTGCCCGACGACCAGCAGCGGCAGCTGCAACGGATCGCCCGCAGCGGGCTGGCCTGCGGCATCCACCTCGTCCTCCTCGACGTCCCGCTGACCGTCGCCGCACCCGTCGAGACCCTGCGGTTCACCCGGCACGGCGTGCGCTGCTCGATGACGGGGCCGCACGTGCGGGTGGAACCGGACCCGCCGCTGCCCCGCCAGCAGGTCACGGACGCGTGCACCGCGATCGTCCGGGCGCACGAGGCGTGGCGGGCCACGGTCTCGACCTTCGCCGACCTGCTACCGCAGGATCGCCAGGGCCGACTGACCTCGGAGTCCGGGGTCCGCGCCCCCATCGGCTTCACCGACGGCATGCACGTGGAGCTCGCGCTCGACGACGCCTCCCCGCACGCGCTGATCGGCGGACCGAGCGGGTCGGGCAAGACCAACCTGCTGCTGGCCATGATCGGGTCGATGGCCGCCCGGTATGACCCGGACGAGCTGCACTTCTACCTGCTCGACTTCAAGGAGGGCGTGTCCTTCGCCCAGTTCGCGCCCGGTCGCCGGGACGCCAGCTGGCTGCCGCACGCCCAGCTGATCGGGATCAACGTCAACACCGACCGCGAGTTCGGGCTGGCACTGCTGCAGTTCCTCGCCGACGAGATGCGCCGCCGCGCGGAGGCCGCCAAGTCGTTCGAGGTGACCAAGCTCGAGGAGCTGCGCCGGGCCGACCCGGGTGGGGACTGGCCGCGCATCGTCGCGGTGGTCGACGAGTTCCAGTACCTGTTCGCGGAGAAGGACCAGGTCACGAAGCAGGCGACCGCGCTGCTCGAGGACGTCGCCCGGCGCGGTCGCTCGCAGGGCATCCACCTCGTCTTCGCCAGCCAGGACGTCTCGGGCATCGAGGCCTTCTGGGGTCGTCCGGCGATCTTCGAGCAGTTCGTGCTGCGGATCGCACTGCCCCGGGCGCGGCGCGTGCTGGCCAACCTCAACGACGCCGCACTCGCCCTGCCGCGCTGGCACGCGGTCGTCAACCACGAGTCGGGGATGAAGCACGGCAACGAGATCGCCCGGATCCCCGACGCCGGCGCGGGGTCCGACCTCGACGAGGTGCAGCGCGCCGCGCACGAGCGCTACGTCGGCCCCCCGCCCCGGCTGTTCGACGGCGCCCGCTCGCCCACCGTGCCGGACCTGCTGGCCGCGGTACCGCCCGGTGGTGCCCCGCGCGCCCTGCTCGGCCAGGTGATCGACATGGCGGGCAGTGCCGCGGCCGTCGAGCTGCCGGACGCGCCGGGTCGCAACGTCGCCGTCGTCGCCTCGGGGCCGGTCGAGGCGATGCGGGTGATGGGCGCGGCCACGGCCGCGCTGGTGGCGACGGCGCCGGCCGAGGCG
Source organism: Pseudonocardia oceanicola (assembly GCF_047200735.1). Classification (NCBI taxonomy): domain Bacteria; kingdom Bacillati; phylum Actinomycetota; class Actinomycetes; order Pseudonocardiales; family Pseudonocardiaceae; genus Pseudonocardia; species Pseudonocardia oceanicola. The sequence continues at coordinate 31,469 of NZ_JBJZON010000034.1, forward strand.
CGGTTCGTGGTCGCGCCGCTGGTGAGCGAGCTGCCCGCCGGGGTCCTGGCGGAGCGCGAGGTCGAGACCGTGGGCCTCGGCGGCATCCGCGCGCGCATCGAGGACCTGGCGCGGGAGGTGAAGGACCGGGTCGCGAGCGGCGACCGGCGCCCGGTGTTCGTGCTGCTCCTCGGGGCCGACGCCGCCGACCCGCTGCTCGACCGGGCCGGTACCGAGGCGCTGCGCACGGTGCTGCGCTTCGGCCCCGAGGTCGGGGTGCACGTGGTGGGGTGGTGGCGCTCGGCGACCCGGCTGCGGCAACTGCTCACCCTGTCGGCGAGCGTCGACGACGTCGGCGCCTGGATCGGGCTCGACGTCCAGGGCTCGGAGCTGGGGGCGCTGGCCCCGGGCCTGGGTACGACCTGGGCACCGCGGCCCGGCCGCGGGCTGTTCTTCGACCGCGCGACGCACGCGCGGCCCGAGGTCGTGATCGTGCCGGGGCCGCTGGAGGAGGACGGATGAGCACGGCGGACCAGCCGGAGTCGCCCGCCGCCGCGTACCGGCGGATCACGAGCGGGATCGACGAGGCCGTCGGCGCGGTCCGGCGGCAGGACGAGCTGCGGGCCTCCCGCCTCGAGGAGACGCTGGCCCGGTTCGACGAGCGCATGCGGCGGGTGGGTGAGCGCGCGGCCTTGACCCGCTTCTCGGTGGAGCTGCACTGGGAGTCGGCGCTGGAGGCGTTGTGGGCGGAGCCGTGGATGACGGTCCGCCCCTTCCCGCGCCCGGACCCGCGCGCCGAACCCGGCCGGCTGGACCGCTACGAGCGCGAGGTCGAGCGGACCCACACGGAGCTCATGGGCCTCGTCGCCCGCCGCCGCTTCGGCTTCCGCCGCTGACCGGATGCAGTAGGGAACCATAACGCGCTCGGGAGCCGGGGTTTCACGCGTTATGGAACCATACTGCGCTCGGGAGCCGGGGTTTTATGCGCTATGGAGCCATACTGCGCACAGGAGCGGGGCTTCGGATGTTATGGAACGAACCATCGTGCGCTCGACCGGATGGCCCTAGCACAGCATGGGCCCGTGACGCAACACCTCGGTCGAACTGTGGACGGCCGGCCGGTGCTGTGGATCGTCGGCCGTGGCGGGAGTCCCGAGGGGCGCCGAGCGGAGTCGCGTCCAGGACGGTGGCGTCATGTCGAAGACACAGCGCGCCGGGATCGCCCATCTGGAGATCTTCCGAGGATCGGAAGCCGTCCGAGCCGGCTTCCTCGTTGCGGCGGACCTCCGCGGCGATCGCGTGGTTCGCCTGTTCCGGGACGTCTACACCTGGGCCGGTGTGCCCATCACCCACGAACTCAGAGCGCGGGCTGCCGCCCTGGCGCTCCCGACGGGCGCCGTCGTCACCGGCCGGTCCGCCGCGACGGTGCGCGGCGCGCAGGTCTGCTGGACCGACGACCCCGTCCACGTCGTGGCGCCTCTGGAACTGCGAATCGGGCGCCGCACCGGGGTCCTGCTCAGGCGGACGGCGCTGCGACCCGGCGAGTGCGCCCCCTGGGGGGACGGTCTGATCGCCTCGCCGCTGCGCATGGCTCTCGATCTGGTGCTCGGACGGCCGCTACCCGAGTCGGTGGCCGACCTCGATCAGGTGCTCAAGGCCGGGCTGATCGACCGCGACGAGTTCGTCGCGGCTCTTCGAGCGAGGCGGGACAACGGCATCGTGCTGGCCCGGCAGGCGGTACAGCTCGCCACCGGGGTCGCCGACTCCATCCCCGAGTCCCAGCTCCGGGTGCATCTCGTCCTGGCCGGGCTCGAGCCCGTCGCACAGCATTGGATCGAGGTCGACGGCGAACAGGTCGCCCAGGTGGACTTCGCGTTCCCGGCTCGGAAGGTCGCGGTCGAGTACGACGGCGGCTGGCGCAACAACGAACTGTGGGCGCTCAATCACGATCGAGCTCGCCTCAACCGGATCCAGGCCGCCGGGTGGGATGTCGTGTTCGTGACGGCGGCGCTCCTCCGGCAGCCACGGAAGCTGGTCGCCGAGGTCCGCGGCGCCCTGGCCCGCTGACGCACTACGGAACCAGAATGCGCTCAAGGACCCACGTCGAACGACATCATGGTTCCATAACGCGCTACACCGCCACTCCTGGACGTGTGATGGAACCATGATGCGAATCAGTCGTCCTCGTCGTCGCGGGCGAGGAAGGTCGCGAGGCGTTCGACGGCGTCCTCGTAGCTGGGGTGTTCGTCGACGAAGGCCCGGAGACGGGCGGCCAGCCACTCGACGCTGACCGCCTCGTCCCCTCGGCGTTCGACCAGTTCCTCGATGCCCCGGTCGGTGAAGTACACGAGATCTGCGCAGGATCAGGCGGCGCTCACGAGAACGCCTTGTCGATCAGCTCGCGCTGCTCGACCTCGTGCACCTTCGACGACCCGGCGGCCGGCGCGGCCATCCGGCGGCGGCTGACCCGGGTGAGGCCCCCGAGCCGCTCCGGCAGCTTGTCCGGCAGCTCGAGACCCATGTGCGGCCAGGCGCCCTGGTTGGCCGGCTCCTCCTGGACCCAGCGGATGTCCGCGGCGTTCGGGTAGCGCTCCAGGATCGAGGCCAGCTGGCGGTCCGGCACCGGGTACAGCTGCTCGACGCGCACGATCGCCGTGTCGGTGATCTCGCGCTTCTGCCGCTGCTGGTGCAGCTCCCAGAAGATCTTGCCGCTGCACAGCAGGACCTTCTTGACCGACGTGGCGGCGCCGTCCGCGGAGCGGAACTCCGGGTCGTCGATCACCGGGCGGAAGCGGCCGCCGGTGAAGTCCGAGATCGGCGAGAGCACGGCCTTGTTCCGCAGCATCGACTTCGGGGTGAAGACGACGAGCGGGCGGCGGACGCCGTCGAGCGCGTGTCGGCGCAGCAGGTGGAAGTAGTTCGCCGGCTCCGACGGCAGCGCGACCGTCATCGAGCCCTCGGCGCACAGCTGCAGGAACCGCTCGATGCGGCCGGAGCTGTGGTCGGGGCCCTGGCCCTCGAGCCCGTGCGGCAGCAGCAGCACGACGTCGCTCATCTGGCCCCACTTGGCCTCACCGGACGAGATGAACTCGTCGATGATCGACTGGGCACCGTTGACGAAGTCGCCGAACTGTGCCTCCCACATGACCAGCGCGTCGGGGTTGGCCACGGAGTAGCCGTACTCGAAGCCGACCGCGGCGAACTCCGACAGGGCCGAGTCGTAGGGCAGGAACCGGCCCTGGCCCTCGGCCAGGTTGCGCAGCGGGTAGTACTCCTCGCCGGTCTTCCGGTCGATCAGCACCGAGTGCCGCTGCACGAAGGTGCCGCGCCGCGAGTCCTGGCCGGACAGCCGGATCAGCTTGCCGTCCATCGCCAGCGAGCCGAAGGCGAGCAGCTCGCCGAAGGCCCAGTCGACGTCGCCCTCGCGCGACATCTTCGCCCGCTTGGCCAGCACCGGCTTGACGCGCTGGTGCGGGGTGAACCCCTCGGGCAGGTGCTCGTGCACGTCGCCGACCCGGTGCACGACCTCGAGCGGGATCGAGGTGTCCAGGTCCATCGGCACGGACTGTTCCTTCTCGACCGAGGAGGAGACGGCCGGCGGCGTCTTCTCCAGCTCCCGGACCTCGTTGAACACGTGCTCGAGCTGGTTGGAGAAGTCCTTGAGCGCGTGCTCGGCCTCCTCCATGGTGATGTCGCCGCGGCCGATCAGCGACTCGGTGTAGATCTTGCGCACCGAGCGCTTGGCGTCGATCACGTCGTACATCGCCGGCTGGGTCATCGAGGGGTCGTCGCCCTCGTTGTGGCCGCGGCGCCGGTAGCAGATCATGTCGATCACGACGTCGTTGTTCCAGCGCTCGCGGTACTCGACGGCCAGCTTGGCCACCCAGACGCAGGCCTCGGGGTCGTCGCCGTTCACGTGGAAGACCGGTGCGCCGATCATCTTCGCCACGTCCGTGCAGTACTGCGACGAGCGGGAGTGCTCCGGCGCGGTGGTGAAGCCGACCTGGTTGTTCACGACGACGTGCACGGTGCCGCCGGTGCGGTAGCCGCGCAGCAGGGCCAGGTTCAGGGTCTCCGCGACCACGCCCTGGCCGGCGAACGCCGCGTCGCCGTGCATCATGATCGGCAGCACGGTGAAGCCGCCCTCGCCCTTGTCGAGCAGGTCCTGCTTGGCGCGGACGATGCCCTCGAGGACCGGGTCGACGGCCTCCAGGTGCGAGGGGTTCGAGGCGAGCGAGACGACCGTCTCCCCGTCGCCGAACATGCGGAAGTACTTGCCCTCGGCGCCCAGGTGGTACTTGACGTCGCCGGAGCCGTGCGCCTGGCCCGGGTCGAGGTTGCCCTCGAACTCGCGGAAGATCTGGCTGATCGGCTTGCCGACGATGTTGGCGAGCACGTTGAGCCGGCCGCGGTGCGGCATGCCGATGACGACCTCGTCGAGCTCGTTCTCGGCGGCCTTGTCCAGCACGGCGTCGAGCAGCGGGATGACGGTCTCGCCGCCCTCCAGGGAGAACCGCTTCTGCCCGACGTACTTGGTCTGCAGGAAGGTCTCGAAGGCCTCGGCGGCGTTGAGCTTGGAGAGGATGTACTTCTGCTCGACGACCGAGGGCTTCTGGTGCGGCACCTCGATGCGCTCCTGCAGCCAGGCGCGCTGCTCGGGATCGGCGATGTGCATGTACTCCGTGCCGACGGTGCGGCAGTAGGAGTCCCGCAGCAGGCCCAGGACGTCGCGCAGCTTCATGTGCGCCTCGCCGCCGAACCCGCCGACGGCGAAGTCGCGGTCGAGGTCCCACAGGGTCAGGCCGTGGGAGAGCACGTCGAGGTCGGGGTGGCGGCGCTGGCGGTAGTTCAGCGGGTCCGTGTCGGCCATCAGGTGGCCACGGGTGCGGTAGGACTCGATCAGCTCGAGGACGCGCGCGGTCTTGTCGACCTCGCCCTCGGGGAAGTCCTGCACCCAGCGGACGGGCTCGTAGGGCACCCGCAACGAGGTGAAGATGTCGTCGTAGAAGCCGTCGTCGCCCAGCAGCAGGCGGTGCACCCGGCGCAGGAAGTCGCCGGACTCGGCGCCCTGGATGATCCGGTGGTCGTAGGTCGACGTCAGCGTGATGATCTTGCTGACGCCGATCTGCGCGAGCCGCTCCTCGGAGGCGCCCTGGAACTCCGCCGGGTACTCCATCGCGCCGACGCCGACGATCGTGCCCTGGCCCTGCATCAGCCGCGGGACGGAGTGGTTGGTGCCCAGCGTGCCCGGGTTGGTCAGCGAGATCGTGGTGCCCTGGAAGTCCTCGGCCTTGAGGCTGCCGGTGCGGGCCTTGTGGACCATGCCCTCGTAGGCGGACCAGAACTGTGCGAACGACATCCGCTCGCAGGCCTTGATCGACACCACGACGAGCGAGCGCTGCCCGTTCTTGCCCGGCAGGTCGATGGCCAGGCCCAGGTTGACGTGCTCGGGCTGGACGACGGTCGGCTTGCCGTCCGCCTCGGCGAAGTGCCGGTTCATCACCGGGAAGTCGTGGAGCGCCTTCACCACGGCGTAGCCGATGAGGTGGGTGAAGGAGATCTTGCCGCCGCGGGTGCGCGTCAGCTGGTTGTTGATGACGATGCGGTTGTCGGCGAGCAGCTTCGCCGGGACCGCGCGCACGCTCGTCGCCGTCGGCACCGACAGCGAGGCGTTCATGTTCTTGACGACGGCGTTGGCCGCACCGCGGATCGGCGTGACCTCGTCGTGGCTCTCCGCGGCCGGCTTCGCGGCCTGGGAGGTGCTGCCCGCCGCGGGCTTCGCGGGAGCGGCGCCGTTGGACGCGGTGCGGTCGGCGGACCGGCGGACCTCCGTCGGCTCGGCGGGACTGGTGGTGGGTGTGCTGGCGGGGGGCACGTCCTGCTTTCCGGTGCGAGAGGAACCGTTGGTGGTGGCGGAGCGGTCGGCCGCCGCGACGGGGTCGGCCTCGGTGGCGCCGGGCGAGGAGTCGGTCGCGCTGCTGGCGGCACTGCGGTCGGCCTGCCCGGCCTCCGCGCGCTCGGCCTCGCCCCGGGCGGTCGGGCTGTCCTCGGCCGGGGCGGCGCCGGAGAGCGACCCGCCCGGCTTGTAGTCCGCGAAGAAGTCGTGCCAGGCCGGGTCGACGGTCTGCGGGTCGTCGAGGAACCGCTGGTACATCTCCTCCACGAGCCACTCGTTCGGGCCGAACTGAGTGGCGCCGAACTCCCCGGTATGGCCGGTCGTACTACTGGTGGACACGCGCTCTCAACCGCCTTGGTTCGCTTGAAGCTCTTCAGTCGCCGATGACCGCCCGCCCAGGGTAGTCCTCCCCGGCCGGGAGCCGGTACGTGCTCGGCCGCCTCGTGACGTCCGTCCGGCGGGTGCCCGTCCGTCCCGCTCAGAAAACGGGGAGGGCGCCGATCGTGGGTACCACGGCGGTCCGGACGGAGGTCTCCGCGATCACGGTGCCCTCCGCGAGGCCGCACGAGGAGTCGCGCCGCAGCGTGTCCCGCTCACCGGCGTACTGCCCGTCGACCGGGTCGACGAGGAGTTCGGTGCGGGTGGTGCCGACGTCGTGCACGAGCGCGAGGCAGAGGTTGCCGTCGAGGTCCTTGACCTCGTCGACGAGCGAGACGCCCGGGAGCTCGAGCAGCGCGGCGTAGAGCGGCGCCCGCAGGTCCGCCGGGACCGAACAGGTGCGCAACGCGTCCACGGCACTGCGGAACGGGCCGGTGTAGGTGCGTCCCAGCGGCGCGTCCGCCAGCAGCCGGGCGAGCAGCTCGCCGGGCTCGCGGGGCAGCAGCGCGAGGAACTCGGGGGTCGGGACCGCCCAGTTCCCGGCCGGCCGGCGGGGGGCCGAGTCGTGCAGCTCGGCGTAGAAGTCGCCGTACTTCGCGCGGAACCGGCCGGTGGGCCAGGCGTCGCGCAGGTCGAAGCCGGCGTCGTCGGCCGCCTCGCCCGAACCGGCCAACCACGTGACGCGCCCGGTGAGCACGCGGTCGAGCAGCCAGTCGGCGTCCTGGACCGCCGGCGTCCACTGCTGCAGCAGGTGCTCGGAGAGGTGCACGTGCACCGGCTCGGTCGGGTCCGGGCCCATGAAGGTGCCCATCCACCACGCGTGCGTCGCGATGTACCGGTACTGGTCCGGTTCCATCGGTTCGTCGGACGTGCGCACGGGCAGATCGGGCACCACGCAGCTCCCGGGGTCGGCAGGTTCACCCGGCATTGTGGAACGGGCCCGACACGGGCCGTGACGCCACCCCCGGTTCGCGTCCACGGCGTGCTGCTCCGCCCGGGGATCAGGGCAGCGACAGCGCACGATGAGGGCAGGGTCAGGGCAGGGTCAGGGCAGCCACTCCCGCACCTGCCCGAGGATCTTCGGGGCGTCGTCCGTGACGGGGTTGACCTGCAGGTGGGTGACGCCGACCTCGTGCAGCGCCGCGATCCGCTCCTGGACGAACCCCGGCGGGCCGATGAGCGTCGACTGCTCGATGAACTCGTCGGGCAGCGCGGCCGCGGCCTCCTCCCTGCGCCCGTCGAGGTAGAGGTCCTGGACGGTCTTCGCCGCGTCCGGCCAGCCCTGGCGCTGCATCACGGTGTTGTAGAAGTTCTTGCCCCGCGCGCCCATCCCGCCGATGTACAGCGCGAACATCGCGCGCGCCGCCTGCCGGGCCGGCTCCCACATCTCCTCCTCGATCGCGAGGAAGCCGCCGCCGGTGATCTGCAGGGGGCCGAGCTCGGGCGACCGCTTCGCCAGACCGGCGGCCAGCGGCGCGCCGAACGCCTGCTGCATCCGCTCCGGGACGACGGCGTGCGGCAGCCAGCCCTCGGCGAGCTCGGCCGTCGTCTCGACGTTCTTGTCGCCGAGCGCCGCGATCCAGATCGGGATGTCCGCGCGCCGCGGGTGGTTGATCAGCTTGAGCGGCTTGCCCAGCCCGGTGCCCCGGCCCTCGGGGACCGGGATCGTGTAGAGGCCCTCGTGCTCGATCCGCTCGCGCCGCCAGACGGCCCGGCAGATCTCGACGACCTCCCGGGTCCGGCTGACGGGCTTGTCGAACGGCACGCCGTGGAAGCCCTCGATCACCTGCGGGCCCGAGGTGCCGAGCCCGAGGACCGCCCGGCCGCCGGACAGCGCGTCGAGGCCTGCCGCGGTCATCGCGATCAGCGTCGGGGTGCGGCTGTAGATCGGCAGGATCCCGGAGCCGATCTCGATCCGCTCGGTGCGGGCGGCGAGGTAGCCCATGAGCGACACGGCGTCGAAGCTGTAGGCCTCGGCGACCCACACGACGTCGAGCCCGGCCTTCTCGAGCTCGACGATGCGGGCGGCGCCCGCCACCGGGTCGTCGCTGTACGGCAGCTGGGTCGAGAGCTTCACGACAGCGAGACTGTCAGATCGGGTCCCGGTTCACACCGTGCGCCGGTCGCGACCCGCCCAGAAGGGGGCGCGCAGCTCCTTCTTGAGGATCTTCCCGGTGGGGTTGCGCGGGAGCTCGGAGACGACGTCCACGCCCGCGGGGCACTTGTAGGAGGCCAGGTGCTCGCGGCAGTGCGCGAGCACGGCCTGTTCGTCGAGCGCGGCGCCGGCCGCGTCCTGCGCCGGCACGACGATCGCGCGCGGCACCTCGCCCCACCGCTCGTCCGGCACCCCGATCACCGCCACGTCGGCGATCCCCGGGTACTCGGCCAGCACCCGCTCGATCTCGGCCGGGTACACGTTCTCGCCCCCGCTGACGATCATGTCCTTGACCCGGTCGGTCACGTAGACGTAGCCGTCGGCGTCGAGGTGCCCGCCGTCGCCGGAGCGCAGCCAGCCGTCGGATGTGATCGCGGCCGCGGTCGCCTCGGGTTGGCGCCAGTACCCGGCCATGAGCTGCCCCGTGCGCACCCGGATCTCACCGGGCTGCCCGGTCGGCACCGGGGCGCCGGTGGCGGGGTCGCGCACCTCGATCTCGACGCCGTGGATCGGTGTCCCCGCCGAGACCAGCCGGTGGGTGACGGCCGGGTCCTCGTGATCGGCCGGACCCAGGGCGGTCACCACACCGCAGGCCTCGGTCATGCCGTAGACCTGGTGCATCCGCCCGGGGAAGAGCGGGAGACAGGCGCGCATCACCGGCAGCGGCATCGGCGAGGCGCCGTAGGAGAGGACCTCGAGCGCGGAGAAGTCCCGCTCGGCCACACCGGGGACCTGCGCGATCGCGGCCAGCAGCGCGGGCACGAGGAAGGTGTGCGTGATCCGTTCGCTCTCCAGCTGCTCCACGACCACGGCCGGGTCGGGCGTGCGCAGCATGACCATCCGGGCGCCGGCGTGCAACGCCACCAGGGCGTAGCTCGTGCCGCCGACGTGGAACAGCGGCATCGCCACCTGGACGACGGCGTCGGGGCGCACCCGGAAGCTCTCGGCCACGTTGGTCGAGTGCGTCAGCATCGCGCGGTGGGTGAGCATCACACCCTTGGGGAAGCCGGTCGTGCCCGACGTGTAGAGCTGCACGAAGCACGCGTCCGGGTCGACCTCGGCCGGCCCGGCGGCGGGCTCGTGGGCGGCGAGCCAGGCCTCGTACTCGTCCGCCTCGCCGCCCACCCGGACGAGGCGGCGCAGCGTCGGCACCGTGTCCCGGAGCGCCTCGGCCGCCTGTGCGAACTCCGGGCCGACGAGCAGGAGCACGGCGCCGGCGTCGTTGAGCACGTAGACGATCTCGGGCGGGGCGAGCCGGAAGTTGACGACGGCGTTGGCGGCCCCGATCCGCGCGCACGCCAGCGTCATCTCCAGGCAGGAGGGGTGGTTGAGGTCCAGCACGGCCACCCGGTCGCCGGGACCGACCCCCTCGGCCCGCAGTGCCGCGGCCAGCCGGTCGACCCGCTCGTCGAGCTCGGACCAGGTGCGCCGCACGCCCGCGAACCGCAGCGCCTCGGCCTCGGGGCGCTCGGCGGCCCGACGTCCCAGCAGGCCGGAGACGTCGGCGGGGCGGTCGGGGGACAGCGTCATCGGTGCTCCCTGGGTCGTGTGAGGCGGATCACGACAGGCGTCACTCTAGCGTCGCGGAGAAGCGGAGATCGAGGGACGAAACGGACGCACGCGACCCCGTCGACCGATCGGCGCCGAACACGGGCAGGATGGCGGTCGGAGGACGGTGCGGTGAGGAGAGGCGTGGGACGCGACCCCGACGGCAGCGGCCGGATCGAGGTGTCCGGCCTGGCCAAGCGGTTCGGCCCGGTGGAGGCCGTGCGCGGGCTGTCGTTCTCCGTCGGGCCCGGGGTGGTCACCGGCTTCCTGGGGCCCAACGGCTCCGGCAAGACGACGACCCTGCGCGTGATCCTCGGCCTCGTCGCCCCGACCGCCGGGACGGCCCTGGTCGAGGGCGCCCCGTACGCCGGGCTGGCGGCACCGGGACGGGTCGTCGGCGCGGTGCTGGAGGCACCGGGCACCCACCCCGCCCGGACCGCCCGGCGGCACCTGCAGGTGTGCGCCTCGGCGATCGGCGTCGCGGAGGAGCGGGTCGACGAGGTGCTCGCGCTCGTCGGGCTCGGCGAGGCCGCCGATCGGCCCACCGGTGGCTACTCGCTCGGCATGGCCCAGCGGCTCGCCCTCGCCACCGCCCTGCTCGGCGACCCGCGCATCCTGGTGCTCGACGAACCGGGCAACGGCCTGGACCCGCAGGGCATCGCCTGGCTGCGGGAGTTCCTGCGGGGCTTCGCGCGCTCGGGGCGGACCGTGCTGGTGTCCAGCCACCAGCTCGCGGAGATCGCGCAGACCGCGGACCGGCTCGTGGTCGTCTCGGCCGGTACCTGCGTCTACCAGGGCGGGACGGACGGGCTGCACGGCCGCCCGGCGGTCCGCGTCCGCTGCTCCGACCCGGTCCGGCTCGCCGAGGCCCTCGCCGCGCGGGGGGTCTTCGAGATCGACCACGTCGCGGACGGCGGGCTGGCCGTCGCGGCCGACGCGGTGCTCGTCGGCGACACCGCGTTGGCCGCGGGCGTCGCCGTCCACGGTCTGGTCGAGGAGCGGGCGGACCTCGAGGCGACGTTCCTGCGGCTGACCGGCGGAGGCGTGGCGTGACGACCGACCTGCTCCCCACCGCGGGGGTCCTGCGGGCCGAGGCGCTCAAGGCCCTCTCGGTGCGCACCTGGTGGGCGCTCGCGATCCCGGCCGGCCTGCTCGCGGTCATGGTCAACCTGTTCGGTGGCCTGTTCAGCTCGGCCGTCGGCGGGGTCGACGGGACCGAGGGCGTCCCGGGGATCCTGCTGGCCTCGCTGGCCTACGCGCTGTCGCTGACCTCCGTCTTCGCCGCGCTGCACGGCGTGGTGCTCGCCACCGCGGAGTTCCGGCACCGCACCGTGACCACGACCTACCTGCTGGCCGGGCGGGTGCCGACGCTGCTGGCCAAGGCCGCGGTGGCCGCCGGGATCGGAGCCGGGTACGCGCTGCTCGCGCTTGTCCTCGGGTTGCTGGCCGGCCTGCTCGGACAGGGTGCGGCGCCGCTGCCCTCGGTCGGTGGGCTCGTGGCGCTGAGTGGACTCGGGATCGGGGTGTGCGCGCTCTGGGCGGTCCTCGGGGTCGCGCTCGGGACGCTGATCGTCAACCAGGCCGGTGCGGTCGTGACGCTGCTGGTCTACGTGCTGGCGGTGGAGAATCTCGTCTCGCTGATCCTCCGCACCGGGACCGAGGAGGGCGAGGTGCCCACGGCGATGGCCCGGGTCACGTCGCTCCTCCCGGCCAACGCCGGCGACGTCGCGCTCTACGACCTGCCCGCCCGCGAGCTCGGCGGCCGCTTCGCCCCCTCGATCGTCGAGAGCCTCGCCGGCGTCGCCGCGCCGCCGCCGGCATGGGGCGCGCTGCTCGTACTCCTGGTCTGGGCGGGCGCCGGGATCGCCGTCGCGTGGGTCGTCGGCGGGCGTCGCGATGTGACCTGAGGCCGGTGTGACCAGGGCGCACGTCGTCGAGCGGCGGACTGTCGGACCCGCGTCCTAACCTGGATCCGTGCCCGACCCGCTCCCCGCCACCTCCCCCGACCGGGGTAACCGGCCCGCCGGATGGCTGCGCCGGCTCGCCCGCGAGTGCCTGCGCCACCGCGGCGTCACGATCGGCGCGCTGGTGGCGTCCGTCTTCGGGGTGAGCCTCGACGCGGCGGGCCCGTTGCTGACCCGGGTCGCGGTGGACGACGCGGTCCGCGGCGTCACGGACGTGCTGCTGCCGATCGTGCTGGCGATCCTCGGCCTGGCGGTCGTCCGCTTCACCGCCTCCTTCCTGCGCCGCTACCTCGCGGGGCGGATGGCGCTCGACGTGCAGCACGACCTGCGCCGCCAGGTGTTCGCCTCCGTCCAGCGGCTCGACGGGCGCCGGCAGGACGCGCTGCGCACCGGCCAGGTCGCCTCCCGGGCGATCACCGACCTGCAGCAGGTCCAGTCGCTGCTGTCGATGGTGCCGCTCACCGCGGGCACCGTCGCGCTCGTGATCGCGTCCGTGGCGGCGATGCTGTGGCTGTCCCCGCTGCTCACCGTGGTGTCGCTGGTCATGCTGCCGCTGGCGGCGTACGTCACCAGCCGCACCCGCCGCTCGCTGTTCCCCGCCACCTGGTCGGCGCAGCAGCGCGCCGCGGACGTGGCGCAGCAGGTCGAGGAGACGGTCACCGGCGTCCGCGTGGTCAAGGGCTTCGGCCAGGAGACCCGCGAGGTCGGGGCGCTGGAGCGGCTGGCCCGGCGGCTGTTCGGCGAGCGGATGCGCGCCGCGCGGATGACGGCCCGGCTCAACCCGGTCCTGCTCGCGCTGCCCACGCTCGGGCAGGTCGCGGTGATCGGCATCGGCGGGCTGATGGCGGTGCGCGGGTCGATCTCGCTCGGCACGTTCCTGGCCTTCACCACCTACGTCGCACAGCTGGTCGGGCCGGCCCGCCTGGTCGGTTCGCTGATCGTCAGCGCGCAACTCGCCCGCGCCGGCGTCGAGCGGGTGTACGACCTGGTCGACGCGGAGCCGGACGTGCAGGACCCGCCGTCGCCGCGGGCATTGCCCGCCGGCCCGGTCGGGGTGCAGCTCGACGGGGTCCGGTTCGGCTACGAGCCGGGCCGGCCGGTGCTCGACGGGGTGTCCCTGCGCGCCGAGCCGGGGGAGACCCTCGCCGTGGTCGGCACCGCCGGATCGGGGAAGTCCACGGTCGCGCTGCTCCTGCCCCGCTTCTACGACCCGTGGGACGGGGCCGTGCGGATCGGCGGCGTCGACGTCCGGGAGCTGCGGCTGCGGGACCTGCGCGCCGAGCTGGGCGTGGTGTTCGAGGAGGCCTTCCTGTTCTCCGACACCATCCGCGCCAACATCGCCTACGGCCGGCCGGACGCGAGCGAGGAGGAGATCCGCACCGCGGCGGCGGCCGCGCAGGTCGCCGCGTTCGTCGAGGCGCTGCCCGAGGGCTACGACACGCAGGTCGGCGAGCGTGGGCTCACCCTCTCCGGCGGGCAGCGGCAGCGGATCGCGCTGGCCCGCGCCCTGCTCACCGATCCCCGCGTCCTGGTGCTCGACGACGCGACCTCGGCCGTCGACACCGCCACCGAGTCCGCCATCCACGAGGCCCTGCGCGAGCTGACCGCGGGGCGGACCACGATCCTCGTCGCCCACCGGCGCTCCACCCTCGCCCTCGCCGACCGGATCGCGGTGCTCGACGCCGGCCGGGTCGTCGACGTCGGCACCGAGGAGGAGCTGCGCGGGCGGTGCGCGCTGTTCCGCGAGCTGCTGGCCACCGGGGCCGAACCGGTCACGGACCTCGACCGGGAGCCGGCCGGGCACCCCGCCGCGGCGCCGGAATCCGGGTTCGCGCCCCTGCCGGCCGCCGCGCCGGCCGTGGCCGTACCCGCCGGAGGTGTCACGTCGGAGCTGTGGCCCGCGGCGGCCGCCGCGGAGGCGGAGTCGGACCGCGGGGTCCGGGCCGCGGCCGCCGAGGCGGGCACCGGGCGCACCGGCGGATCGCCCGGCCGGTCGGGCCCCGGGGCGTCGGGCATGGTCGGCGGGATCGCCGCCACCCCGGAGCTGCTCGATGCCGTGGCCAAGCTCGCGCCGGCCACCGAGACCCCTCGCCTCGGCGGCGCCGACCCCACCGCGCCGGACCCGGGCTTCCGGCTCGCCCGCCTGCTCCGGCCGGTGCGGTGGACGCTCGCCCTGGGGATGTCCCTGGTCGCGCTCGACGCCCTGGCCACCCTGGCCTTCCCCTCCGTGGCCCGGTTCGCCGTCGACGGCGGCATCACCGCGGGCTCGACCCGGATCCTGCTGATCGCCACGCTCATCGGGATCGGCATCGTGCTGGCCGACGCCCTGGTCGTCGCCGCGCAGACCGTCGTCACCGCGCGGGCCGGCGAGAGCCTGCTCTACCTGCTGCGCACCCGCAGCTACGCCCACCTGCAGCGACTCGGGCTGGACTGCTACGAACGGGAGCTGTCCGGGCGGATCATGACCCGGATGACCACGGACGTCGACGCGCTGTCGACGTTCCTGCAGACCGGGCTCGCCCAGGCCGTGGTCAGCCTGCTCACCCTGGTCGGCGTCGCCGTCGCGCTGCTGGTCACGGACGCGGAGCTCGCCCTGGTGGCGCTCGCGGTGCTGCCGATCCTGCTCGTCGCCACCGTGGTGTTCCGCCGGCTGTCGTCGCGGGCGTACGCGGAGGCCCGGGAACGGGTCAGCGTGGTCAACGCGGACATGCAGGAGAACGTGACCGGCGTGCGCGTCGCCCAGGCGTTCGTCCGGGAGGAGCGCAGCGCGGAGACCTTCGGCGCCCGCAGCGACGCCTACCGGCGCACCCGGATCCGGGCGCAACGCTACATCGCGACCTACTTCCCCGGCGTCGCGTTCCTGTCGGACATCGCCCAGGCCGCGGTGCTCGGCGTCGGCGCCGCCCGGGTCGCCGCGGGGGACCTCACCCCCGGCGTGCTCACCGCGTTCCTGCTCTACCTCGGGCTGTTCTTCTCCCCGGTGCAGCAGCTGTCCCAGGTCTTCGACGGCTACCAGCAGGCCCGCATCGGTCTGCTGCGCATCGCCGACCTGCTGCGCACGCCGACCTCCGTGCCCGCCGTGCCGGGGTCGGACGCCGCGGTGGTCCCCGGGCGGCTGCGCGGCGAGGTCGAGCTGCGTGGCGTCACCTTCCGCTACCCGGAGGTCGAGCGGCCCGCGCTGGCCGACGTGGACCTCCACGTGCGCCCGGGGGAGACGATCGCGCTGGTCGGGGCCACCGGCGCCGGGAAGTCCACGATGGTCAAGCTGCTCGCCCGGTTCTACGACGTCGGCGAGGGTGCCCTGCTGGTCGACGGCGTCGACGTGCGGCGCTACCCGCTCGAGGGGTACCGCCGGCGGCTCGGGTTCGTGCCGCAGGAGCCGCACCTGTTCACCGGTGACATCGCGGCCAACATCGCCTACGGCCGCCCGGACGCGAGTCAGGCGGAGATCGAGGCCGCGGCCCGGGCCGTCGGCGCGCTGGAGATGATCCGCGCCCTGCCCGGCGGGTTCCGCACCCCGGTGGGCGAGCGCGGGCAGGGGCTGTCGGCGGGGCAGCGCCAGCTCGTCGCGCTCGCCCGCGCCGAGCTCGTCGACCCGGACCTGCTGATCTTCGACGAGGCCACGGCGGCCCTCGATCCCGCGACCGAGGCGGCGGTGCTGGCGGCCGGCGACCGGCTGACGGCGCGCCGCACCGCGTTCGTCGTGGCGCACCGGCTGGCCACGGCGGCGGCGTCGGACCGGATCGTCGTGCTGCACGGCGGTCGGATCGTCGAGGAGGGCCCGCACGCCGAGCTGCTGGCGGCCGGCGGGCGGTACGCCGCGCTGTGGCGGGCCGGCGAGCTGGAGCCCGCCGCCGACGCGGAGACCGAGGACCTCTCCGCCGCCCGCTCCGCCTGACCGCCGCCGCGGCGCTCGGTCTGCGCTCCGACGCGCGCCCGCTCGGCTCGAGCGCCGCCGCGGATCACTCGGTTCGCGCTCGGGCACGCGCGCTCGGGCGGGCCGGTGCGCACCGAGGATCTCCTGACCGAGCTCATGGACCACCCCTCGACGCACCCGCCGGGCACGCTGCCGCCGACGTGCAAGGACGGTGACGTGGGCGCCCGAACGTAACGGGCGGCCCCACGCCGTCCGATCTCCTCTGTGTGTGCGGGCCCGCGGCGTCTTCCGAACGGAGTTCTGAGAGATTCCTGCCCGATATCGGGCAGGAATTTGGAGTTCCGGGCGATCATCGGGCACAGTTCCACCCGTGCCTGCCGCCCTGGACCGCTCGACGCACCCCGATGCGTATCCCGGCCCGCACCCGGACCTGGTGAGTCACCTGGTCCGCAGCACCGCGCTCGACCCGGGCGAGGCCGCCCGGGTCGTCGACGAGGTGCTCGCCTACTTCGCGGAGCCGACCGAGGACTTCGTGCGGCGGCGGCATGCGGAGCTCCGCGCCCGCGGGCTCCGGAACGACCGGATCTTCACCGTGATCCGGGACGAGCTCGACGCGCGACGCGTGGCACCCCCGCCGCTGTCGACGCGTCAGCTCCGGCGACTGGTGTACGGCTGAGCGGAGCGTGCGGAGCGAGCATCTGCACCGAGCGGAGCGTGCGGAGCGAGCATCTGCACCGAGCGGAGCGTGCGGAGCGAGCATCTGCACCGAGCGGAGCGGGCGGAGCGAGCATCTGCACCGAGCGGAGCGTGCGGAGCGAGCATCTGCACCGAGCGGAGCGTGCGGAGCGAGCATCTGCACCGAGCGGAGCGTGCGGAGCGAGCATCTGCACCGGGCGGAGCGTGCGGAGCACCAGCGGCGCCGGCGAGAAGCGAGGAGGAACACCGATGTGCGGCATCGTGGGATACGTGGGCGCGCAGGACGCGGCGCCCATTCTGATCGAGGGCCTCAACCGGCTCGAGTACCGCGGCTACGACTCGGCCGGGGTCGCCGTGATCCAGCGCGGCCAGCTGAAGGTGTGCAAGGTCAGCGGCCGGGTCGCCGACCTGCAGGCTGACCTGCCCGCGCGGTTCAAGGGTGCGCCGGGCATCGGGCACACCCGCTGGGCCACCCACGGTGAGCCCAGTGTGGACAACGCCCACCCGCACGTCGACAGCGCCGGGCGGATCGCCGTGGTGCACAACGGGATCATCGAGAACGCCGAGGAGCTGCGCGCCAAGCTGCAGGCCGACGGTGTCGAGTTCACCTCGCAGACCGACACCGAGACCGTCGCCCACCTCGTCGCCGCGGCCTTCGCGACCGGTGGCGCGGAGGACCTCGAGCAGGCCGTCCGCTACGCGCTGCGCCAGGTCGTCGGCGCGTACGGCATCGCCGTCGTGGACACCGAGCATGCCGACCGGATCGTCGTCGCACGCAACGGCTCGCCCGTGCTGCTCGGCATCGGCGAGAAGGAGATGTTCGTCGCGAGCGACGTCGCGGCGCTGGTCGGACACACCCGTCAGGTCGTCTACCTCGACGACGGCGAGCTCGCGACCATCACCGCCGGCGGCTACCGGACCTTCACCCTCGACGCGCGCTCCACGGCGAAGACCCCGTCGGAGGTGGACTGGGACGTCGTCGGCGCCGAGATCGGCGACCACGCGCACTTCCTGGTCAAGGAGATCGCCGAGCAGCCGCGCTCGATCGAGCGGGCGATCCGCGGGCGCATCGACGAGCGCTTCAGCACCGCCCACCTCGGCGGGCTCAACCTCACCGTGCGCGAGGCGCGTGAGTTCCGCCGCGTCAAGATCCTCGGCTGCGGGTCCGCCTGCTACGCCGGCGACCTCGGCGCCCAGCTGATCGAGGACCTCGCCCGGGTGCCCGCGACGTCGGAGTCCGCCTCGGAGTTCCGGTACCGCAACCCGGTCGTCGAGCCGGACACGCTCTACGTCGCCGTCAGCCAGTCCGGCGAGACCGTCGACACCCTCGCCGCCGTGCAGGAGCTGCAGCGCAAGGGCGGCCGGGTGATCGGCATCGTGAACGTCGTCGGGTCGACGATCGCGCGGCAGGTCGACGGCGGCATCTACATCCACGCCGGCCCGGAGATGTCGGTCGCGGCGACCAAGTCCTTCACCTCGACGGTCGTGGCGTTCGCGCTGCTCGCGGTGCACCTGGGCCGCATGCGCGACCTCGCACCGACCGAGGGCCGGCGGATCCTCGACGGCCTCGCCTCGCTGCCCGGCCAGATCGAGGAGGTCCTCGACGCCGAGAAGCGCGACGGCACGATCGAGCGGGTCGCCCGGGAGATCGCGCAGCACCACAGCGTGCTGTTCATCGGCCGCCGCCGCGGCTGGCCGGTGGCGAAGGAGGGCGCGCAGAAGCTCAAGGAGGTCTCCTACGTCCACGCGGAGGCCTACGCCAGCGCCGAGCTCAAGCACGGCCCGCTCGCCCTGGTCAGCCCGGAGCTGCCGACCGTGGCCTGCGTGCCGGACGACGACCTGTTCGAGAAGAACATCTCGACCCTCGCCGAGATCCGCGCCCGCAAGGGCCCGGTCGTCGCGCTGGCGCACCGCGAGCTCTCCGCCGAGCTCGCCGACCGCACCATCGTGATCCCGCGCGGCGAGCCCGAGCTGGACCCGATCCTGATGTCGGTGCCGCTGCAGCTCCTGGCCTACCACGCCGCGGTGGCGCTGGAGCGCGACGTCGACCGTCCGCGCAACCTCGCGAAGTCCGTGACGGTGGAGTAGATCCTCGCCTGCCGTGCGCCCCGCTCGTCCTACGGGCGGGGCGCAGTGGCCCGACCGTCAGGGGGCGGTGCCGCGCTCCAGTCGGGTCAGCCGCGAGCGGATGTCCTCGAGGATGGTCCGTACCGGCGCCGACAGCCCCGACGCCGCCTGCTGGCTGCGCGTGAACGCCACGCCCGCGACCGCGGAGGAGACCGCGAGCCTGAGCTTGTCCGGGTCGGCGCCGGTGGAGACCAGGGCGCGGCGGATGGCGTCGTCCTCCGGGCCGGCGGCCAGGCCGAGCAGCAGGTGCTCGCAGCCGATGTAGTTGTGCTCGAGGCGGAGCGCCTCGGTGGTCGCGCGCTCGAGTGCGGCGGCCAGGTCGGTGCCCTCGCCCAGCCCGCGGGCCTCGGCGAGGACGTCCGGCGGCTCGACGTCGAGCGTCGCGAGCACCGTCAGCGCGAGGTTCCCGCCCTCCTCGACGACGGCCGCGAGGAGGTCGACGGTGCTCGGCCGGTCCGCCTCCAGCGCGGCCCGCACCGCCGTCCGCGCCCGCGCGGTGAACCTGTTCCAGCCCGGCGTTCCGCTCATGTCCGCTCCTCCGGCAGGGGGAGCGCCACCGGCTGCCGCGACCGCCTCCGCCAGGGCCTGCTGGCACACCGACGACACCGGGATCCCGGCCTCCTTCACGGCGGCGGCCAGGTCGTCGGGCAGATAGATGTTGATCTTCGGCACGAGCTGCTCCCAGTGTGGGGTTATAACCCCACGTATAACCCTCTTTCTCGGGCGACGGCAACGCTCACCACGGTGCGTCGTGCTCCGGCGACGTGCGGTAACGAGCCGGTGCTGTCGAGCGAGCCTGCAGGCGTCGACGAGGACGGAGGGGCCGTGTTCAGGTCAGCGATATCCAGGCACAAACCATCAGCGCCGCGGCCGAGGCTCACCTGCGTATGACGGACCCACTCGTCATCCCCGATGCGGTGCTGACGCAGGAGTACGCCGATGCTGTCAACGACCTGCTCGCGGCGCGGATCCGGCCGTTCCTGGACGGCCTCCGCGCACAGCTGGACCTGGTGGTGTGCGAGGAGACGATCGGCGGGACCCGGGTCGTGGTGATCGAGCCGCGCACGATCCGGCGGAACCGGAAGGGTGTCGCCGGCGTCTTCACCCACGGCGGCGGGTTCGCGCTGCTGCACGGGCACGACTACAACGCGTACCGGATGGCGCACGATCTCGGGATCGTCGTCTACTCCGTGGACTACAGCCTCAGTCCGAAGGCCCGGTTCCCGGCGGCGTTCGAGGAGACGCAGCGGGCCTACCAGGCGGTGGCACGGCGGCATCGGACCGTGGTGGTGGCGGGATCCTCGGCGGGTGCGAACCTTCTGATCGGCACGGTGAGTGCCGCCACCCGAGGGCGTCGACCCGCGGCCGCAGGATTCTTCGCGCCTGCCGTCGACCTTCGCCCGATCGGGGACAGCTACGTCGCCAACGACGGCCGCGATCCCCTGCTGGCTCGGGACACGGCGGAGAAGTTGTTCGCCGCCTACCATGGCACCGCCTCCGCGGTCGATCCCCGGATCTCGCCCCTCCTGGCCGACTTCAGCGGCGGCTTCGTCCCGACGATGATCACCACCGGAACGCGGGACCTGCTGCAGAGCGATGCCGTGCGGTCCACCCGCGTGCTGCGTGAGGCCGGTGTGTCGGTCCGGCTGCGGGTGTGGGAGGGGATGTGGCACGCGTTCGAGAGCGTGCCGGGGCTGCCCGAGGGCGACGAGTGCATGGCCGAGGTCTTCGGCTTCCTCGACCGGCACCTCTGAGCGGCCGGGCTCAGGCGGCGCGGCGGGGGCCGGCGAGCCAGGGGGTCGTCGGGCCCGCGAGGGGGGTGCTCATCGGGAGGTGGGGGTGGCCGACGTAGGTCTCGACCGGGCCGTCGGTGGTCCAGCCGAGGCGGTGGAAGAAGCGCTCGTTGGGCAGCTGGACGTGGGCGCGCATCCGCAGGCCGTCGCGGGCGCCGGCGGTCTCGACGGCGAAGCGGACCAGCGGGCCGCCGATCGCGGCGGAGCGGAACTCGGGGAGGACGGCGAGGCGGTCGCCGAGCCACTCGCCGGGGCGGCCGGTCGGGTAGAGGCGGACTGCGCCGGCGGGGCGGCCGAGGTGGGTGGCGAGGACGTGGACGACCCCACTGTCACGAGGGTCGCGGGCGTCGTGCGTGTCGAGGTCGGAGTCCTCGAACACGCCCTGCTCCTCGACGAACACCGCGCGCCGGATCGCGTGGTGCGCGGCGCGGGCGGCCGGGTCGGTGGCGGGGCGGCAGGCGACCGGGTCGACGCCGACCAGCACGTTGGCCGCCCGGACGGGCCGGATCCGGGCTGGACGCACCGTGCCGCCGGACTGCTGATCACAAAGCCGCGGGTCACGGCGGAGTCGCGGGTCAGGGGGCCGCGGGTCGCCGGGCCGACCGACCCCGTGGGGCGCCGGAACCCCGGCGCGCTCCGGCATCACGGCGGTCATGCGCCCGGGCGCTTCCCGATCTGCAGCAGCGGCGCGCCGCCACCGGAGCCCGCGCCGCACGGCGTCGTCCCGCCCGACTGCTGGACCAGGTCGAGCGACGAGCAGGCCTGGCAGCGCGCGCACCCGGCGACGGCGGTGTCCGCGCCCAGCCCGCGCTCGGCGAGGAACCCGGCGACCTTGCGGTAGATCGGCTCGGTGTACTCGCGCGCCGGCGCCGGCACCGCCTCCATCAGCGAGCCCGCGACAGGCCGCAGCGGCACCACGAACGGGTAGACCCCGATGTCGACGGCCCGCCGGCACATCTCCACGGTCAGGTCCGGGTCCTCGCCCATGCCGAGGATCACATACGTCGACACCCGGCCCTCGCCGAACAGCTGCACCGCGCGCTCCCACGTGCGGAAGTAGGTGTCGACGCCGGTGCGGAACTTGCCGGGCGCGACCCGGGCCAACACCGCCGGGTCGAAGGACTCGACGTGGATGCCGACCGAGTCGACACCCATGCCGTGTACCTGGTGGAGCACGTCCAGCGAGCGCGGCGGCTCGAACTGCACCTCGACGGGCAGGCCCGCGGCCTCCTTCACCGCCTGCCCGCAGCGGGCGACGTACAGCGCGCCGCGGTCGGGGGCGACCGAGGAGCCGGTGGTCAGCGTGGCGTCGACGGCGCCGTCGAGGTCCCGGGCCGCGACGGCGACCTCGGCCAGCATCTCGGGCGTCTTCCTCGCGATCGTGGCGCCGGCGGCGAGCGAGACGCCGATGCCGCAGAACCCGCACTGGTCCGGGTGGCCCCAGTAGTTGCAGGCCTGCACCACGGTGGACGCGAGCGAGTCCAGGTGCAGCAGCGCGATCCGGTGGTACGGGACGCCGTCGGCGGTCTCGAGGTCGTAGAAGCGCGGGCGTCGCGTTCCGGAGACCGAGGCGACCTTCACGCCGTCGCGGTAGATCCCCTGGCCCCCGTCCTCGGCGCGCAGCGCGTAGGGGGACGTCGTGTTCGGCGGGACGGTGACCGGCACGCCCTCGATCCACAGCATCCCGGAGTCCGACGGGCCGGCGCCGCCCGTACGGGAGGTCTCCAGCTCGGTCTCGATCCGCAGGCCGACGCTCTGCAGGTCCATGATCAGCGCCGCGGTGTCGACCGCAGGCGCACCGACGGCCTCGCCGGGGCTGCGCTCGTCGGTCAGGGTCATGCGAGGGCTCCTCCACTATCGGACACGGTCGTCTCCCATCAGAGAATTCACTATGGTGGACGCGTGCGCAACATCGTCAACGCGAGTGGGTCCGGGGTCGTGAGGGTCGCCCTGCTGACCCACTCGACGTCCCCCCGCGGTGGGCACGTCCACACGCTGGGGCTGGGCGAGGCCCTGCACCGGGCAGCCCTGCCGGTCCATCTGTTCGCCCTCGGCGACCCCGTGAAGGGGCTCTACCGGCCGGTCGACCTGCCGCACACGATCGTGCCGGGGCCGCGCCGCGAGGGGACCACGCTGACCGAGCGGACCCTCGACGGCATCGAGCGGCTCGCGACCGCGCTGGCCGAGCGGATCGGGGAGTTCGACGTGCTGCACGCGCAGGACTGCATCGCCGCGCGGGCGGCGCTCGCCGCGCGCGCACGGACGGCCGCCGAGGTGACGGTGCTGCGCACCGCCCACCACGTCGACGAGTTCACCACCCCGATCCTCGTCGAGTGCCAGCGCCGGGCGATCACCGAGCCGGACCGGGTGCTCGTGGTGTCGGAGCAGTGGCGCGGCATCCTCGCCCGCGACTTCGGGGTCGGGGCGACGATCGTGCCCAACGGTGTGGACCGGCACCGCTTCACCGGCCCGGTCGCCGTGCCGGCGTGGGCGCACGACCGGTTCCTGCTGCTCGCGGTGGGGGGCATCGAGCCGCGCAAGGGCACCGTGCACGCCTTCCGTGCGCTGGCCCGGCTGCGTCGGGAGGGGCTCGACCCGGTGCTCGCGATCGTCGGCGGGCACTCCTTCCAGGACTTCGCGCCGTACCGGGAGACCGCGCTCGCCGAGCTGCCCGAGCTGGGGCTGGAGCTCGGCCGGGACGTGGTCGAGCTCGGCACGCTCACGGACGCGGAGCTGGCCGGCTGGTACGCCGCCGCGGCCGGCCACGGGGCGCTCTGCTACCCGTCGACCGCGGAGGGCTTCGGGCTCGTCGCGATCGAGGCGATGGCGCTGGGGGTCCCGGTCGTCGCCGCCGACCTGCCCGTCTTCCGCGAGCACCTCACCGACGGGGTCGACGCCCTGCTGCCGGCCGTCGGCGACGAGGAGGCGCTGGCCGCCGCGCTCCGCCGGATGATCGAGGAGCCGGACGTGCGGGCGTCACTCGTGCGCGAAGGAGCACGCACCGCGGCCCGCTTCACCTGGGAGCGCTCCGCCGAGGTCCACGCACAGATCTATGCGGAGCTCACCTGCGCGAACGACGCTCTCACTCACACCTGCTGACCGGGAGCGCCCCGGGGCGGCGCGCCGCCTGCCCGGCAACCGAACGGGCGCTGCCGCGCACACCTGCCGGCGAAGGAGCCGCCGACCGCGGACCGGGTGCTACTCCGCCAGCAGTCGTGCAACCCGCGACTCGGCGACCGCGCGCCGCGGGTCGCCGGCGGGCAGCATGTCGACGAGCAGCTCGTGCGCCTCGAGGTCGTCCAGTCCCAGCCGGTGGGTGGCGTAGGCGTGCACGAGCTCGATGTCGTCGGACTCCAGCACGGCCCGGCGCAGCCCGACCTCCAGCTCGTCCCGCGCGCCACGGATCTCCGGGGCGTCGGACCGGGGGAGGAGCGGTCCCGGGCAGGCCCGCAGCGCGTCGGCGATGCGGCCCTCGCGCAGTGCCCGCCGGACGGTCCCGAAGTCGGTGTCGACCACCGCGTCGAGCCGGTACGGGCGGGTCTTGAGCACGTCCGTGCCGATCAGCGAGCGCAGCCGGTGGATCTCGCCGCGGACGGTGGTCTGGTTGCCGTCGTCGCCGTAGAGGAGATGGGCGAGCCGTTCGGCGGTGAGGCCGTCCGGGTGCAGCGCGAGGGCGGTGAGGATCTCGGCGGGCCGCAGGGTGAGGGCGTGGCTCTCGCCGTCGAGCACCACGGTGGGGCTGCCGTCGCCGAGGAAACGCAGCGACAGCGCGTGCCGCGGGGCCTCCACGGTGGTGGCGCGACCGCTGTGCCGGGCCGCGCGCAGCAGGAAGCCCTCGGCCAGCGGTTCGACGTGCATCTCCCGCCCGTCGGCCAGCCGGACCCGGTCGGTACCCCCGACGATCTGCTGCAGGTCGACCCGTTCGGGCCACTCGCCGTACGGCTCGCCCGCGATGATCCGCCCCGTGGGCGTGACGAGCGCGCCCGGCGTGCCGCGCAGGCTCTGCAGGTGCGGCTGGTTGCGGGCGCGCAGCCGCTCGTCGGCGATCGCCAACTGCATGCGCATCTGGTTCTCGGCGAGCTGGGCGGTGGCCGTGACCAGCGCGAGCATCGCGGGGTGGATGGTGCGCCGCGGGCCGGTGATGTCGATGGAGCCCACGACCCTCCCGGAGTCCGGGTCCGTGACGGGGGCGGCCACACACGTCCAGGCGTGCACCGCCCGGACGAGGTGCTCGGTGGAGTGGATCTGCACGGGCCGGCCGACGACGAGGGTCGTGCCCATCGCGTTGGTCCCGATGGCCTCCTCGGACCAGCAGGACCCCTCGACCAGGCCCACCCGGTCCGCGGGGCGCAGGATCGCGGACGCGCCCTCGCGCCACAGCACGATGCCCTGCTCGTCCGTGACCACGACGACGTGCATCGCCTCCTCGGCGATGCTCACCAGGTTGCTGCGCAGCAGCGGCATGACCTTGTGCAGCGGGTGCGCGGCGAGCCGGGCGGCGCCCTCGGAGGGGTCGAACCGGAACGGCGGCAACGCGGTGCCGGGATCGATCGCGGCGGCGAGGCTGCGCTCCCAGGACTCGGAGACCAGCCGCCGAACGGTGGCGTCGCCCGTGTCGTCGAGGACCGCCTCGAGGAGCTCGTCGATCCCGCGCGACGGGCGGGAGACGGGCAGGCCGGACCCCGGCTCGCGCTCGACCACCCCGTCGACTGGCATCGGCTCCCCGACTGTCCGCGTGCTTGCCGCACCCATCATCGTTCACCCCCACCCGGATCAGCAAGGCGAGGTTGCGCCTGTCCGGGCGGCCGGCGTGGACGTGCAACGAACGGGCAACGTGATTCACCTTACCGTCGCCGCGACAACGACCCGTCGACGTTCGAAAGGCTCAGCGATGACCGCAGAACTCGCCGATATCAGGGTCCTCGACGGGCGCCCGCCGCAGCCCGCGCGCATCCCCACGGTCGCCGGGGTCCCGGACACGGGCCGCGGGGACTCCCCGTTCGCCACCGTCCGCCACGGCCGGATCCTGGTGGTCGACGGCGAGGGCATCGTCCGCCTCGGCCTGCGCCAGCTCTTCGCCGCGGAGCCGGACCTGCGGATCGTGGGCGAGGCCGCGACCCCGCGCGACGCGCTCGTCGCGGCGGACCGGTTGCGGCCCGACGTCGTGCTCCTCGACGTGGACCTCGGCCGCGGCGACTCGGCCGGCATCGACGTGGCCCGCGCGCTGCTGCAGCGCCACCGCGGCACCCGGATCCTGGTGCTCACGGCCTGCCGCGACCGGGAGACGATGCTGCGCACGGTCCGCCTCGGCGTGCACGGCTACCTGCGCAAGGGCGCCGACACCGCGGACATCGTGGCGGCCGTCCGCACGCTGCTGCGCGGCGACGCGGTGTTCGACTCGCGGATCACCACGATGATGATGGACGCGCTGCGCGAACCCCGCGAGCCCGCCGCGCCCGCCGGCCCGCTGCTCACCGAGCGCGAGAACCAGGTGCTCAAGCTGCTGGCCACGGGCATGTCGAACCGGGAGATCGCCACCGAGCTGGTGATCAGCGAGGCGACCGTGAAGTTCCACGTCCGGAACCTGCGCGACAAGCTCGACGTCCGCCGCCGCACCGAGATCGTCTACACCGCGACCCGTCAGGGGATCGTCTGAGGACGACACCGACCCGCGCGGCCGGCGTGCCGACGGGGCCGCCGGCCGCGTGGCGCACCGCTGTGCGGGGTCGCACATCCGCGCGCGCAGGCCTGACGCCGCACTATGGAACCATAACGCTCAAATCCGGGCCTGACTTCGCATT
>NZ_JBJZON010000035.1:0-57634 GCF_047200735.1 Pseudonocardia oceanicola
CGGGCCCGGGGGGGGGGGGGGGGGGGGGCCCCCCCCCCCCCCCCCCCCCCCCACGACACCGGGAACCGTCGTGGGTCCGCACTAACGTGCACCGCATGACGGACACCACCACCCGCAGCGCGACCACCCAGCTCGCCGAGCAGCTGTCCTTCCACTGGCAGGCCCTGCTGCGGCCGAAGCTCGAGGGGCTCACCGACGCGGAGTACCGCTGGGAACCGGCGCCGGGTTGGAGCGTCCGCCCGGCCGGGAGCCCCGCGCCGGGGGCGGTGCAGGCGGGGTCGGGCGAGTTCCGGATCGACTTCGCCTTCCCCGAACCCGATCCCCCGCCGCTCACCACGATCGCCTGGCGGATGGGGCACCTGGTCGTCGGCGTGTTCGGTGTCCGGGCGGCGTCCCACTTCGGTGGGCCGCCCACCTCCTACGAAGAGCACGCCTACGCGGGCACCGCCGCCGAGGCGCTCCGCCAGCTGGACCGGGCCTACGCGGCGTGGATGGGCGGGGTCGAGGCGCTCGACGACGCCGGGTTGGCCCGGCCCTGCGGGCCGGCGGAGGGTCCGTACGCCGAGTTCCCGCTGGCGGACCTGGTGCTGCACATCTCGCGCGAGGCGATCCACCACGGCGCCGAGATCCTGCTGCTCCGGGACCTGTACCGGAACCTGCACGGATGAGCACCGCCGTCCGGGTCGTGGGGAGATGTCCGGCTCGCTCAGCGCCTTCTCAGCGGGGTGCGTGCCCGCCCGGCGGCACGGTGTGAGAGTGGCGGCAGGGAGCAGCCCGGACCGGGGAGGGTGCATGACGGAAACCGCGCAGGCCGCTGCGGAGGCGGGTGCCGCGACGAGTGCCGCAGCTGGTGCCGCACCGGGTGCCACGAGGATCGAGGAGCTGCCGCTGCACATGCAGCGGGCCGGCTTCGACCCCGCGCCGGAGCTGGGGGCGATTCGCGAGGGCGCCGGGGTGCGGAAGGTGCGCACGCTCTTCGGGATGGAGGCGTGGCTGGTCACCCGCTGGGCGGACGTGCGCGAGGTGCTCGGCGACCCGGCGCGCTTCAGCAACGAGTGGCAGGGCGCGTTCCGGGTGCCGGGCATGCCGGAGCAGAGCCCGGAGCAGATCGCCCGGATGCGGGCCGGGAACCTGCTGGCGTTCGACCCGCCCGCGCACACCCGGCTGCGGCGGATGCTCACCCCGGAGTTCACCGGGCGGCGGATGGCGCGGCTGGAGCCCCGGGTGCGCGAGATCGTCGACGAGCACCTGGACGCGATGGAGCAGGCCGGGGCGCCCGCGGACCTGGTCGCCGACTTCGCGCTGCCGGTGCCCTCCCTGGTGATCTGCGAGCTGCTCGGCGTCCCGTACGAGGACCGGACGGAGTTCCAACGGCGCAGCGCGAAGCTGCTCGACCTGTCGATGCCGATGGACGAGCGGATGCGCGCCCAGCAGGAGCAGCGGCAGTACATGGGCTCCCTCGTCGCGCAGGAGCGGGCGGAGCCCGGCGACGGCCTGCTCGGGATGCTGGTGCGCGAGCACGGCGAGGAGCTCGACACGGACGAGCTGGTCGGCATCGCGAACCTGCTCCTGATCGCGGGACACGAGACCACGTCGAACATGCTCGGGCTGGGCACGCTCGCGCTGATGGACCATCCCGATCAGCTCGCCCTGGTCCGGGAGGACCCGGACGCCGTCGGGCCGGCCGTCGAGGAGCTGCTGCGGTGGCTGTCGATCGTGCACTCGGGGACGATCAAGTCGGCGACGGGACCGGCGACCGTGGCCGGCCAGGAGATCGCGGAGGGCGACCTGGTGATGCTCTCGATCCCGGCCGCGAACCGCGATCCCGAGCTCCTCCCCGACCCCGAGCGGCTCGACGTCCGGCGGGGCGCGCTCGGCCACGTCGCCTTCGGGCACGGGGTGCACCACTGCCTCGGCGCACCGCTGGCCCGCATGGAGATGCGGATCGCCTTCCCGGCGCTGCTGCGGCGGTTCCCGGACCTGCGGCCGGCGTCGGAGGACCGTCGGTTCCGGTCGTTCAACGTGGTCTACGGGATGGAGAGCCTCCCCGTGACCTGGGGAGGAGCGTGATGAGCGCGCTCCGGGCGGACCGCGGGACCTGGCTTTTCCACTGACGGTCTCCGGTCAGGCCCGAGGCAGCCCGGACCGACGCCCTGTCGGCCATCGCGGCAGCGATCGAGAAGCTCGCCGAGACCGTCGCGGAGCACGGGAGCCAGGGCTAGGGCGCCCGAGTGCGCGTCAGCCGGCCCGTGGCGGGAGGGAGGGGATCCCCTCACGACGGGCCGGCCGACAAACAGCGACGGCACGGGCACGCACCGTCATCAAGTTGCTCGACTATTCGGCTCAGTCCGTTACGCCGCCCCCTGGGCGGGAGGTCGGTAGTTGCCGCAGGAGATCGGCGGTGGGCTCGCCTACGTGCCAGAACCCCACTACCAGCCCGGCCGTGGGCGTTCGAGGGGCTCGAGGATCACCACGTCGGCCCACTCCGTGTCGCTGCGGAAGTAGCGGTAGTGCCGACGTCGTCGGGCCCATTCAGCAGCGAGTTCCTGCAGCTCGGTGAGGTCGTCGATCTGGCCGTCCCGCAGTTGCTCGATCGTGGTCTCGAACCAGTACATGAGTTCGTCGGGGATTCGCTCGCCGCCGAGCGCACGTTCGAAGCGAAGGGTCGCCGCGTCGGAGTTGATCCGCCAGAGCAGCTCGGCTTGGTCGGCGAGCGGGTGGCAGGGGGCGGCGTAGCGCCTGCCGGCGGCGGGCGCTGTCCCGCTTCCTGTTCACCACCGATCATGGTGATCGGGTCGCCGCACAGCGTTAATGCCTCGTTCGGGTGCTTCCACGCTGGCGGCGCCATAGTGGATGGTCGAGGAGCGGGATGCTTCGGCGAGTAGCCCGCGTGTGCGGCGGGGCCGTGAAGGCAGCCGCACAGGAAGGCCGCCCCGACCCAAACCGTTGCCGTCAGGGCGGCCTTCCGCTCCTCGAGCGCTCTCGCCACCTCCAACCAACGCGGCTCCGCCGTGCACTGCTGCGAGAGGCCGCGTGTTGGGTGTCCGGTCCGGGACCTAGGGCCCTGCTTGAGTCTGTCCGGCTCACCTACGGTGCTGGTGATCGATCTTCACCGGAGGAGGTGGCCACGATTCACCCAGAGCCGAGGCTGGTCGAACTCGGCCGCGACGAGTGCCTGCACCTCTTGGCCGGGGAGGGCGTCGGGCGCGTCGTCGTCACCCAAGGAAGCCTGCCCGCCGCGCATCCCGTCCACTATGTGCTGGACGGGGAGGAGGTCGTCTTCCGCACACCCCGCGGCGGCACGCTCGCGGCAGCTGTCATGCACGCCGTCGTGGCTTTCCAGGTCGACCACGTCGATCTCGACACCCGCACCGGATGGACTGTCAACGGGATCGGCGAGGCCTACGAGGTGGTCGAGCCGGGCCGGCTGAATGCGCTACAGCTGGCGCTGTCGCCCTGGTGGGCCGACGGCGACACTGCGCACACGATCTCGATCCCCCTGCAGATCCTGCACGGTCGGCTCACTCCGTCGAGGGCGTGAAGCCGAGGTATCAGCCTGAAGCCACCGCTGGTGCCGCGTCAGGCGACGTTCGGTAGGTCATCGGGTCTGCGGATTTTTTGGACTCGGGTGCGAAGTGGCGCTTGGGTCGGGCGTGGCGGTCGACCCAGCGGACGTAGCCGGCGATCGCGGCTTCCTGGGCGGTGTGGGAGGGGTAGTCGCTGCCGTCGAGGGTGAAGTAGCGCAGCGCGGTGAACTCGGGAACCCGGGTGCCGGTCGGGCGATGTCACGCAGGCTCGCGGGCGCGGCGGAAGATGGTCTCGCCGCAGAACCTCACGATCGCCGTCGCCGCCGTCAAGCTCGACGGGCCGGAGGGCGTGCTGCTCCGCAAGGTCTTCGGGTGGAGCCTCGGCATGCTGGTGGTGCTCGCGATCCTGATCTACCTGCAGTCCACGCCGGTGCTGGGCTGGATATTGCCGTAGGCGCGCGGACCCGGAGGCGCCGGCGACGATGAGTTCTCGGCGGGCGCGCGGTCTTCCCCGTGACACCGCGGCGGACGCCGCCCCGCACCGAGAGGACCGAGACCATGATCGCCGCCGCCCCCACCGCCCGCCCCCGCAGCAGGGCCCGCGTCGCCCTCTCCGTCCTGCAGGTCGTGCTGGGCCTGTTCATGGCCGTCGGGTCCGGTGCGCCGAAGCTGTTCGGCGAGGCCACCGCCGTGCTGGCGTTCGACGCCATCGGCGCCGGTGACTGGTTCCGCTACCTGATCGGCGCGCTGGAGGTCGTGGGCGGCATCGCCCTGATGGTCCCGATGCTGGCGGGCCTCGCCGCGGCCTGCTTCGTGGTGCTGATGACCGGCGCCGTGTTCTTCCAGGTCGCCGTGATCGGCACGGCGGAGTACGTCTACACCCCGATCGTCCTGGGCCTGCTGTTCGCCCTGATCGCCCGGGTCCGCCGGGACGAGATCCGGGCGCTGGTCAGGCGGTGAGCCGGACCCGGGTCGGGCCGGGGGTCACAGCCGCGCGGGCGCGCCGGGGTCGAGGGGTCCCCGGCGCGCCCGCGGCGTCACCGGATCCAGTCCGGCACACCCCGGTCGGTCCCGTCGGGGAGCAGGGCATGACCCGAACCCGGCCCGGTGACCAGCGCGGACAGCCCCTCCTCGGGTCGGCGAGGATCGTTCGGGGCGCCCCGGCGGGCAGCACCGTGGTGTCCCCCGCCGCCAGCACGGCCTCGCCGCCCGCGGTCCGGAGCGTCATCCCGCCGTCGACGACGGTCCACACCTGCTCCACGTCCATCACGTGGTCCGACCCCACCTGGCCCGGCCGCATCCGTACCTGCCGGAGCGACTGCGCGGCGCCGAGGCCCGGCCGATGCACGGGTTCGCGCTGCAGGCCGTGGGGTCGGGAACGACGGCCGCGGAGCTCGGTCGCCGGCTCGGCGTGACCACGCAGGCGGCGGCCTAGACGATCGCCGCGCTCGAGTCGGCCGGCTACGTCGGGCGCACGCCCGACCCGGCGGACGCCCGCCGGGTCCTCGTCCGCCCCACCGCCCGCGGCCGCGACCTGCTCGCCCGCTCCGCCGAGATCCTCGACGAGCTGCGGGCGCGCTGGGCGCGCGAGCTCGGCGAGGACGCGGTCCGCACGGTCGAGGACGCACTCGGCCGGGCCACCTCCGGCCCTCGCCTCGACGCGCCCGCCTGGTTCACGCGCTGACCCGACCGCACGAGCGTGGCGGTGCAGGCCCCCGACGCGGCCGAGGGCACCGCGACTGCTGCCCCCGTCGACGACCGCGCCCGTCCCGACGGGCCGGCTCGACACACCCGCCGATCACGGGTCGAAGGTCGGGTCGGGCTCCACCACCACCTCGAGCAGCAGCGGTCCGGTGCGCGTGGCGAGGGTCGGGACGACCGCGTCGAGGGCCGGGCCGAGCTCCTCCCACGTCGCCACGCGCCGGGCCGGGCACCCCAGCGACTGCGCGAGCCCCGCCACGGCGACCTCGGTGAACGCGGGCCACGGGGCCGCGCCGCCCTGCTTCTCGGCGAGCCGGTCCATGATCGCGTAGCGGCCGTTGGCGAGCACCACGAAGACCGCGCCGACGCCGTAGTGCGCCGCGGTCCACAACGCCTGGATCCCGTAGAGCGACGACCCGTCCCCCACGACCGCGACGACCGGTCGATCCGGCCGCGCCATCCGCACCCCGATCGCGGCCGGGAGCGCGAAGCCGAGCCCGCCCATCGCCGCGGACAGGAAGCCCAGGGGGCGCCGGGCCGGGAGCAACCGGTGCAGGTCCGGGCGGCTCGACGGGGTCTCCTCCACCACGACCGTCTCCGCCGGGAGCCGCGCGGCGAGGGCGGCGAGCACGTGCGCGGCGCGCAGCGGCGCGCCCTCCCCCGGCGGCTCCGGGGCTGCCGCCTTCGGGAGCGAACGCCCGCCGGACCGCGTGGGCACCCGGTCGGCGACGGCCCGGCTCAGCGAGGCCGGATCGGCGACGACGGCGAGATCGACCGGACTGTGGTGGGCGTCCTCGGGGTCGTCCGTGACCAGCAGCAGCCGCGTCCGCTCCCCGGCGAACGGCCCCGGCTCGTAGGGGTACTGCCGGAAGGCCGGCGCGCCGACGACCAGCACGAGGTCGTGCGGGGCCAGCGTCTCGCGCAGCCGCGCCCGTCCGGCGGGCAGGTGCCCGGCGAAGAGCCGGTGGTCCTGCGGGAAGCCCGCCCGCGCCGCGAACGACTCCTGCCACACGGGGCAGTCGAGCCGCTCGGCGAGGGCGACGAGGGCGGCCCAGGCGGCCTCGCCGTCGGCGTCCGCCCCGACGACCAGCGCCGGCGACGTCGCCGCGGCGAGGGCGGCGACCAGCTCCTCGACGACCTCGGGTCCGACTCCCGTGCCGCGGCGCACCACCGCGGGCGCGGCGACGTCGTCGCTCGCGGGCGCGGACCAGTCGTCACTGGGCACCACGACCAGCGCCGGCCCGCGGCCGGCGACCGCCTCGTGATGGGCCCGGGCCACGGCGGAGGGGACGTCCTGGGGCCGGGCGGGCGTCGTCGTCCAGACCGGGTAGCGGCCGGCCAGGCCCTCCAGCTCCCCGGTGAGGAACGGCCGGAACGCCAGGTGCCGCCGGTCCTGCTGCCCGACGACGACCACCAGCGGCACCCGGTTGACCCTCGCCGTGGCGAGCGCGCCGACGGCGTTGCCCAGCCCGGCCGTGGTGTGCAGGACGACGAGCGCAGGCCGGTCGTGCGCGGTGGCCCAGCCCGTCGCCACCCCCACCACCGGTCCCTCGTGCAGGGCCAGGACGAACCGGAGGTCCGCCGGGAGGTCGGTGAGCAGGGCGACCTCGGTGGACCCGGGATTGGCGAAGACCGTGGTCAGTCCGTACCGGCGCAGGACGTCGAAGGTCTCGTCCCGGACGGTCCTCATCCGGTCTCCACCCGGCCTTCCCTCGCCCCGGCCCGGCTGCTGCCGACGACCGAGACCGCCGCCGCGCCGATCGCCGCGACGACCGCGAAGACGTAGAAGCCCCACGGGTAGGCGAGACCGGCCGACAGCAGGCTGCCGCCGACCACCGGGCCGCAGATCGCACCGAGCCGGCCGACACCGGAGGCGCTGCCGAGGGCGGTCGCGCGCGCCTCGGCCGGGTAGTGCTGGCTGACGTAGGCGTAGGTGAGCACCTGCGAGCTGAAGACGAAGACGCCCGCCAGCAGCACGCTCACGTACACCCCGATCCCGGGCAGCCTGACCGACAGCAGCGCGAGGAAGAGCGCGGCGGCGGTGAACCAGGCGATGGTCGACGTCCGCACCCCGATCCGGTCCGCCACCCGGCCGGCGACGAGCAGCCCGACGACCGCGCCGACGTTGAGCACCAGCAGCAGGGCCAGCGCGGCGCCGAGCGCGTAGCCGGCGGAGCGCATGATCTCCGGCAGCCAGGTGTTGAGGCCGTAGACGAGCAGGAGACCCATGAACGAGGTGACCCAGAAGGCGATCGTCGCCCGCAGGTAGCCGCCGTGGAAGAGGGTCGCGACCGGGTTGCGCGGGGCGGCCGGCCCGCGCTCGACCGGGATCGACTCGGGGAGCCGGAGCCAGATCAGCGGCACCAGCACCAGCGCGGGCAGCGCGCCGATGACGAACATCGCCCGCCAGCCGAGCGACGGGATGACCAGGATGCCGAGCAGCGAGGTGACCACCGCGCCGACGTGGTAGCCGGTCATCAGCACCGTGGTGGCGCTGCCGCCGCGGCCGGACCGGGCGAACTCGTTGACCATCGCGATCGCCACCGGCAGGACGCCGCCGAGGGGGAGCCCGGCGAGGAAGCGCAGCACACCGAAGAGGACCGGGCCGGGCGCGAAGGCGCAGAGCAGCGTCAGCACCGAGAACGCGGTGACGGTGACGAGCAGCATCGAGCGGCGGCCGTACCGGTCGGTGAGCGGGCCCACGGTGAGCGCGCCGACCATGACGCCGACCAGGCCGGCGACCGAGATGACCGAGGCGGAGCCGGGGTTCAGCCCCCAGGCGGGGTCGCGCAGCAGCGTCGGGAGCACCACGCCCAGCACGACCAGGTCGAACCCTTCCAGGGCGACCGCCGACCAGCACAGCGGCGCCACCCAGCCGGCCCGCGCCCCGGCCCTCCCCGACGGTCCTGCCGACCCCGTTGTCATGGAACCCTCCTCGCTGTCCGGTGGCCGGAGTATGAGCGGGCCCGTCCGATCCCGTCGGGGCACGTTTCCGGTGGGCGGAAGCGGCGCGGCGGGCGGTGCGGCGGACCCGGAGCTCACCCGACGGGCGCGACGTCGCCGATTGAGACACCGACCCGCGCGCGGGAGTGGGAGGCTGCCCCCACCGTCCCGGGTGGCGTGCCCGGGGCCGACCTACGACGACCCGGAGGTGGCCGTGATCCTGATCGTTCTCAAGGTGACGATCAAGCCCGAGAAGCGCGACGACTGGCTGGCCGGCATCAAGGAGTACACCGACAACGTGCGGGCCGAGCCGGGCAACGTCGCGTTCGACTTCTACGAGAGCGGCACCACGCCGAACGAGTTCGCGATCGTCGAGACCTTCGCCGACGGCGACGCCGGTGCCGCCCACGTGCAGACCGAGCACGCCCAGAAGTTCTTCCCGTTCATGAGTACGGTCGTCGCCGAGCGCCCGAAGATCAACTACCAGGATCTCGAGGGCGAGGCCTGGAACGACATGGCCGAGGTCACCCCCGAGTAGCCCGGGTGGTCCTGCTCCGCGGGGCGCCCGCGTCCCGCGGAGCAGCGGCGCCGCCAACCTGCGGCACCACCACACCGCCACGACCCGCTCCGGCCCGGAGGTCGGCCCGGGTCCCGGTGCGACCCGAGGAGGCGTGCGATGAGCGAGGCGAGGCGTGCGATGAGCGAGGCGACCGGCACCGCGCCCGTCGACGAGGAGGCCCGTGCCCGGAACCTCGTCGAGGCCGAGCGCAAGGCCCTGCACCTGTTCGAGGAGGTCGAGCGCCGCGGGCTGATCGCGCCGGGCGAGTCCGAGCGGGCCCTGAGCGACCGGGTGCGCGATCTCGGCGCGGAGTTGTTCGGTACCGACCGGCACTGGCACAAACGGGTGGTGCGCTCCGGACCGAACACCCTGCTGCCCTACAAGGAGAACCCGCCGGACCGGTCGATCGGGGCCGACGACATCGTCTTCCTCGACCTCGGCCCGATCTTCGCCGACTGGGAGGCGGACTTCGGGCGCACCTTCGTGCTGGGCGACGACCCCGTCAAGCACCGGCTCCGCGACGACCTGCCGCGCCTCTTCGCGGCCGGCCGCGACCACTTCGAGGCGCACCCGGGGATCAGCGGCGCGGAGCTGTACGCGCACGTCGTCGGGCTGGCCGAGCAGGCGGGCTGGGAGTTCGGCGGCGCGCACAGCGGCCACCTCGTGGGCGAGTTCCCGCACGAGTGGATCGACGGCGAGCGGATCGAGAGCTACATCGCCCCCGGCAGCGACCATCCGATGCGCCGCACCGACCCGTCGGGACGGCGGTGCCACTGGATCCTCGAGGTGCACCTCGTGGACCGGGAGCGCGGCTTCGGCGGGTTCTTCGAGCAGTTGCTGACACTGCACCACTGAGGCCGTCCGGGCCCCCGGCGACAGGGCCCCGCCGGACGGGCGGCGGGCGCGGACGTCCGGGCGTGGACCACGAGGAGGCCGGCTCGCGCGGGGGTCCGGCTCGCGCGCGGGGGTCCGGGGAGCCGCGGCGCACCGGGGTCACGGGTCGCCGCCTCCGAGAACGGCGAGGCCGGGGCCGCCACCCCGATCACGGCGACCCCGGCCCGAAGGACTGCCCGATCCGCTCCCCAACGACGGACAGCCGTGGTCTGTGCCGGTCCGGGGATCCCCGCCCCGCGCGCCGCCTACACCTGTTCCGGCGAATCGATCGGATTCGCGTCCCGCGGCCGCGTCGACGCGTCGGAGCACTGCGCCATGTCGAGCCGCCGGGTGCGCACGGTGAGCCCGCCGCGCGCACGGCCACCGGCCACGGCGGCCGCGCGCAGGCAGACGTGGGTCCACATCACCAGCTGCACCTCCTTGGCCACGAGCAGCTGGTCGTAGAGAAGGTGCGAGATCCGGTCGCCAGGCCGGGCCCAGGACTCGATCACGAACCGGACGTCCTCCCCGGCGTCCTCGGTCCGGAACTCGATCTGCCCGGCCTCGAGGTGGCCGTGCAGGGTGGCCAGCCGGAAGTGCCGCGGCCCCGACCCGACGACCCGGACCGGCCCGTCCCACGGCCCCGGCAGCCGGACGAGGAACTCGTCACCGACCCGCATCGCGCCGTCGCTGCCCTGCGTCCGCCGGAACACCGCCATGCCCGAGGGGGCCCAGACGTTGGGGTCGGCGGCGAGCCGCTCCAGCAGCGCCTCCGCGCCGCACTCACCCCCGGCCACGGTCACCGAGTAGCGGCGGTGCAGGAGGTCGCCGTACCCCTCCTCGACGTGCTGGACGCGGTCGTCGCACACCTCGGGCGGGAGCGGTTCGGGCAGGTCCGTCGCGTCCCCGGCCTCCTCGCTGCGGTGCGTCACCGTCGTCCGCCAGAGGTAGCGCCAGGCCACGATCCCGACGCCGACCGGCCAGCGCACGATCGCGCCGACCCGGCGGGACCGCCGGGTGCCCGTCACCGGGTGCCGCGGGTGGTAACGGAGCACGGTCATCGGGTGTGAGTACCCGAGGAGCGGGAACCCATGCGGCGTGACCATCGGAACGATCCTCCGACGCGTGGGCATCCGCGCGATCCACCTGCAGAGCGTCTCGCTGGGGTGCATCGCGCTCTGCATCGGGATGTGGATGCGGGCGAAGGCGGTGGACCAGGAGGAACGGGGCAACGCCGAGCGGCGCGCCCTGTTCGTCGGCCTGTGGCCACCGACGTTCTGGCTGATCAGCGAGACGGTGCGGCGCGAGGAGGCCTCCTGAACCGCACGGAACTGGAGGCCGAGCTCGCGTACCTGGCCGGCCTCGACGTCAACTACGCCGAGGACGAGGCGCCGACCTCCACGGACGATCCCGACTGGCACGTCGACTCCGGCTACGCCGAGCTCGGCGTGGAGGCGCCCGGACCGCCCGAGACCGGCGGCGTCTGGGAGCGCGCCTGCCGGATCGTGCGCAACTACGAGTTCACCGACCACCGGCTGCTGCGCGGGGTCTACCGGCGCGAGGCCACGCTCCTCGGCCGGGACATGGTGCTGCAGGGCCGGTTCCTGTTGCTGCGCTTCTACATGCCGGTGCGGGTCACGGACGCCTACGACACCGTCCGCGGTGGCCTGCGCGTGTGGGGCTGGACCTACCGGACCCTCTGCGGGCACCTCGAGCAGGGCCGGCTGAGCTACGAGGTGGTCAAGGACGAGGAGACCGGGAAGGTCACGTTCTGGATCCACGCCTACTCACGGCGCGCCCCGGTGCCCAACCCCTTCTACCGGGTCGGCTGGGCGCTCTTCGGACGCGTCACCCAGCTCGAGTTCTACCGCCGCGTCGGGCAACGCACCAAGGAGCTGGTCGACCGGGACCCGCCGGTGACGGCGGAACGGCAGGCCGGGCTGGTCATCGTGCCCCGGCACCGGCCCGACCCCTGGTGGGACAGGTTCGCGATCGACGTCGTCCGGCCCGGGCTCTGCCCCTGACGCCGTCGGAACCCCCGCGCACGGGCTCACACCGGTGGTTCCAGGGCCCGGCGGAGCATCCCGACCAGCGCGCCGATCGGCGGCGACGCGGCGTCCTCGGGCGGCTGCGTCATCAGCCACGTGTCCATCGCCCTGCCCATGCCGAGGGCGACGGCGATCAGCAGGCCGGACGGGAGGTCGGTGCGCACCGCGCCGCAGGACCGGCCGGCGGCGACGACGCGCTCGACCCAGGGCATGACCTCCCCCTCCAGCTCCTGCTGCGCCCGCTGCAGGGCCGGGTTCGGCGAGGCCCCGAGCCAGGCCCGCACCAGTGACGCCAGACGCGGGCGGGCGGCCAGCTGCGCGACCGAGTCACGGTAGTAGCGCTCCACGGCCGCCCAGAAGGCATCCGGCCCCGGTCCGGTCGGCAGGGGGACCGGTCCGACGTCGGCGAGCAGACGCTCGAACTCGACCCGGGTGACGTGTGCGAACAGGTCCTCCTTGCCGTCGAAGTAGTAGTACATCGAGCCCTTGGAGATGCCGGCGGTCCCGATGATGCGGTTGAGCGAGGCGTCGTGGAAGCCGTGGGCGGCGAACTCGTCGAGCGCGGCGCGCAGGATCGCCTGCTGTTGCGCCGGGGGGAGCCGCGCGAAGCGGGGGCGGACCACGGGCGGCTCAGGCGACCGGGACGGCGGGCAGCTCGACGGCGTCGCGCAGGCTGCGGCCCATGACGAGGTTCGGCACGTACGGCAGCCCCATGAGCCTCATCGCCGTGTTCCGCACGGCCAGCGCCGCCCTCGTCCGGGGCGCGAACGCCACGCCGAGGCCCGTCGCCGCGTCCTGCTTGGACCGCAGGAGCGGACCGAGGCGCTCGTCGTAGCGGGCGAACGCGCGGGCGTGGTCGCCGGCCGCCCGGGCCAACTCGGCGGCCAGGACGTAGGCCTCGACCATCGCCAGCGCCGAGCCCTGCCCGGCCAGGAACGACGGGCAGGCCGCCGCGTCGCCCACCACGGCGACCCGGCCCCGGGTCCAGGACGGCATGCGGATCTGGCTCACCCGGTCGAAGTAGAACGTGCGGGCGCGGTGCATCGCCTCGAGGACCGCAGGCGTCTCCCACCCGGCCCCGGCGAGCCGGCGGCGCAGCAGCGCCTGCTGCTCGCGCGGGCCGTCCGGCCACGCGCCACCCTCGTCGCGCAGGGAGACGAAGAACATCGTGACGTCGTCGCGCAGCGACACCCGCACCAGCTGGAACCCGACGTCGGCGTGCATGACCGCGGTGAGCTCGTCGCGCGGGCGGTACCCGGCGACGTCGAACACGGCGACGACGATGCCGAGGTAGCGCTCGAACCCCTCCTGCGCCCCGAAGACCAGCTCGCGCACGCGCGAGTGCAGCCCGTCGGCCCCCACCACCAGGTCGAACTCGCGTCGCGTCCCGCTCTCGAACGCCACGCGCACGACCTCGCCGTCGTCGTCGATCGCGGCGACCGTGTCGCCGAACACGGTCTCGACGCGCCCGTCCACCGCGGAGAGGAGGGCCGAGGCCAGGTCGGAGCGGGCGATGCTGACGTAGCGGTCGGTGCGGCGGCCCACGACCGCCTCCGGCGCGAACGAGGCCACCCGCCGACCGTGCCGGTCGACGGACCGGACCTCGGTCATGCGGCAGCCCAGGCGCCGGAGCTCGGGCACGAGGCCCATCCGCTCGGCGACGTCGAAGCCGGCGCCCCAGAAGTCCACGAGGTAGCCGCCGCGACGGGGCTCCGGTGCCCGCTCGACGAGGGTGGGCTCGTGCCCCAGGTGCCGCAGCCAGTACGCCAGCGTGGGCCCGGCGATCCCGGCCCCGACGATCAACACCCGCATGGCCCGACCTCCCTGTCCGTCGTGCCTTCCTGCCCGGTCCACCATGTGTGGACTGCTGGTTCGACCAGCAGTCTACACCCGCGACCGCCCTCCGCGGGCGGCTTCGGGATGCTCGGCCGTGCGCACCGACCGGCCGGCGAGTCACCGGGCGCCGGGCGGGTACCCGGCCCCCATGGCTTCGCAGACCACGGTGGACAGGACCTCGCAGGTGGGTCCGCCCGACTTCTCGGCGCTCGACACCGCCGTCCTCGACGTCGACGGCACGCTCGTCGACACCAACTACCACCACGCCCTGGCCTGGTTCCGGGCCTTCCGGCGGTTCGACGTGACCCTGCCGGTGTGGCGGCTGCACCGGGCGATCGGGATGGGCGGCGACCAGCTGGTGCCCGCCGTCGCCGGGCAGAGGTTCGAGGACGAGCACGGCGACGACGCGCGCGCGGCGTGGGCGGAGGAGTTCGAGCCGCTGCTACCCGAGGTCCAGGCTTTCGAGGGGGTGCGGGAGCTGCTGAGCACGCTGCGCGAGGCCGGGCTCAAGGTCGTGCTGGCCAGCTCGGGCAAGCCGGAGCACGTCGACGCCTACCTCGACCTCTTCGGCGGCCGCGAGTTCGCCCACGCCTGGACCACCAGTGAGGACGTCGAGGCGACCAAACCCCAGCCGGACCTGATCGGCGTGGCGATGGAGAAGGTCGACGGGCGCAGCGGGCTCGTCGTGGGCGACTCGGTGTGGGACTTCGAGGCGGCCCACCGGGCCGGCTGTGCGGGATACGCGATCCGGACCGGGGGGTTCTCGGAGTCCGAGCTGCGGGAGGCGGGAGCCCGGGAGGTGTTCGACTCCGTCCCGGAGCTCCGCGACCACCTGGTCAGCGCGC
Source organism: Pseudonocardia oceanicola (assembly GCF_047200735.1). Classification (NCBI taxonomy): domain Bacteria; kingdom Bacillati; phylum Actinomycetota; class Actinomycetes; order Pseudonocardiales; family Pseudonocardiaceae; genus Pseudonocardia; species Pseudonocardia oceanicola. The sequence continues at coordinate 14,333 of NZ_JBJZON010000035.1, forward strand.
TCGCACGCCGATAGCGGGGTCCTTCGCCTGCCCGTACTCCTCGCGCAGCGCCGGCAGCAGCTCGGTGCGGGCGGACTCGAGGAAGTCCGGCTGCATCTCCCCGCCGACCTCGACCAGGGCGACGTGGGTGAACCCGGCCTCGACGAAGGGCCGCACCGCCTCGATGTGCGCCGACACGTCCGGTCCGCACGCCATGGCCGACGCGACGTCCTCCTTGCGCACGAACTGCGTGGCCGCGGCGAACCCGGCGGTGCCGGGCAGCTCGGCGTTGACCTTCCACCCGCCGGCGAACCAGCGGAACAGCGCGTGCGCCCGGTCGACGGCGGCGTCGGTGTCCGGGCCCCAGCTGATCGGTTGCTGGCCGATCTTCGGGAGGTCGGCACCCGCCGCGCGGTCCCAGCCCTGCACGAGGTCGGGCTCCGGCTCGACGGCGACCATCGCGTCGGCCACGGGCGCGTAGCGGTTCACCCCCTGGGCGCCGGACACCGCCAACGCCAGCGGGACGCCGCCCTCCGGGAGGTCCCAGAGCTTGGCGGAGTCGACCCGGAAGTGCGTCCCCTCGTAGGTCACGTAGCCGCCCTCGAACAGCCGGCGGATGATCGTGACGGCCTCGTCGAGCATCTCCTGGCGGACGTCGGCGGTGGGCCAGCCGCGCCCCACGACGTGCTCGTTGAGGTTCTCCCCCGCACCGAGCCCCAGGGTGAACCGGCCCGAGGACAGCAGGCCGATCGTCGCCGCCTTCTGCGCGACGACGGCGGGGTGGTAGCGCATGATCGGGCAGGTCACGTAGGTCATGAGCCCGACCCGCTCGGTGGCGCTCGCGACGGCACCGAGGACGCTCCAGGCGTAGGGGGCGTGGCCCATCTCGTCGAGCCACGGGAAGTAGTGGTCGCTCATCACCTCGAAGTCGAAGCCGGCCTGCTCGGCGCCGACGGCGTCGGAGACGAGCTCGCGGGGCCCGCGCTGCTCGGTCATCAGGGTGTAGCCGAAGGAGGTCATGCGCGGCGGGTACCCGCGGTGCCCCCGGCGATTCCGCCGGGGGCGTCCGTCGGCGCGCGAGGAGGCAGGAGCCGAGCGGTTCGGCGCGCCGGTCCGGGGTAGACGAGCCGGGGTTCGGACGAGAGGAGTCCCTGGTGCTCACCAGCAAGGAACGGGCCGCCCTCGCGGCGATCGGCAGACTGCTCGAACGGGAGGACCCACGGCTCGCCCGGCAGCTCACGGCGGACCCGCGCGAGGTGCCGGGGGCCGTCGAACCGAGCCCCGGGCCCCCGGCCCCCGCGACGCCGGTCCCCGACCCGGTGCTCGGAGCGGCCGCGCCGGCCTCGGCACCGGGAGCCGGCGCCGACGGAGCCGAGGACACCGTCGGGGCCGACGGGGCCGACGGGGCCGACGGGGCCGACGGGACCGACGGGGCCGACGGGGCCGACGGGGGTCGGGGCGGGACGGCTGCGGAGGAGGACGAGGAGGAACCGCCCTCCGCGGGCCCCGAGGTCGCCGCGATCGCCCTGCTCGCGGTCCTGGCCGCGATCGGGCTGCTCGTGGGCCTCGTGGCCGGGAGGCCGGGCTACGCGCTGATCGGCGCGGCGATGGCGGCGGCGGGCGGGTTCTGGTGGCGCTCCCTGCCGGCGCGGGAACCCGGCGGCTGAGCACTCCCCGTCCCCGCACCCGGCCCCTCACCGGGGCCGTGCGCCCGGGCCCGCGATACTGCTCGCGTGGCGGTGCGGACGCTCGGCGTCGAGGAGGAGTTCCTGCTGGTCGACCCGGACTCGGGCGAGCCCCGCGCGGTCGGGGCGACCGTGCTGCGCCGCGCCGGGGAGGGCGAGCTCACCGGCGAGCTGCAGGCCCAGCAGGTCGAGACGGCGACCGACCCGTGCCGCGACCTCGGCGACCTGCTCGGCGAGATCCGCACCCGGCGCGCCGAGGCCGCCCGGGCGGCCCGGGCGGCGGACGTGGAGGCCGTCCCGCTCGGCACCCCGCCGGTCCCGGCGGACCCGCACGTCTCCGCCGACGCCCGCTACCGCGCGATGGTCGAGCGGTTCGGCCGCACCGGCCGCGAGCAGCTCACCTGCGCCTGCCACGTGCACGTCGCCGTGGGATCCGACGACGAGGCGGTCGGTGCGCTCGACCGGATCCGGCCCTGGCTCGCCGTGCTGCTCGCGGTCTCGGTCAACTCGCCGTTCTGGGCGGGCACCGACACCGGCTACGCCGGCTTCCGGACCCAGGTGTGGGGCCGCTGGCCCTCGGCGGGCCCGACCGGCCCCTACGGCTCGGCGGCGGCGTACCGCGAGCTCACCGAAACGCTGCTCGGCACCGACACGCTGCTCGACGAGGGCATGCTCTACTTCGACGCCCGGGTCTCGCACCACCAGTCGACCCTCGAGGTGCGGGTGGCGGACGTGTGCCGCGAGCCGGCGGACGCCGTCCTCGTGGCCGCCCTGACCCGCGCCCTCGTCGAGACGGCGGCCCGGGAGTGGGCGGAGGACGTGCCGGCCGACCCGGTGCGCACCGAGGTCCTGCGGCTGGCGGCGTGGCGGGCGAGCCGCTCGGGGCTCGACACGGACCTGCTGCACCCGCACACCTGGCACCCCGCGCCGGCCGCGGACGTGGTGCGCGCGCTGATCGAGCACGTCGGCCCCGCTCTGCGGGACGCCGGCGAGCTCGACACCGTCGGGGAGCTGTGGCAGGGGCTGAACGCCCGCCGGCCGGGCGCGGTCCACCAGCGCCGCGCCCTCGAGCGGGGCGGCGACCTCCGCGCGGTGGTGCTCGACGCGCTCGCGGCGCGCGAGTGACCCGCCGGATCAGGAGGCCTTGCGGCGCGAACCCGAGGACTTCCCGCCCGTCTTGCCCCCGCCGGTCTTGCCCCCGCCGGTCTTGCCCCCGCCGGTCTTGCCCCTGCCAGTCCTGCCCCCGGACTTCCCGCCCGAGCCCGACCGTGTCCCCCTCGCCTCCTCGACGCTGCGCTGGAGGGCCTCCAGCAGCGACGACATCTCGGTGGGCTCCGGCGCCTCGGACTCGGTGACGATCTCCCGGCCCTGCTTCTTGTCCTCGATCAGCTTCCCGACCCGGTCGCGATAGGTGTCGCGGTACTGGTCGGGCTTCCACGGCCCGCTCATGGACTCGATGAGCTGCGTGGCCATCCGCAGCTCCTTCTCCCCCGGCTTCGTCCGGCGGGTCGGGACGTTCTCCAGTTCCTCCGACGGGTCCCGGACCTCGTCGCCGAAGTGCAGGGTGTGCAGGGCCAACACGTCGCCGTCGGCGCGCACGGCGGCCAGGTACTCCTTGCCGCGCATCACGAAGGTGCCGATGGCGGCCTTGTCCCCCTGGGTCATCGCCTCGCGCAGCAGCGCGTAGGGCCTGCGGTACTCCTCGCCGGTCGGCGCGAGCCAGTAGGCACGCTGGAAGTAGACGGGGTCTATCTCGGCGAGGTCGACGAAGTCGGTGATGTCGAGGGTGCGGGAGCGGCCGGGGGCGATCTGCTCCAGTTCCTCGGGCTCGACCACGACGTACTCGCCGTCGCCCACCTCGGCACCCTTGACGATGTCGCCGTAGTCGACCTCCTCGCCGGTGCGCTCGTTGACCCGCTGGTTGCGGATCCGGTCCGAGGTGCCCCGCTGGAACTGGTGGAAGTGCACGGTGTGGTCGTCCGTCGCGGTGAAGAGCCCCACCGGGATCGACACCAGCCCGAAGGTGATCGAGCCCGTCCAGATCGCGCGTGCCACGCCGCCTCCCTCCGTCCGACCCGGCCGTCCGGGTGCCGTCCGGGTACCCGGGATCGGCGCCGGGCAGTCGCCCGGTGTTCCGTCCGGTACCCGTCCCCGGGCGGGGGCCGGCGGCTGCCGGCCTCGGCCGGGGGTCAGCGGCTGCCGGCCTCCGGCCCGAGCAGGTTGCCCAGCGGACCCAGGTCGATGTTCAGGTCGCCCGGCTCCAACCCGAAGTGCTCGCGCAGCTCGACCATCGCCTCCTCCAGGCGCATCAGGCCCAGGCCGAGCTGCTCGATCTTCTCGTCCGGCAGGTCGCCGGCGTCGACCCGGCGCAGCGCCTGCCGCTCCATCAGCTGGCGCAACAGCTCGACGATCGTCAGCACCAGCCGGCCGAGGTCCCGGCCGACCGTGTCCGGCTGGGCCTCGACGCGGCTCGGCAGCTCAGGCACGACGCACCTCCGTGAGCTCGGTGTCGGCGAGCGCCGCCTCCGGGAGCCCGGTCTCCCGGCCCTCGTGCAGCTTCCCGACCGAGCTGATCAACGCCCGGAGCGACACGTGCACGAGGTCGATGTCGGCCAGCGAGATCGTGATGTCGCCGGTGAGCATCACGCCCCCGGCGAGCAGCCGGTCGAGCAGGTCGACCAGGCTCAGCTCGTCGTCCGGGTGGGCGAGCGTCACGAGTCCCCCAGGGTGGCGAACGAGAAGGGCGGCCACGGCCCGGTGAGCTCGACCGTCGCCCCCTCCGCCTCGATCCCGGCGAGCGCGGCGCGGAACTCCTCCTCACCGGCCACGTCCACGAGGTAGGTCGCGTTGAGCACCATCTCCTGTTCGCGCCCGCTGAGCCGGGGGTCCTGCGGCGTCATCCGGTGCGCACCGGCGGCGACCTGCGCGAGCGTCTCGTCGATGCGGTCGGCGACGGCGCGGGCCTGCTCACGGGCCCGCGCGCCGCGGTCCCGGTCGGCGCGCCGGCGCAGCAGGTAGGCGGTCCCGGGCCGCCCGGAGGGCGAGGGGTCCTCGGCCGGCGCGTCGGGCTTGGCGTCGACGTAGATCTTGACCCCCCACTCCCGGCGGTCGGTGACCCGGTCGAGCACGGCGTCGAACTGGGCGGCCCGCTCACGCAGCATCCGGGCGACCGCCTCGTCGTCGCGGTAGACGGTGGCCAGCCGCAGCGGCGCGGTCGGCCGCTCGCCGGCCGCCTCGACGATCACGGCGTGGTGCGCGCGGGCCAGCGCCTCGATACGCCGCAGGTCCTCCATGGCGCGGGCGAGCGCCGCCTCGTCGAACTCCTCCTCGCGCACGGTACCGACCACGGCGACGAGCGGGCCCTCGGCGACGAGCCGGGGGCGCTCGTCGTCGACGCCCGGGCCGGCCGGTGCGTCCGCCCCGCCCCGGCGCACGGCGTACAGCCACACCAGGCTCATTCCCGCTCCTTCCGCGCCCGGGCGGTCCGCGCCCGCGTCCGCGCCGGCGCGGGTTCGGGTTCGGGTTCGGGTTCGGGTTCGGGTTCGGCGACCGTGACCGTGTCGTCCCGGACCGTGTCGTCCGTGACCGCGTCGCCCGTGACCGCGTCGCCCGTGACCGCGTCGTCGGTGACCGCGTCGTCGGTGACCGCGTCGTCGGTGACCGTGTCGTCCGGTGCCGTGCCGTTCCCCGAGCCGCCCTCCAGCTCGCGCGTGCGGGCCGCCTCGAGGTCGCCGATGCGCTGCCGCAGCCGGCGGTTCTCCTCGTTCAGGTCGCGCTGCCCGGAGCTGAGCGTCGGGTCGTGCTCCCACCAGTCGATGCCCATCTCGCGGGCCTTGTCGACCGAGGCGACGAGCAGCCTGATCTTGATGGTGAGCAGCTCGATGTCGAGCAGGTTCACCCGGATGTCACCGGCGATCACGATGCCCTTGTCGAGCACGCGCTCCAGGATGTCGGCGAGGTTCGTCGACTCCACGCGGTGCTCGGGTGGTCGCGCCGTCCGGCCGGGTACCGGAAGACCTCCGGTCGTCATCGTCCTCCTCGGTGCAGCTGCCCCCGGCTGTAGCGGCCGGTGCGCTTGTAGCCGTACAGGTCGCCGTGCTCGTCGACCTCCGCCTCGAAGACCGCCAGGATGTCGGCCGAGTCCGGGATGCGGCGGGTCTCCACCACCTCCACCCCGATCAGCCAGCCCTCGTCGCGCCGCTCGATCGACACGACCGACTCCAGCTCGCGGCCGGTCAGCGAGACGATCTGCTCGGCCGCCCGACGCGCCGCGTCGGCCGGGAGCACGTGGCCGTTGCGCCCGGACCCGGCCGACCCGGCCGCGGCCGTCGTCGACGTCCGCTTCGCGGGCGCCCGCTCGCCGCGCCGGGCGGGGGCGCGGCGGGCGGGACGGCCGGTCCCGGTGTCCTCGTGTTCGTCCGTCATACGTCCCGCCGGTCAGGTGCGGCGCACCATGAGCCGCTGCAGCAGTTCGTTCTCCCGCTCGACGGCCTCGGTCTCGGGGAGCTCACCGGTGCGGCGCGCCTCGTCGACCCACTCCAGCTCGGCGCGGATCCGCGCCGGATCGTAGTACTGCTGTTCGGCCTGATCCTGGATCTGACCGGCCAGCCACACCACCCCGCGCACGGGGGCCAGCGGCAGCCCGACCAGGCCCGACACGAGACCCATCGCTCACTCCTCCGGGACGAAGTCGTAGGGCGCCAGCGGACCGAGCAGCCGCAGCTTCAGCCACTCGTGGGTGTCCGCGCCCAGCTCCTCGACGGCCTGCTCGAACTCCTCCGCGCCGTCCCGGCGCACGAGGAACGCCGCGTTGACGACGTCCTCGGGCTGGGTCGGCGTGGTGGTCGAGACCGCCTCGGCGAACGGGCCGATCCGGTCGACGATGTCCTTCGCGTCGACCTCGCGGCGCTCCTCGAGCGCCTTGACGATCAGCTCGCCCAGCTTGACACGGTCGTAGTAGGCCGCGTCCTCGGGCACCCCTCGGATGCGCTCGTGCAGCTCGCGCACCCCCGAGTCCTCCTCGATGATCTCGCCGAGCAGGACGTCCTGGTCGTAGCGTCCCTTCAGGGTGTACTGGACGGTGCCCTCGAGCTGCTCCAGCGCCCGCACGAACCGGTCGTGGTGCGGGACGAGGAGCTCGTCGACCACGCCCTCCTCCTCGATCACGGCCGGGAACCGCATCGGGAGCACGGTCGTCATCGAGGCGACGGTGTCCACGACGGCCTCGTGGGCGACCAGGTCGTCCCGGGTGCCGAGCGGTCGGTCGAGGGGGACGTCGCCCACGATCGCCGCCATCTTCTCGTGCGTCACGGTGGTGACCGTGCCCGAGGGGCCCAGTCCCACCAGGTCGTCCGGCAGCTCGGCGTCGGACCGGACCAGCCCGTAGACGTACGTCGCGCTCACCCCTCACGCTCCCGCGTCCGCTGCCGGGGGCGCCGGCGCGGCGCCTCCACCGGCTCCTGGTCGCGGTCGTCGCCGCCCAGGAGCTCCTCGACCTTGTCGACGGCGGCGTCGAGCATCCCGGAGGTCTTGCCCTTGGCCCCGCCCTCGGTGATCCCCTGGGTGAGCTCGGTGAGGTCCTTGCCGCCCTTGCCCTTGCCGTACAGGTCGAGCCGGTTGGTGGCCTCGGCGAAGCGCAGGAAGGTGTCCACGCTCGCCACCACCACGCGCGCGTCGATGGTGAGGATCTCGATCCCCACCAGCGACACCCGCACGAACACGTCGATGACCAGGCCCTTGTCCAGGATCAGCTCGACGACGTCGGCGAGACCGCTCGAGCCGCCCCCGCCGCCGCGGTCGACGTGGCCCCCGCCCTGCGTCTGCGTCGCCACCGTCATCGCGTCATCGGCTCCTTCCACCGGCGCCCGCGGGCTGCCGGCGCGCGGTGCGGCGGCGGGCCGGGGGCGGCTCCTCCTCGGGCTCGGTGTCCTCGTCGGCGGCCGTGTCCGCCTCGTCGGCTCCCTCGTGTTCCTCGTCCGGCTCCTCGTCGGCGTACTCGTCGGCCTCCTCGTAGTCCTCCTCGGGCTCCTCGTCGGCGTACTCGTCGGACTCGTCGACGGGGCCCTCGTCCGTCTCCTCCGCGGGCTCCTCCTCGTCGTCCTCGGCGTACTCGGCGGCGGGCTCGGCGCCCTCCTCGCCCTCGTCCTCGGCGTACTCGGCGGCGGGCTCGGCGCCCTCCTCCTCGCCCTCCTCGTACTCGTCGCCGCGGTCGGCCTCCTCGGCGTACTCGGGGCGCTCCTCGGGCTCGCCCTCCTCCTCCCGGGCGCGCCGCTCCTCCTCGAGCGCCTCCTCGTGGGTCCGCACGACCTCGCCGTCGCGGATCTCGCCGCGCCAGCCCTCGATCTCGTCCTGGTGCAGCATCGCGGTGGTCATGGCGTGCCGGCGGAAGTGCTTGAACTCCAGGCGTGCGCGGCGGCCCTGCGCGCGCCAGATGTTGCCGGTGCGCTCGAACAGGCCCTGCGGGTGGTACTCGAGCACCAGCAGCACCCGGGTGAGGTTCGGGCCCAGCTCGGTGAAGCTCACCGCGCCGTCGACGTGCCCCTTGGCGCCCTTCGACCGCCACATGACGTGCGAGTCGGCGACCTGTTCCATGGTCGTCGCCTCCCACTCGCGGTGGGACAGGAAGATCTGCGCCTTCCAGTGGGTCTTCTCGTCGGCGATCTGGTCGACGCTCTCGACCTTCTTCATGAAGCCGGGGAAGTCGGCGTACTGCGTCCACAGGTCGTACGTGGTCCGCACGGGCAGGCCGACGTCCTGCTCCTCGACGATGTTGATCAGCTTGACCTTCTTGCCGCCGCCGCTGCCACCGCCTCCGCCCTCGGAGTCCTCGCCGCCGCCGAGCAGGCCGCCGACCTTCTCCTTCAGACCGGAGAAGAAGCCGCCCCCGCCGCCGTCGGACTCGTCGGAGTCGGCGTCCTCGTCGGTGTCGTCCTGCCCGCGGCCCAGCGCCTCGCGCAGCCCGGCGCCGCCGTTCTCGGTGACGGTGTCGAGACGGTCGGTCAGGTTCGTCACCCGGTCGGTCGCGGCCTCGGCCGCCCGTTGCACCAGCAGGGACAGCAGGCGCTGGCCGGCGTCCTTCAGCTGGTCGGCCGGGAGCGCCTCGGCGAGTTTCGGGGTGTCAGCCATCGGTGCTCCTCCGCTTGGTCGCGGTCCGGCCACGCCCGGAGGCGGCCTTCGCCCCGCCCGCGGCGGCCTTGGCCCCGGCCCGGGCGGTGGAGGTGCCCGCGGCCGCCGTGCGCCGTCCGGCACCGCGGGAGGCCGCCCCGCGCCCCGCACCCTGCGCCTTGGCCGTGCGGCGTCGCTTCGGCTGCTCCTCGGGCTCCTCGGCCTCGCCCTCGTCGGCCCCGTCGGAGTCGGCACGCACGTCGTCGCCCGAGTCGGGGGCCTCCTCGGCCTCGTCGTCGGCCCCACCGCCGAAGGCCTCCCGCGCGCTCGACACCGCGCTCTCGGTGGCATCGGTCCCCGCCTTCGCGGTGTCCCGGGCGGTGTCCGTGGCGCCGGACCCGGTCTCGCCGAGCGACTCGACCTTCTGGCCGACCCGGTCGGTCAGCGAGGCGACCTGGCGCGCCGCCACGGCCATCGCCGCGCCCTTGCCGGCCTCCAGCAGCCGCCCGCGGACCTGATCGGTCAGCGCCTGCAGCTCCGGGGAGCTGTTCAGCAGCTTGGTGCCCTGCGCCAGGAGCTCACCCGGCCCGCCGGCACGACGCCCGGCGGCCATCCCGCCGAGCATCAGGGCGAGCTTCATCTTCTTGGTACGTCCGAGGAAGTAGCCGCCGGCCACCCCGAGCGCCACCCGTGCGCCGCATTTCATCGTGCCTCCTCGTGTGGCGGCCGGCCCCGCTCGTGCCGGAGACCGACGTCACCGAACCGTCCGCGCCCGGGCCCCGTAGCCCGGGTCTGGCAGCATTTACCCGAACGGGTGGAGCCGCACACGCTCCTTACGGTTTCCCGACGATTTTGCGCCGTGCGGTTCACCCGCGCGGTCCGTTTACCGGCACGGCTGCGAGACGAATGCGTGAGGACCACTACGCACGCGCGACCAAGTTGCGCCGGACGGGGGTCTTTCACCCGGGCGGATCTGCCCGGGCCGGGCGGAGGCCCTCGGCCGGGGTCAGGAACCGGCCTTCGCCGCCGCCACGACGATCAGCACGATCAGCGCGACCAGCAGCAGCACCACGGTGATCGGCAACAGCACGATCGCGAGGACCAGGGCGAGGACGATCGCGACGCGCATCCCGGTGCTCATCGCCCCGACCGCACCCTTCAGGGCGCCCCAGATCGGGTTCTTCCCGGCCAGCCCGGCGCGCACGCCGCCGAGCAGCCCGCCGACGGCGACCCCGCCCGACGCGGCCATCTTCTGGATCGTCCCGCCGAGGTCCTCCACGCGCTCGAGGACGAGCCCGACAGAGGTCCGCAGCAGCGTGCGCAGCAGATCGCGGAGGCTGTCCTTGAGCTCGGCGACCGCGGCGTCCCGGCGCTCGACGGGGCCGGGCGCGGCAGGCCGGGTCCCGTTGCGCGGCCGCGGGGCCTCGTCGTCGATCTCCAGCGCCGTCGTGGGCCGCATCGGTGCTCCTCCCCGCTGCGCCGCCCGGGGGTGGCCGCGCTCGTGGCCGTCTACCCCGAACCGGGCCGGCACCACTCGCCCCGGGCCCCCTCCGGCGCCGAATACGCCCGTCCGTCCCAGCGCGACGTGTCGCGCGCTCCCCCGGGCGGCCGAGCCGGCCCGCCGCGGTGCCGGGGCCGCGGCGCGGTTCGCCGGGCCGCGCCCGGGTAGGGATCCGACATGGCGAGCATCGGCTACTTCCTGTCCTGCGAGCAGTACGGCCCCAAGGAGCTCGTCGCCCAAGCGCGGGCGGCGGAACGGGCGGGCTTCGCGAAGCTGTGGATCTCCGATCACTACCACCCCTGGAACGACGAGCAGGGCCAGAGCCCCTTCGTCTGGTCCGTGATCGGGGCGCTGTCCGAGGCGGTGTCGCTGCCGGTGAGCACCGCGGTCACCTGCCCGACGGTCCGCATCCACCCCGCCGTGATCGCGCAGGCCGCGGCGACCGCCGCCGTGCAGCTCGAGGGCCGGTTCGTGCTCGGCGTCGGCAGCGGCGAGCTGCTCAACGAGCACGTCCTCGGCGACGCCTGGCCCTCCGTCGGCGAGCGGCTGGCGATGCTGGAGGAGGCGGTCGAGGTGATCCGCCTGCTCCACCGGGCCGGGCGGGCAGGGGAGCAGGTCAGCCACCACGGCACCCACTACGAGGTCCAGGACGCGCGGATCTACACCCTCCCCGAGCAGCCGGTGCCGATCTACGTCTCCGGGTTCGGCCCGCAGGCCACCGAGCTGGCCGGGCGGATCGGCGACGGCTACTGCACCGTGGTGCCCGACGGCGACCTGGTCCGGACCTTCCGCGAGTCCGGCGGTGGGGACAAGCCGGTCCAGGCCGGGATGAAGGTCTGCTGGGAGCCCGACCGCGAGGCCGCGATCGACCGGGCGCACCGCCTCTGGGCCAACGACGCGCTACCGGGCCAGCTCGGCCAGACCCTCCCCCGCCCACAGGACTTCGCCGACGCGATGACGCTGGTGCCGCGCGAGCAGGTCGCCGAGGCCATCGTGTGCGGCGACGACCCGCAGGCCCACCTCGAGCGGGTCCGGCAGTACCTCGACGCCGGCGTCGACGAGGTGTACGTGCAGCAGGTCGGCGCCGACCACGAGGGCTTCTTCCGCGGGTGGGCCGAGAAGGTGCTGCCGCAGCTGTCCTGAGGAGGGGGCGTCCCGCGCTCGACCGCCACCACCGGAGCGAGCGGTACCGACGCGGCATGCCGGGAGCCCGGGCGGTGCCGGTGCCCCCGCATCGTAGGCTGGCCGGGTGCCGATGACCGCGAAGTACGCCACCACCTGCGGCGTCTGCTCGAACCCGATCCGGCCCGGCGCGGAGATCGCGAAGGCGGGCACCGCGTGGGCGCACGCCGCGTGCGCGGGCGGTGCGACGGCCGGGGGCGCCACCGGTGCCGCCACCCTGGCGGCCCGGCCCGCGCGCTCGGCGCCCCGGCCCGACATGCCCGCGGCCGACGGCGCGCTCGAGGTGTGGACGGACGGCGCGTGCTCGGGCAACCCGGGCCCCGGCGGCTGGGCCTGGGCCACCCGTGACGGGCGGCAGGACAGCGGCGGCGAGGCGGGCACCACCAACCAGCGCATGGAGATCCGCGCCGCCCTGGAGGCGGTGCGGTCGCTCGACGGCCCGCTCGTGGTGGTGAGCGACTCGACCTACGTCGTGAACTGCTTCCGGGACGGCTGGTGGAGGGGCTGGCTCGCCCGCGGCTGGACGACCAGCGCGCGCAAGCCGGTGGTGAGCCGCGACCTCTGGGAGCCGCTGATCACGCTCGTCAACGACCGCGGCGACGTGTCCTTCCGCTGGGTGAAGGGCCACTCCGGTGACCCGATGAACGACTTGGTCGACGCGCTGGCCGTGGAGCAGTCCCGCGCGGTCGCCTGAGCGGGGGCCCGGGGAGGGCCGGCCCGTTCAGCCGCTCGGGCGGCGACGTGTGCGGCCCAGCCGCGCCCACAACGTCGCCCCCAGCACCGTGACCAGGGCGGCGAACAGCACGGTCGGCCCGTTGAGCAGGGCCAGCCCGGCGAGCAGCCCGACCAGGCCGACGACGATCAGCAGCACCGCCAGGACGCGGCCCCCGCGGGCCGGGAACCTGCCGTGGCCGAGGCGTTCGGCGAAGCGCGGGTCCTCCATCCGGATCGCCGCCTCGATGTCCTGCAGCCGACGCCGGTCCTCGTCGCTCAGCATGGCTCCCCCTCGGCTCTCCCCGTGAGCGAACTACTCCGATCCCGGCTGGTCAACCGTCCTTCAGGGGGTCGTGCCCCCAGTTCATCAGCGAGTACCGCCACGTCGTCCCGGTGACGTCGCCCTTCGGCCGCTGCGCCAGGTGCCGGTGCACGTACCCGACGACCGTGCGCATGTGTTCCTCGTCGTCCTCGCCGACGTCGGCCTTCTTCTTCCGCAGGATCTCCACGATCCGCCGCCCCGACTCGTCCGACCGCAGCCACTTCTCGAGCTCGGCGGGGGCCATGTTGACCGCCTCGCCGAATCCCCGCGGACGTCCTGCGCGCTCCTACCGCTCACGCCGTCGTCGTTCCCGGCTGGAAGAGAACCTTGACGGCACCGTCGCGCTTCTCCTGGAACATCTTGTACGCGTCGGGCGCCGACTCCAACGGGACGTGGTGGGTCGCGAAGTCCTCGGTGCCCAGCGGGTCGTCGTCGGTGAGCAGCGGCAGCAGGTCCGGCACCCAGCGGTGCACGTTCGCCTGCCCCATCCGCAGCTGGATCTGCTTGTCGAACATCTGCAGCATCGGCAGCGGGTCGGCCATGCCGCCGTAGACCCCGGACAGCGAGACGGTGCCGCCGCGGCGGACGAGCTCGATCGCCATCTGCAGGGCGGCCAGCCGGTCGACGCCCGCGGTCTTCATGAACGGCGCGGCCAGCGCGTCGGGCAGGTAGCCGGCGAGCTGGTGGGCGATCTTGCCGAAGGGCGAGCCGTGCGCCTCCATCCCGACCGCGTCGATCACCGCGTCGGCGCCGCGGCCGCCGGTGAGCGCACGGACCGCGTCGGCGACGTCCTTGCCGGCGTCGCGCAGGTCGATGGTGGTCACACCGCGGTTCTGCGCCCGCTGGAGCCGCTCGGGCACCAGGTCGATGCCGATCACCGTCTCGACGCCGCGGTGCCGGGCGATCCGGGCGGCCATGTCGCCGATCGGGCCCAGCCCGAGGACGACGAGGCTGCCGTCGCGCGGCGGGTCGGCGTAGGCGACGGCCTGCCACGCCGTGGGCAGCACGTCGGAGAGGTAGACGAAGCGGTCGTCCGGCGGGCCCTCGGGCACCTTGATCGGCAGCTTGTCGCCGAACGGCACGCGCAGGAACTCCGCCTGCCCGCCCGGCACCTGCCCGTACAGCTTCGTGTAGCCGAACAGCGACGCGCCCATGCCCTGCTCGCGGTTCTGCGTGGTCTCGCACTGCGAGTGCAGCCCGTGCTCGCACATCCAGCAGGTCCCGCACGAGACGTTGAAGGGCACCACCACCCGGTCGCCGACCTCGAGCGAGGTCACCCCCGGGCCCTTCTCCGCGACGATCCCCATCGGCTCGTGGCCGAGGATGTCGCCCTCACCGAGGAACGGGCCGAGCACCTCGTACAGGTGCAGGTCGGAACCGCACAGCCCGGTCGAGGTGATCTGGACGATCACGTCGTCGGGGTCCTTGACGGACGGGTCCGGGTGGGTGTCCACCCGGACGTCGCGCTTGCCGTGCCAGGTGACCGCGCGCACGGGGTCTCCTCTCCGCCCCCGGTCGGGGGCGTTCGTCAGGCGGGGTACCGGTGCTCGTTGCGCAACCGGTCCGGGTGGGCCGCGTCGGCGGCGGAGGTGGCGGCCGTGGCCGCCACCGGGACCGCGGTCCCGTCGAGGTCCTCGTGGTCGCTGCCGGGGTGGTCGCTGCCGGGCCGCGTGCGGGCGGCGGGCACCTCGTCGACCGTCCGCTGCGTGCTCGGTCCGGTCGGTGCCGGGTCGAGCGTGCGGTTCGGCGCGGGTGCGGTCAGCATGCGGGTCTCCCGACTGGGTCCTCGGTCGTCCTGGGCGATACCCGCCCGTAAGGGCGGCAAACGGCCGCCGGCACGCACGCCCCTCGACGCCCGGGGGTTCCCGGGACCCGGACGGGCGTGCCAGCATGGGGGCACTCGGAGTCGCCGCGTTCAACCGCGCAGCGCGCGATTCTCCCGCCACGGGGAGGCGCCACCACCGATGCAGGACAGGGACATGGTCGAGATCGAGATCGAGGACCGTCCGGAACCGGACTACCTCGTCGCGCGCCTGCGCGGCGAGGTCGATCTCGCGAGCCTCGGGTGCTTCCGCACGGCGCTGCAGCGCCTCGCCGCCGCGGATCGCGTCGTGGTGGCCGTGAACCTCGACGACCTGCAGCACCTCTGCGCGAGCGGAGTCCGCGAACTGCTGTACCTGCGCGAGGACCTGGAACGCCGCGGCGGCGGGCTGCACCTGGTCTGCGACGAGCAGCGACCGGCGCGCATGATCCTGCGGGCCCTGGGGATCCCGGCGCTCGCCGCCCTGCCCGACACCGGTGCGACGGTCGACACCGGTGCGGCGGCCTACGCCGGGACGCGCAGCCGTCGGTCGGACTGACGGCCGTCCGAGGGCCCCTCCCCCCGGCCGGTTGAGGGGCCGGATCGGCGGGAAGCCGGGCCGCATGCCCCGATCACCCCGCGCCCGAGCGCCCCGTGCCCGGTCCTCCCGCAGAGCGTGCGCTGCGCACGTGCGGAGGTTCCGGTGACGCTGCCGCGGCCGGGGCTCACGGGTCGGTGGTCCACCGGGATCACGATGGCCCTGCTCGCGCTCGCCCCGTTCGTCCTGCTCTCCACGGCACCGTTGCTGTTCACCGGGGTGCTGGCGCAGGAGCTGGGGACCGACCGGGCGGGCCTGCAGCTGGGCCAGGGCCTGGCCAACGCCTCGTACGCCTTCAGCGTCGTGGTCGCCGCCGACCTGATCCGCCGGGTCCCACCCCGGCGGCTGTACCTGGGCTGCACCCTGCTCGTGGCGGTCGGGGCCGGGGTATCGGCGCTGGCCGGGTCGAACGGCGCCCTCGTCGCGGGCCGGGTCCTGCTGGGGCTGGGCAGCGGGATGCTGCTGGTCGTCTCGCTGCCACCCGCCGTCACCGGGCACGGCCCGCGGCCGATCCCGGTCACCGTCGCGCTGATCAACCTGGGGCTGTTCGGCGGGGCCGTGCTGGGCACGTCGATCGGCGGGTTCGCGGCGTCGCCGGGCGTCTGGCGGTGGGTGTTCGTCGCCGCCGCGGCGATCGCCCTGGCGGGCTTCGTGGTCGGGTTGCTGGGCTTCGAGCGCGGCGAGGCGGAGGCGCCACGGATGGGTTTCGACCCGTCCGGCATCCCGCTGGCCGCCGTCGCGACCTTCCTGCCGTTCGTGGGAGTGAGCGTGCTCGTGGGGCACGCGCCGACCTCGCCGGGCTTCCTCGTGCCGACGGTGGTGGGGCTGGCCGCCCTGGTGCTGCTCGTGGTCCGGGAGCACCGCAAGGAGGACCCGCTCATGCCGGCCCGGCTCATCGCGCACACGTTGCCGGTCACCGGGATCGGGGCGGCCATGGTCACCGGCGCGGGTTTCACCGCCTTCACCGAGCTCGCCGTGCTGCGCAGCCAGCAGGTGGAGGGGCACCCGCCCGAGGTCATCGGGGGCGCACTCGCGACCGAGACCGCGGGGATGCTGCTGGCGGTCTGGCTGATCGTCCGCGTGCTGCCCACCCGCTGGCTCCCGGCGCTCGTGCTCGGCGGGCTGCTCACCGTGTGCGCGGGCGGCGGGGTGCTGCTCACCGGCGGCGGGCTGGCGCGCACCGCGGTGGCGGGGTTCCTCCTCGGGCTGGGCGCCGGCACGGGGGTCGGGCCGGGGTTGTTCCTCGGCGCGCTCAGCGTCCCGGCGCCCCGGCTCGGGCCGGCGTTCGCGCTCGTCCAGCTGCTCCGGTCCGAGGCGGCGTTCCTGGCCGCGCCGGTGGTGCTGAAGCTGGCCATGTCCGGCGACCCGGCCGCGATCGAGCGGACGATCCTGCTCGGTGTCGTGGTCACCGGCGGCGGCGCCGTCGTCCTCACCGGCATCCTGCTGCTCGGCGGCACCGGCCCGCAGAAGCCCGACCTGCGACGGTGGACGGCGGGTGAGGGGACCGCCTTCCACTCCCGGCCGGTGGCGGCGGTACTGCGGGAGCGAGGCGGCGGGACGGACGTGTGAGGCCGGGGTGATCGGGTATGCGGGCCCCGGACACGTCCGGCGCCGGGGTGATCGGGTACGCGGGCACCGGACACGTCCGGCCGGCACACCACGCAGCGAGGGGAGGCCCCCGTGCAGGACCGCGAGGACCGGGAGACCCGCACCGGGCCCGACACCGCGACCGACCCGGCGACCGACGCCGGGTCCGGGGCCCGCGCGGAGACCGCCCGCAGTGACGAGCGGGTGCACGAGCAGCGGGTGCACGAGGAGCGGGTGCACGAGGAGCGGGTGCACGAGGAGCGGGTGCACGAGCAGCGGGTCGACGAGCTGGCCCAGCAGTTGAACGTGGCCCACAACTGCTCGCCGCCCCGCCCGGGCGACCCCGACTACTGACGACCGGCCCCTCGCCGATCCCGCCACCGCATGATGGAGCCATACTGCGCTTCAGAGCCGCCCTCGAGCAGCGTTATGGAACCATGATGCGCTCCAGCCCGGCCCAGATCCGCGTTGTGGAGCCATACTGCACTTCGGCGCCCGGTCGAGACGGCGTTGCCGAGTGTGGTGCGGTCGGAGGTCAGGCGTAGATGCGCTTGTGGGCCGCGCGGATCACGCCGCGGTAGACCGGTCCCAGGCGGCCCGAGGCGGCGAGGGCGGCGCGGGCCGCGTTGGCGCCCGCCCCGCCGTGCACCGCGCCGCCGGGGTGCGCGGAGGAGCCCGCGAGGAACAACCGGTCGATCGGGGTGTCCGCCCGACCCAGGCCGGGGACGGGCCGGAACACCAGCTGCTGGTGCACCGCCGCGGTGCCGGCGTTGATCGCCCCGTCGACCAGGGCGGGGTTGCGCCGCTGCAGGTCGGGGGGCCCGGCGACGCTGCGGGCGCGGATCAGGTCCCGGAAGCCCGGGGCGTTGCGCTCCACCGTGCGCTCGACGAGGTCGGCGTGCCGGAGCACGTCGGCCTCGCCCCAGCCCAGCCCGCGCGGCACGTGCGTGTACGCCCAGGCGCACTCGGTGCCCGCCGGGGAACGCACCGGATCGGCGGTGGTCATCTGCCCGAACAGCAGGAACGGCTCCCGCGGCACCCGCCCGGCCGTGAGGTCGCCGGCGTAGCCGCGCAGCCCGTCCAGGTCCGCACCGAGGTGCACCGTGCCCGCCCCGCGGGCCTCCGCCGCCGTCCAGGGCACCGGCCCGTCGAGCGCCCAGTCGAGCTTGACGGTCGCGGTGTCCCACTGGAACCGCTCGAGGTCGCGGACGAACCGGGGCGGCAGGTTCGCCTCCCCGACCAGGTCCCGATAGAGCACCGGCGCCGGCAGGTCCGCGAGCACGGCGCGGCGGGCCGTGACCGGCGTGCCCTCGGCGTCGCGCACCCCGGCCGCCCGACCGGAGCGCAGCAGGACCTCGCGGACCGGGCGCCCGCACTCGACCCGGCCGCCGCGTTCCTCCAGCCGCGCCAGCAGCGCGTCGACGATCCGCCCGGCGCCGCCCTCGGGCACCGGGAAGCCGACGTCCTGGCCCAGCATGCCGAGCAGCCAGCCGAACACCGCGCTGCCCGCGGCGTCCGGCCCGAGGTCGGTGTGCAGCGCGTTGCCGGCCAGCAGCAGCGCGGCGCCCTCCCCGGCGAAGCGCTCCTCGGCGAACCGCCGGACCGGTTGGACGATCATGCGCGCGAACCGCAGCGCGTCGGCGGTGCCGAGCGCGCGCAGCAGCCGCGGGGTGCCCCGGACCGGCGGGAACGGGCGCAGCACGGTCTCCAGCAACGGGTCCCGGATGCGCGCCCACTCCCCCGCCAGCTCGCGCCAGGCCGCCCCGTCCCCCGGGGCGAACGCGTCGAGCGAGCCGGCCGTGATGTCGAGGTCCCGGGACAGCAGGACGCCGCGGTCGTCCGGGGTGACGTGCGCGAGGACCTCGGGGGCGTGCCGCCAGCGCAGGCCGTACCGGTCGAGGCCGAGCTCGCGCAGCACCGGCGACGCCGCCCCGAGCGGGTAGAAGGCGCTGAACAGGTCGCTGTGGAACCCGGGGGCGGTGATCTCGGCGGTGCGCACGGCGCCGCCCGGGGCGTCCGCGGCCTCCAGGACCAGGACGCTCCAGCCGGCGTCGGCGAGCACGTTGGCCGCCACCAGCCCGTTGTGCCCCGCCCCGACGACGACGGCGTCGGCATCGGCGTCGCCGGCCCCCGTCATGTCCGGCGCCGGGCGAGGGCGTCGAGGCGGGCCAGGGACTCCCGGTTCCGCAACACCAGCAGGGCCTGCTGGATCGGCGGCGGGACGAGCACGGCGGGCCCGGACTCCGCGTGCTCGGTGATGCCGACCCTGGTGCCGTCCGGTTCCGGGCGCAGCGAGATCCGCACCCGCGCCGCTCCCGACGGCCAGGCGTGCGCCCTGAGCTCCAGGAGGCGTTCCGGCTCGCAGGCCACCACCTCGGTGCGATCCTTGATCAGCAGCGGCCAGCTGCCGACGCTGTGGTGCAACCGCGTGCCGACGGCCGGGTAGCCCTCGTCGACCGCCCGCATGTGGGTGGCACCCACGACCCACAACGGGTAGTTCCAGCCGTCGGCGAGCACCTGCCACACCCGGGCCGGCTCCACGGCCACGAACCGGTCGACCTCCATCGCGCTCCCTTCCCGGATCGGTCTCACCGGCGCGCCGCCAGGCGGCCGGCCACTGTTCCCACGACGACGCCGGCCGCGATCCCGGCCGCGAGCCGCCGCGCCCCCTCGCGTCCCGGCCCGTTCCAGCCACCGTGCACCCGCCGGGGCCCGTCGGGCGGCTCGTCGAGGGTCCCCCGGTCCCGGCCGGACCCGCCGGGGCGGGCCAGCACGTACCGGTGCACCTCCTCGGCGAAGAACCGCTCGGCGCTCTCCGGCCACACCTTGTGCTGCAGCAGGATCAGCCGGGCCAGCACGCCGCCCGCCACGACCTCGCGGCGGGGCCGGCGGATCTGGTTCACCACGATGCGGGCGACGCGTTCGGGGGTGTACGTCGGCGCGGCCAGTCGCGGCCGTGCGCCCGTGCGGTTCGCGGCGGCCCGCCAGATCGGCGTGTCGACGGCCGCGGGCAGGACCGTGCCCACCCGCACCCCGCGCACGCCCGAGGTGCGCAGCTCCTGGCGCAGGCTCACCCCGAGCGCGCGGATCGCGAACTTCGCCATCGAGTAGGAGGCGCCGTAGGGCAGGGCGACGATCCCCAGCACGGACGAGACGTTCACGATCACGCCGCGGTCGCGCTCCACCATCCCGGGCAGCGCGGCGCGGCAGCCGTGGACGTATCCCATGAGGTCGACGTCGAGGACCCGCCGGACGTCGTCGAGCGGGACGTCGAGGAAGGCCCCGAACTCGACGACGCCGGCGCAGTTCACCCACGCGTCGATCCGCCCGAACCGGGTGGTCGCCTCCCGCACCACGCCCTCGACGGCCGCGAGGTCGGCGACGTCGGCGGGGGCCGGGTGCAGGCCGTGTCCGGTCTGCAGCTCGCTCAGGGCGGCGGCGTCGCGGGCCACGCCCACCACCGTCGCGCCGCGCCGGAGCAGGTCGAGCGCGGTCGCCCGCCCGATGCCGCTCGACGCGCCGGTCACCACCACGACGCTCCCCGCGATCTCCACGTCGGCGAGCTACCCGTCCCCGCCCGCGTCACACGTCGTCGCGCAGGGATCGACGGGACTCAGCCCGGCATGGTCTCGCCGCCGACCGGTGCGAGCACCTCGCCGGTGTAGTACGAGGACAGCGTCGGCGAGGCGAAGAAGACGTACGAGGGCGCGATCTCGTCCGGCGCGGCGGCGCGCCCCATCGGGACCTGCTCACCGAAGGACTCGACCTTCCCCGGCGGCATCGTCGCCGGGATCAGCGGGGTCCACACCGGGCCGGGCGCCACGCAGTTGACCCGGATGTTCCGGTCGACCAGGGACTGGGCCAGCGAGTAGGTCAGCGCCGTGACCGCGCCCTTGGTCGCCGAGTAGTCGATGAGACTCTTGTTGCCGCGCAGGCCGTTGACCGAGCCGGTGTTGATGATCGCCGAGCCCTCGGGCAGGTGCGGCAGGGCCGCCCGGATGACCCGGTAGAAGCTGTGGATGTTCACGTCGAACGTCCGCAACCAGCGCTCGTCGCCGATCTCCTCCGGCGCGTCGACCGGGTCCTGGGTGGCGATGTTGTTGACCACCACGTCCAGCCGGCCCAGCTCGGCGACGGTCCGCTCCACCACGTCGACGCAGTGCTGCCCGTCGCCGAGGTCGCCGCGCAGGGTCAGGCACCGACGGCCCTCGGCACGGACGAGCTTCGCGGTGTGCTCGGCGTCGTCGTCCTCGGAGAGGTAGGCCAGTGCGACGTCGGCCCCCTCCTTGGCGAAGGCCGCGCACACCGCCCGCCCGATCCCGGAGTCGCCGCCGGTCACCAGCGCGACCTTGCCGGCCAGGAGGTCGCGGCCGGCATACCCGCGCATCTCGTCGGACGGCTCGGGTTCCATCTCCGCCGTGCGACCCGGCGGCTCCTGCTGCTGTGCCGGCTGCTCCGGCGCCATCAGCGGTCCTGCCCGCGCCGGTCGTCCTCGGGCCGGCCGGCGCTCTCGGCCTCGTCCGCGCCGGCACCGGGGAAGGCCGCAGCCTGCGGCTGCTCCGGACCCGGACCCGGATCCACCTCGGGGTCACCCGTGATGGTCGACTCCCGCAGGATCTGCTCGGTCACGGTCTCGTCGTGCTCGTCGCGTGCGGTCATGCCCCGGGCGTAACCGGCCCACGGCGTACCTAACCCTCTCGGCGTCGCTGCCGGGTCGGCTACGGCGCGACGATCTCCAGGTCCGACCTGTCCACCTCGACGTGCGCCCGCTGGCGGGACAGCAGCGCGGCGGCGGCCGGGTCGCCGGGCACCGCCCGGGCGGCGAAGGATTCCGGGTGCGCGACCATCTGCCCGCGCAGCGACACCCGGTCCCCCGTGGCGGCGACGAAGGGCGACTCGCCCGGCTGCCCCACCAGCCGGACCCACACCCGCTCGTCGGCGGCCGTGCCCAGCCAGAAACCCTCGTCGGACGGGACCGACTGCACGGCGACGCCCTCCGCGGTGACGGTGCGGCCGGCGAACCCGGAGAGGTCCCCGCCCGGCCCGGAGGACTTCTCGAGCGGCAGCAGGCTCGTGCCGCCGACCGTGAGGCCGCTCGACGCGCCCGGGTCCGGCGTGGTGCCGGCCCCGCCCAGCGGGTCCCACCGCACGAAGGCGGCCACCGCCACCAGCGAGCAGACGGCGGAGATGATCGCCCAGAGCCACAGCGGGGCTCCGAGACGGGGGCGGGCACGGACCCGGGCAGGATCCGCGACGAGGCCCTCCGGGTGCACGTCGGTCACGGCAGCTCCCTGCGGGTGGGATCGGGCGTGCGTCCGGGATCCCCGGGGTTTTCGCCGGTCAAACGCGTGTCACCAGAACGGCGCGAGCGTGCTCACGGTCCGTCGTCACGTCTTCCGGGCGCGGGCGGTCTCCCGGTCGTTGGCCTTCTCGATCTCCTTGACGAGCTCGTCCTTGTTCTTCCCGTCGGGATCGTCGATGTCGAGCTTCTTCGCGACGTCCACGAGGTGGCTCTTCTTCGCCTTGGCGTCGACGCCACCGGCGGTGTCGTCGTCCGACCGGGACTGCGGGGTGCTCTTCTCGGCCTGCTCGTCCGACGGGCCCGCCTCGTCCTTGGGCTCCCAGTGGTCGCCGACCTTCTCGTGGGTGTGCTTGAGCGAGGCGTAGGCCGCGCGGTGGGCGCGCTCGCCGTCGCCGTAGCTGTCCTCCGCCGACTCCAGCGTCTTCTTGTACGTGCGCACGGCCTTGTCGTCGGAGCGCGCGATCGTCGACGGGACGTCGTCGCGCATCTTCTCCGCTTCCTCGTGCTCGCCCGCCATGGGTCTCTCCCTCCCGTTCAGCTCTCCGCCGAGCCGGGCTCGGCCATCTTCCGGTGTGCTCCCGCCTTGAGCTTGTCCGGCAGCACGTCGTTCGCGACGCTCTGCGCCCGCGTGGACAGCGCGCCGGCGACGACCTTGTCCTTGCCGCCCAGCAGGGCGTCGATCCCCTGCTTCGCCACCTGGGCCGGGTCGTCCTTCGAGTCGGAGGCGCCGATCTTGGTGTCGTCCATCTCGGCGCGGTGGAAGAAGTTCGTGTCGGTGGGCCCGGGCATCAGCGAGGTCACGGAGACGCCGCTGTCCCGCGCCTCCAGCTCGGCCTGCACGGCCTGGGCGAACGACTGCAGGAACGACTTCGAGGCGTTGTAGACGGCCTGGTAGGTGCCGGGCATCTGGGACGCGATCGACGAGGTGATCAGGACCCGCCCCTCGTGCCGGGCGTCCATGTGCTGCAGCACGTGCTTCGCCAGCCGCACGGTCGAGGTGACGTTGACGTCGATGACGTCCTGCTCGGCGTCGAGGTCGTTCTCCACGAACGGGCCGCCGAGGCCGAGGCCGGCGTTCAGGGCGGCGACGGCGAGCGGGCGCCCCGTCGTCCCGACGGCCGCCCACACCTCCTCGACGCCCTCGCGGCGGCGCAGGTCGGCGTGCACGATCCTGACGTCCACCCCGCCGTCGGTCCCGCCGTCGGTGTCCGTGCCGGCTTCGCGGATCCTCCCGGCGGCGGTCTCCAGGGCCGCGTCCTCCGCGGTGACGACGAGGTCGTAGCCGCGGCGGGCCAGCTCGCGCGCGAGCTCCAGCCCGATACCGCTGGAGGCACCGGTGACCAGGGCGAGTTCTCGGGTCGACATGCCGGTCGGCTACCCGCCCGCGCCCCGGTCAACCGGCCGGGCCGGACTCAGCGGCGGTCGAGTGCGTCCGGCTTGTGGACGGCCTCGCTGTCGCTCTTCTCGCTGCGGACCAGGTACTGCGGCTCGTCCTTCGACGCCCGCACCGTGCGCCCCGCGGCCTCGGTGTCCTCGGTGATCTTCTTCAGCACCTCGCCCTCGGCCCAGCCCCCGTGGCTCTTCCAGCGGACCTTGTCACCCTTCGTGAACTCGCTCACCGTGTCCTCCCGGTTCGTGCCGGAACCCAGTGTCCGGACCCTGCGTCCGAACGGGCGTACCGGGCGATACCCGCAACGGCCGCGGAGCTCACCCCGGCTCGCCCGCCCGGGCGAGCCGCACCAGCCGGCGCGCCTCCCGGACCTCGGGCGGGGCGGGCGGGTCGGGCAGCAGGTGGGTGGCCCGGCGCAGGCCGGCCAGCAGCGCGGACGCGGCCAGATCCGTCGTCGGCAGGCCGGGCAGCCCGTACATCCGCCGGGCCCAGCGGGGCAGGGTGGCGAGCGCGGTCGTCGCGGTGGCCGAGATCGCCGTGCGGGTCCAGGTGGGGGCACCGGCCGGGGGCGCGAGCAGCCCGCCCACCGCGACCCGTGCCTCGTCCGTGACCCGCAGCCGCGGCCGCATCCGGGCGAAGTAGGCCGCGAGCTCGGCGCGCGAGGCCGGTACCGCGGCCGGGTCCAGGCCCACCACCTCCGCGGCCCGCACGCTCTCGGCCACGTACGCGTCGGCCTCCGCGGCGGTGACGATCCCGGCCCGCCGGGCGACGTCGACGTAGGAGTCGATCTCCCCGCAGTGCACCCACAGCAGGCCCTCGGGCGCGTCGATCGGGAACCCCCGGCCGCTCTCCGGGTCGACCCCGCGCAGCTTGTGGTGCAGCCGGCGCACCCGGGCGCCGGCGGCCTCCACCTCGGCGCGCGAGCCGAAGGTGCGGGTGCCGACGAACTCGACCGTCCGCTGGAAGCGCGGCCAGGCCTTGGCCGGGTCGAACAGCGCGCTGTTCTGGAAGGTGCCGCGCATGACCCACGGGTGCAGCGACTGCAGCAGCAGCGCGCGCATCCCCGCCACCCACAGGACGGGTTCGAGGTGCACGCGCCAGGTCACCGACTCCGGCCCGAAGAGGCCGTGGTCGGTCCGGAGTGCGGTGTCGACGGTCATCGGCGGCCTCCTCGGCAGAGGGTGTACTCAGCAGGCGTACCGCACCCGCAGCCACGGCGCGCGCCGGTGACGAGGTCGGTGACGGCCTGCACGCCCGCGCGCTCGGGCACGGTGCGGTGCCGGGCGTTCGCCATCCCGCTCCGGCTGCGCTCGGCCTGCGACGACGGCGGCGGTACCCGTCGCGCCGCCGGTCATCCGGCGCCACCGCCCCGGCCCGCGCCGACCTGCGCGGACACCTCCCGGTCCTCCTGCTCCGCCTGCAGGCGGGCCGCGATCAGCCGGAGGGCCTCGCGTGCGGCGGACCCGCAGATCTCCGCCGGCTCGCCCTCGAGGTCGAGCCGGAGCACCTCCTCCCCGCCGGGCTCGCCGGTGGCCGCCATGTGGACGGTGCCCGGCGGTTGACCGTCCTGCGGGTCGGGCCCGCCGGACCCGGTCAGCGCGACGGCGAGGTCGGCGCCGAGCAGCTCGCGCACCCGCCGGGCCATGGTCCGGGCCGCGGGTTCGCTGACGACCGGCCCGGCCGGGACCTCGAGCAGGTCGTGCTTGACCTCGCTGGAGTAGGCCACGATCGAGCCGCGGAACCACGCCGAGGCCCCCTCGGCCCGCGCGAGCGCGGACGCGACCATGCCTCCGGTGAGTGACTCGGCGACGGCCACGGTGCGCCCGGCCGCCGAGGCGCGCTCCGCGATCGTCGCGGCGATGTCGTCGAGGGTCTCTTCGCTCATGGGATGTGCTGCCTCGCGGTGGTTCGGGACAGGTGCCGGTGGAGTCGCCGTGCCGTCGTCGCCCGTGGAGCCGACACCTGTGGGATCGTCGGTGTGATCGTCGGGGAGTCGTTCGGCCTGCGGGCGATACCCCCCGCGGCGGGGGCGAAACGGGCACCCGGACGGCAGGTTCGGTACCGGCGTACGGAGCGGAGGTGGCCCGTGGAGGCCGAGCGCGAGTCCCGCGACGTCCGGGCCGATCCCGGGGACGACGCGGTCGCCGACAGCACCGCCGACAGCACCGCCGACAGCACCGCCGACGACGCCGCGTGGAACCGCCGGGAGCGGCGGGAGACCCCGACCGAGCGGCTGGACCGGAACTGGGCCGACCTGCTCCAGGAGCTGCGGGTGGCGCAGACCGGCGTGCAGCTGCTCACGGGCCTGCTGCTGACCGTGCCCTTCCAGAGCCGCTTCCCGGAGCTCACGGACCACCAGCGGGTGGTCTACCTCGTCACCACGGCCCTGTCGGTGATCGCCACCGGGCTGCTCATCGCGCCCGTCATGCTGCATCGGGTGCTGTTCCGGCTGCACGGGCGGCGCCCGCTCGTGGCGGCGGGCCAGCGGTTCGCGATCGCCGGGCTGGCGACGCTCGGGCTCGCCGTCGTCGGCGTGGTCGGGCTGATCTTCGACGTCGTCCTCGGTCCGACCGCCGGCGTGATCGCCGCCGCCGTGGCACTGGCCCTGCTCGGTGTGCTCTGGGGCCTGGTACCGGTCGCCGTCCGGCGGCGCCTGGGCGGTCCCTGATCCCGCGGCCCCCGGCCCCCGGCAGCGATGGCCGGAGTGCACGACCGGCGCTAACGTCGCCGAGCAGTGGGAAGGAGTGGAAAGGGGGACGACGTGCCGCACGGCGACACCACCGACGCACCCGTGCTCCGGGACGGGCTGGCGGAGGCCTTCGACCTGGTCGAGCGCACGCTGCAGGTGCTGAACGACGAGCTGGCAGCCGTGGGCGTCGAAGGCCGCCGCGACGGACCCGCGGGCCCGGGCGGCGCTGCCGCCCGTGGCGCGACCGACGACGGGTCCGTCTCGGGCAGCGGACCGGAGGCGCACGAGAACCGCGCGGTCCGGCTCGCCGCGGCCCGGCTCGCCCGGGCCCGCTCCGCGGAGCTGCATCGGCGACACGCCGAACTGGCCGAGCGGTTCATGGCGCTGCAGGCGAGCGTGCGGAGCACCCGTCGCGACGCGGGCGCGCTCCGCCGCCCCGCAGCGGGCCCGGCGCCCGTGGCCGATCACGTCGCGCGGATCGAGGAGGCCACCCGCGCCCTCCTCGGCGCCCGCGACACCGACGGCGCCTGCGCGGCGGCCGTGGAGGCGGCGCGGCGCGCCGTACCGGCCGCCGCGCACGTCGGGCTCCTGGTCGACACCGGGGACGGGCCCTCGGTGCGCGCCACGGGCGACCCGCTCGGCAAGCTGGCCTGCGCGCTGCAGACCCGCCTGGCCGAGGGCCCG
This sequence comes from Pseudonocardia oceanicola, assembly GCF_047200735.1. Classification (NCBI taxonomy): domain Bacteria; kingdom Bacillati; phylum Actinomycetota; class Actinomycetes; order Pseudonocardiales; family Pseudonocardiaceae; genus Pseudonocardia; species Pseudonocardia oceanicola. Next base: position 40,871 of record NZ_JBJZON010000035.1, read on the forward strand.
GGACCCGACGCACTCCGCGACGGCGTTCCGGCGGTGGCCCGGGACCTCCGGGCCGCGGAGGTCACCGGTCGGTGGCCCGCGTTCGCGGGACCCGCGGTGCGGCTGGGGCTCCGGTCGGTCGCGGCGGTCCCCCTCCCCGGGGTGTCGCGCCGGCCCACCGCCGCCCTGCTGTGGCACGCGACCACGCCGGGCGCTCTCGGTGCGACCGAGCTCGTCAGCGCCAGGCTCTGCGCGGCGCAGGCGTCGGTGGCGTTGACCTGGGCCCTGCAGTCGGAGAACCTCGTCCGCGCGCTGGCCAGCCGGGATCTGATCGGGCAGGCCAAGGGCGTCCTCATGCACGCCCACGGCGTCGACGAGCAGGCGGCGTTCGAGATGCTGCGCGGCCGCTCGCGGGACACCAACACCAAGCTCGTCGAGGTCGCCCGGCGCGCCGTCGAGGGCGTGTCCCGCCGGACCGACCCCGAACGGCCCGGGGAACCGCCCACCGACCGGCCCTGACCGCGGAACGGCACCGACCGCTCGGCACCCGCTCGGCGACCGCTCGGCACCCGCTCAGGGCTCACGGTTGCGCATGAGCCGCTCCCGCATCACCCGGGCCAGTTCCGCCGAGTGCTCCGCCACGAGCCGGTAGCCCCCGTCGGGGTGCGGCGCCACCCCCTGCGCGCCGTCGAGGTAGCGCGCCATCGTCGCGTGCTCCTCCAGCGCGGCGATCGCCGTCCACAGCTTGGCCTCCGCCGCCTCGCGCTGGGCCGCCTCGAGCGACCGGGGGCTGTACTGGTGTCCCACGTGGCAGCGGAAGTAGCCGATGCGCGGCAGGTCGATCCGGGCCAGCCCGCCACCGCACTCCGGGCACGCCATCCGGGTCGTGGCGCTCTCGTCCGGCCGGAGGAAGGCCGGGTCCGGGCTGCCGGCCATGCCGTCGTCGACCGTCGGGATCCAGGGTGTCTCCGCCATGCGGTCACCTCCCAGGGGAAGCTCCTCCACCAGTGTCGCGAGCATCGGGCCGAGCCGGGCGGCGGGTGCCGCCCGGGCGTCCGGCACGGCCGCCGCCGCCGCGCGCGGCATCGAGCCGAAGAGGGCGTCGGCCGGGTCCTGCACCACCACCCGACCGCCGGCGCGGGCGACCAGGGCGGCGCCGACGGCACCGTCGTCCAGGGCCCCGGAGAGCACCGCCGCGACCACCCGCGGACCGCCGGCCCGTGCGGCCGAGGCGAACATCGCGTCGACCGCGGGGCGGTGCCGGTTGACCCGCGGCCCCGCGCTCAGCGCCACGCCGTCCCGGCTCACGAGCAGGTGCCGGTCCGGCGGGGCCACCAGGATCCGGCCCGGGCGCAACGCCTCCCCGTCGGCCGCCTGCTCGGCGGGGAGCGGCCCCGCGCGGTCGAGGACGCGGGCCAGGGTGCTGTGCGGGCGGTCCCCGGTGTGCACGGTGACGAGGACCGCCGCGGACAGGTCGCCGGGCAGGCCGGCGACCAGCTCGAGGAGCGCCTCGACGCCTCCGGCGGAGGCGCCCAGCACGAGCAGCGGTTCGGGGGCCACGCACCGGGTGTTCCCCGGGCGTGCGGGTCGAACCGTCCGGCGGTCGGTCGGTCGGGCCCGTACCGGGTACGGTGCGGCGAGGTTCGGACGGCACCCGCCCGGACCCGCCCGACGACGAGCCGAGAGGCGGTGCCCGTGCCGGACGTGTCCGCCGCTGGACCGTTCCCGGAGGGACCGACGGGCGCTGCGGGTCCTCCGCACGCCCCACCTCCGGGTGATGCCCCCGCGCCCCCGGACGCCACGGACCTCACGGCCGCCGCCGTCGTCGTGGTCGGGGCGTCGGCCGGCGGGGTGGAGGCGCTGCGCACCTTCGCGGCCTCGCTGCCCGTGGGCCTGCCCGCGGCAGTGGTCGTGGTCCTGCACATCCCGAGCGACGCGCCCAGCGCGCTCGCCGCGATCCTCGACCGGGCCGGGCCGCTACCGGCCGTGACGGTCCGGCACGGGATGCGGCTCGAACCCGGCCGGATCCACACCGCCCCCGCCGACCACCACGTGCTGGTCGCCGACGGGCACCTGCACCTGTCCCGGGGGCCGCGGGAGAACGGCCACCGTCCGTCGATCGATCCGCTCTTCCGTTCCGCCGCCGTGGACTTCGGCTCCCACGCGATCGGGATCGTGCTGTCCGGCAACCGCGACGACGGGACCGCGGGCCTCGTCGTGATCGCCCGCCAGGGCGGCACGGCGCTGGTCCAGGAGCCGGCGGAGGCGTTGTACGCCGGGATGCCGCAGAGCGCCCTCGACCACGTCCCGGGAGCCAAGGCGCTCCCGGCGGCGAAGCTGGGGGCCGCGGTCGCCGAACTCCTCCAGGACCCGCACGGCGATCCGGCCGACCCGGACCCGCCAGGGGCGGACCCGCTCGCGGTCGAGGAGACCGGTGTCGCGGCCGCGACGGTGCCCGGCCCCCTGCCGGAGCTGGGCGAGCCCGCCCCGCTGTCCTGCCCGGACTGCGACGGGGTGCTGTTCCGCCTGGACGGCGAGCCCGGGCCGCGGTTCCGCTGTCGGGTCGGGCACGCCTGGTCCCCGGCGAGCCTGGCCGCCGAGCAGTCCGACAAGGTCGATGTCGTGCTGTGGGCCGCGCTGCGGGCGCTGGAGGAGAAGGCGGCCCTGCAACGCTGGCTGTCCGACTCCGCGGGCGCGAACGGGCGCCCCCTGGCCGCCCGGGCGCACCGGCGCCGGGCCGACCGGACCGGGTCGGAGGCCGGGCTGTTGCGCCGGATGCTCACGCTCGACCTCCCGGAGGACTGAGCGCGGGCCCGGTATCGGCTAGGCTCCCCGAGCGCCCCGCCTCATGGCGGACCTTTCGAGGGGAGCGGGAGAGAAGTCGTTGTCGCACCAGCCGGATCCGGCCTTCGAAGCCCTGCTCCAGCACCTGAAGGTCAACCGCGGCTTCGACTTCACCGGGTACAAGCGATCCAGCCTGATCCGCCGGGTGGACCGCCGGATGTCGCAGGTCGGCCTCACGGACTACGCCGAGTACCTGGACTACCTGGAGCTCCACGCCGAGGAGTTCACGGCGCTGTTCAACACCATCCTGATCAACGTCACCGGGTTCTTCCGGGACCCCGAGGCGTGGGAGTACCTGAGCACCGAGGTGCTGCCGACGTTGCTGGCCGCCAAGAGCCCCACCGAGCCGCTGCGGGTGTGGAGTGCGGGCTGCGCGTCCGGCGAGGAGGCCTACACCCTCGCGATGGTGCTGGCGGAGATGATGGGCACGACGGAGTTCCGTGACCGGGTGAAGATCTACGCCACGGACGTGGACGAGGAGGCCCTGACCCACGCGCGGCACGGCACCTACTCCGACCGCGAGATCCGCGGCATCCCGCCGGAGCTGCGGGAGAAGTACTTCGAGCGGACCGGCGGCCGGTTCGCCTTCCGCAAGGACCTGCGCCGGTCGGTGATCTTCGGCCGCAACGACCTGGTGCAGGACGCCCCGATCTCCAGGATCGACCTGCTCGTCTGCCGCAACACGCTGATGTACTTCAACGCGGAGACCCAGGCCCGGATCCTGACCCGGTTCCACTTCGCCCTCGCCGAGCCCGGCGTGCTGTTCCTGGGCAAGGCCGAGATGCTGCTCAGCCACGGCGCGCTGTTCCTGCCGATCGACCTCAAGAGGCGGACCTTCCGCAAGGCGCCCCGGACGGCTCCGCCGAACGGCACCCTGTTCCCCGACATGCCGCCGGCGTCGAGCCGGGCCCCGTTGGTCGGCCTCGACCTGCTGCGCAGCGAGGCCGTGCTCGCCTCGCCGCTCGCCCAGGTGGTGCTCACGGACGACGGCGTGACCGCCGTGGTCAACCGACAGGCCGAGGTGCTGTTCGGGGTGTCGACCCGCGACATCGGCCGACCCTTCCGGGACCTCGAGCTCTCCTACCGGCCGCTGGAGCTGCGCCGGCACATCGAGAAGGCGCAGACCGAGCGGCGCACGGTCCGGGTCACCGACGTCACCTATCACCGCGGCCCGGAGACGATGCACCTGGAGGTGCAGGTCAGCCCGCTCGTCGGATCGGGTACCGAGGTCCTCGGCGTGAGCGTCGCCTTCCACGACGTCACGGACTTCCGCCGGCTGCAGGACGAGCTCGAGCAGGCCAACCGGCAGCTCGAGACCGCCTACGAGGAGCTCCAGTCCACCAACGAGGAGCTCGAGACGACCAACGAGGAACTCCAGTCGACGGTGGAGGAGCTGGAGACCACCAACGAGGAGCTCCAGTCCACCAACGAGGAACTGGAGACCATGAACGAGGAGCTCCAGTCCACCAACGACGAGCTGCAGACGATCAACGACGAGCTGCAGGACCGCACCGGCGAGCTGGACCGGACCAACGACTTCCTGGAGACGATCCTGACGAGCCTGCGGGCGGGCGTCGTGGTGGTGGGCACCGAGCTGCACGTGCAGATCTGGAACCACCAGGCCGAGGAGCTGTGGGGTCTGCGCCGGGACGAGGCCGTGGGCCAGCACTTCCTCAACCTCGACATCGGCCTGCCGCTGGACCGCGTGCGGCCGCTCGTGCGCAGTACCCTCTCGGGCGAGGACGGACCGCAGGAGGCGGTCCTGCCGGCGATCAACCGGCGCGGCCGCAGCATCGACGTCCGGGTCATGGCGAGCCCGCTGCACGGCGAGGGCGACTCGGTCGTCGGGGCGATCCTGACGATGGAGGAGTCGGCAGCCGACGGCGCTCCTGCCCGGTAGCGACGGCGGGGGGTGGCCGTGGGCGCGGACGAGGCCGACTTCGTGGCCGAGGTCGAGCGGCGGCGGGCGGAGATCGACGCGCGGCTCGAGCAGCTGCGCGCGCGGCGCCGCGAGCTCGCCGCGCGCCGGCGCCGGGGATCGAGCCCGGAGGACGTGGAGGCCGCCGAGGAAATGGCCCGGGCGGCCCGGCGGCACGCCGAGACGGCGCACGAGCGGGCCGCCCGCCGGCATCTGCTCGCCGCCGAGAGGCACGAGGCCGCGGCCCGGACCCTCATGGCGACCGGGGACCTGGGCGCCGCCGAACGACACCGGAAGGCGGCGGCGGAGCAACGTCGTGCGGCGCGCCGCTCCCTCGACGACGCAGCCGCGGAGCGGTCGACGGAGTGACCCCGACCGGCCGGTGACCCGGTCGTCATTGCGTGCGGAGCAGGGCCCAGACCGTCTTGCCCACGACGTGCCGGCTCGTCCCCCATCCGTCCGCGAGCTCGGCGATCACGTGCAGTCCCTGCCCGGTGGCGGTGTCCGGGTCCGGCACGCCCGGGCCCTCGTCCCGCGCCCCGACCCGCAGCCCGGCACCGTCGAGCGTCAGCAGCAGGGTCCGGCGCCCACCGCCGTGCAGGACCGCGTTGGCCACCAGCTCGTCCGCGACGAGCTCGGCACGGGCGGGGGTGCCGGCAGGCAGCTCCCACTCCCGGCAGGCCTCGCGCACCAGGGCGCGCGCGAACCGCACGGCGAGCACGGTCTCGGGCAGCTCGGTGCTGCGCCGGACGCGCGCCGGACGGCACGACAGCAGGGCCAGCGCCTGCTCGCGGTCCTCGGCCACGCCGACCTCGCGCTGGATACCGCTGCGCCGGAGCGCGGCCGTCAGCCGCTCCCGGGGCGCGACCAGCACGAGCCGCGCGGCGGGCCAGCCGCCCGCACCCGCCAGGCTGCTCGCGAACAGGACGAGCAGCGAGGGCACCACCGGATCGAGGTCGTGCACGTCGACCAGCAGGGACCCCCGATCGAGCAGCAGCTTGCGCAGCGCCTCCTCCGCCCGGGAGGCCGTGCGGACCGTCAAAGGCCCGTCGAGGACGAGGACCGGGACACCACCCTCGTCGACGCGGCACGTCAGCTCGTCGTGTGACACACCCGCCCTCCGTGCTCGTCGTGGGTCACCGGATGGCGCTCCCGGTCGGGTCTGCAGCGCGTACCACGCCGCCACCGGTTCATGCCCGACGTCCCGAGGCCGGCCCCGGCCCGTCCGCCGACCCGTCGCCGGCCGACCCGTCGCCGATCAGGGCCCAGACGGACTTGCCACTGCGCGTCGGGGTGACCCCCCAGGTCCGGCTCAACTCGGCGACGGCCCGCAGACCCAGACCCTGGGACTCCGCGGTGAGGACGGGGCGGGCGGACGACCCGTCGCGTACCGAGATCCACAGACCGCGCCGCGAGTGGGCCAGCCCGAGCTCGCCCGGGCCCATCGTGTGCTCCACGACGTTGCTGACCAGTTCGTTCGCCACGATCACCGCCCGGTCGACGACATCAGCGGGCAGGCCCCAGTCCTCGCCCGCCGAGCGCAGCACGAGGCGGGTGAACGGGGCCGCCTCCGGCCCGCCGGGCAGGTCGGTCGTCCTCCGCACCCGAGCGGGACGCCGCTCGAGCAGGGCCAGGGCCTCGGGCAGGTCGCGCGCGACGGGCACCTCGCGGTGCCGCCCCGCCTGCCGCATCCCGTCGACGACCGGCCCCCCGGCCGCGAACACCACCAGCCGGGCCGCCGGCCAGCCCCCGGTGGCGGCCAGCGCAGCCGGGAAGGAGGCCAGCACCGCGGTGGAGGACAGCTCCAGCCGGGTGACGTCGACCAGCAGACGCCCGCGGTCGAGCAGCTGTTTGCGCAGGAGCCCGTCGAGCTCCGGGCCGGTGCGCGTACCGAGGACCCCGTCGACTGTGAGCAGGCACGCGCCGGACGCCTCGGCCACGGTGGTGCCGAGCAGTGCCTCGCCCCGCATGGGTCCTCCCGACGGTGTGGCGGGTCCTCCCGACGGTCTCGCGGGCTTCCCGCCACGATCCCCGCGCGGCCGCCCGATCGCAACATCCGGGCAATCATCGGATGCCCCGCTCGCCGAGTGCGGCGGATCGGGCCGTTTCCCGGCAGGTCACCCGGGTAGGCGAGCCTGTGCCCACGACCACGCTCACCGTGCCGGGACGTCCTCCGGTCGAGAACCGGGACGGTCCGCACGCCTACGACGATCTCGAGCCCCTGCTGCGCGCGCACGCCCAGAACGGGACCGGGGACCCCGAGCACGTGCGGCGCCGGGAGTTCCTCATCACGCAGTTCCTCCCGTTGGTGCGCAACATCGCCCGGCGCTACGCGACCTCGGCGGCGGAGGACCTCGAGCAGGCCGGCGTCGTCGGCCTGATCCGTGCCATCGACAACTACGACCCCGACGTGACGACGGGCGGGCCGCTCGCCTACCTCGTCCCGAGCGTCCGCGGGTCCATGCTGCGTCACCTGCGCGACCACACCTGGGCCCTGCGCGTACCGCGCGCCGTCAAGGACCTGGCGGTCGCGGTCAACCGGGCCACGGTCGACCTCACCCAGCGGCTCGGCCGCGCCCCGCGGCCCAGCGAGATCGCCGCCGAGCTCGACCGGCCGCTCGACGAGGTCGTCGAAGCCCTCGACGCCCTGGCCGGGCACCGCGCCGACAGCCTCGACGAGCCCGAGTCGCAGACCGGGTTCACCGCCGGGGACCGGCTGGGTGCCGCCGACGCCGGGCTCGACCTCGTCGAGCACAGCGGCGACCTGCGGCGGCTGATCGCCGCCCTGCCCGAGCGGGAGCGCACGATCCTGCTGCTGCGCTTCTACGGCGAGTACACGCAGACCCAGATCGCGGAGAAGGTCGGCATCTCGCAGATGCACGTCTCCCGGCTGCTCGCCCGCACGCTCGCGCACCTGCGCGCCGAGCTGCGCCGCTGAACACGAGGCCCGGACCGCCGGCGGCCGGGCGCGATCGCGACGCCCGGACACCGGTGGTCGGCCACGGCGGTCGGCTCAGCTCGTTGAGCGGTTCGTGAGCCGGTCCCGCAGCCGGTCGACCAGGCCCACGCCCGGCCCGGCCATCTTGTGGAACATCTCCTCGTTGGGCGCGCCGGGGTGCGGCCGGGTCGGCGCGACCTTCTTCGCCTGCTCGACCTTGCGCCGCAGCTCCAGCAGGGTCTCCTGCGACATCCGTCGGCGCATCTCCGGGAACTGCTCACCTTCCTCCTCCTGCACGTGGTGGCGCAGGGCCCGGGTCAGGTCGGCCACGAGCGTGTCGAACCGCGGGTCGTCGCCGTCGACGCCCTCGAGGTCCTTCATGATCCGCTCGAGCGTGTTGTGCTCCTCCTTGTCGTGCTCGACGGTGTCGCCACCGTGGTCGAGCGACTTCGACATCGCCGGGTAGACGTACATCTCCTCGGCGACGGAATGTCTCACCACCTCGGCGATGGCGGTGTCGGCCATGTCCCGGCGCTCCTGCGCGTCCCGCGTCGCGGAAATCCGCTCCAGGAGGTCGAGCACCTGGTGGTGGTCCTCGGTCAGTTCGTCGACGACGTCGGCGCCGGAGGGCACGTCGTCGCGGGCGACGGTCTCGGTCATGGGCGGGGCCTCCTCGTGGGGGGTCGGTCCGGACCGGGCGGCTACCCCGCCGACGCCCCCTCAATCCGGGCCGGTGTCCGAGCTCTGCCGCGGAACCGGTCCGGTTTACGACGACCGGCGGCGGGCATCCGCGCCGCGCCGGCCGAGCGCACGCGCCGGTCCGTCGCGGTGGAGCAGACGCCGCGTGTCCCCGCCGTCCACGGACGGCGCCGTCGAAGCCCCTTGAGGAGCCCGCATGTTCCTGCACCGTCAGGAGTTGCAGTTCAAGGCCACCCCCGACAAGCCCGACGCCGTCTACGCCCGCAAGCTGCAGGAGGTGCTCGGCGGTCAGTACGGCGAGATCACCGTCGCCATGCAGTACATGTTCCAGGGCTGGAACATGCACACCCCCGGCAAGTACCGGGACCTCGTCTTCGGCATCGCGTCCGAGGAGATCGGGCACGTCGAGATGCTGGCGACGATGATCGCCCAGCTGCTGGAGAAGGCCCCGCTCGGGGTCACGAAGGACGCGCTGCAGGACGACCCGACCGTCGCCGCGGTCATCGGCGGCACCGACATCCAGCAGGCCGTGGTCGCGGGCGCGGGCGCCCGCCCGGTCGACAGCATGGGCAACCCGTGGCAGGGCAGCTACGTCACCGCCAGCGGCAACCTGCTGGCCGACTTCACCGCCAACGCCAACGCCGAGATGCAGGGCCGCACACAGGTCGCCCGGCTCTACCACATGACCGACGACCCCGGCGTGCGCGACCTGCTGTCCTTCCTGCTCGCCCGCGACACCATGCACCAGAACATGTGGCTCGCCGCGGCCGAGGAGCTCAAGGAGGCCGGCGCGGAGAAGTTGCCCGTGCCGAGCAACTTCCCGCAGAACAAGGAGTTCACCGAGGTCTCCTACCAGTACCTGAACTTCTCCGACGGCGCCGAGGCCGGAGCGGGCCGCTGGGCCTCGGGACCCACACCGGACGGCAACGGCGAGTTCACCTACCACGAGGGGCCGACCACCTCGGCCCCGATGCCGCCGCCCACGCACCCGGACAGCCGCTTCTACGGCACCACCGAGCTGCCGAACACGATGGAGAAGGCCGCCGGTCTGGCTCAGGACACGCTGCACAAGGAGTGAGCCCCGCCCCCGGCCGCGGGCGCGGGCGCGCCGCCCGCGGCCGGCTCGGGCTCGGGCCTCATCCGCCCGCACCGGGCGGCCGTCGTCGAGCAGGTCGGTGCGCAGGCTTTCACCGGGCGGGCAGCCACCCGACGTGCGCCTGCGAGACCCGAGTCCGGTCGCACCCTCAGGTGGCGGTCAGCAGCGCGACGCCGGGCCCGGCCCGGCGGACATCCGCTGGATGCGGCGCAGGACGTCGGTGCTGGGGAAGCACCCCTCCCGCGACTTGTCGATCAGCAGCTCGACGTACTCGGGCACCATGTGGGCCGGGATCGACTCCTCGATGAGGTCGAGCTGGGTGCCGCTGGGGAACGGGTCCTGCCGCACGGTGTCGAACAGGAGGCGGATGAACATCTCGCGCGGGTGCGGGCGGTCGGCGCCCCGGTCGGCACCGTCCGCACGGTCGCTGTCGTCCCGGCGGGACGTCGGCCGGTCGGTCGAGGTCATGGTCGCTCCCCGTGGTTCCGTCGGTTCGGGCACGCTCACCCGATCGGGGTTCGGGTTCCCGCAGGCCCCGGCCGCCAACCGTCCGTCACAGCCCGTCCGTCACAGCCCGTCCGTCACAGCCCGCTCGTCACAGCCCGTCCGCGCCCTCGGACCGGAGTTCCTCGGAGTAGGCCACGGGATGGTCCTGGCCGCGTTCGGTGAACCACTCGTTGAGCGCCGCCGCGATCACGTCGTGCTGCGCCCAGCTGGGTTCGCGGCGTAGCTCCAGGGTCTCCCGGAGCTCGTCCTCGGTCAGCATGCCGCCCAGGGCGACCTGCGCGGTCCACAACTCGCGCAGCGTCAGCTCGCACAGCGCGAACCCTGCGCGCAACGCCGGTGCCGATCGCATCGTCTCCGCCGCCCGCGCCCGCTCCCCGGCGTCGTCGTTCATCCCGGACACACCGCACGGATTGCCACTGGTCCTCCTTCCCAACCCCGGCCGCGACGACGGATCACACCGCGTGCGACACCGGTCAGCCGCGCTCCTCGGTCAGCCCCTCCCGCAGCCGGGCGAGGGTGCGGGACAGCAGCCGGGAGACGTGCATCTGCGAGATGCCGAAGTGCTCGGCGATCTGGGTCTGCGTCTTCTCGCCGAAGAAGCGCATCACGAGGATGCCGCGCTCCCGCTCGGGCAACTCGGCGAGCAGCGGGCGGAGCGCCTCGCGGTTCTCCACCTTCTCCAGGTTGTGGTCCAGGTCGCCGAGGCTGTCGACGACACCGGTGCCGGGCTCGTCGCCGGCGACGGCCTCCAGCGGCGCGGCGTGCTGGTTGGCCTTGGCGTTGAGCGCCTCGACGACCTCGCCGACGTCGGCGTTCAGGTGCCGGGCCAGCTCGCTCGGCTTCGGGGCACGGCCCAGCCGGTGCGCCAGGGGCCCCGTGGCCCGGGTGATCTCGACGCTGAGCTCCTTGAGCCGCCGCGGCACCCGTACCGACCAGGTGCGGTCGCGGAAGTACCGGAGCATCTCCCCGCGCACGGACGGGATGAGGAAGCCGAGGAACTCACCCTGGGCGCGCTCCGGGTCCCACCGGTCGATCGCGTTGATCAGCCCGAGCGTGCCCACCTGCACCAGGTCCTCCTGGCCACCGCGGTAGCCCGCGCCGTGCCGTGTGGCGAGGTTCCGCACCACCGGGAGGAAGGCCACGATCAGCTCGGAGCGCAGCCGGGCGCGCTCCGGCGAGCCCTCGGGCAGCGCGGCGAACCGGCGCAGCCTCGGCATCTCGTCGGCGTACTCGCTGGGCCGGCCGATCGGCGCCGGCTCGGGGGCCGGCTCGGGGCTCGCGTCGCGGACGTCGGACAGGGCGTGCAGGGTCACGTCGCTCCTCGCCGTGGTCGGGGGCGGGCGGGCCGGAGCGGTGGGGTCACGCGTCCGGGTCACCCGACGGGACCCGGACGACGCCGCGACCCCCCGGGGCGGTCTCGCCGGTACGGGCCGTCGGTCTCGACCCTCCTGCGGCCCGGGTCCCACCCCGCCCGCGTCGCCAAACGATCGGTGTCGCGCGTCACACACACCTCGGCCGCTGCACCGTCCGGCGGCACTGCCGCCGGGCCGGACATCGTATCGTCGGCCGATGCCGAGCGAGCGGGACCGGGTCTGGACGGAGTCGATGCCCGAGGCCTACGCCGGCGGGCTGGAGGCGCCGGTGTTCGCGCCCTTCGCCGCCGAGCTCGCCAGCCGTGCGAGCACGGGCACGCCGCGGCGGGTGCTCGAGATCGCCGCGGGGACCGGTGTCGTGACCCGCGCGCTCGCCGAGTCGCTGCCGGGCATCGACCTGCTCGCCACCGACCTCAATCCGGCGATGGTGGGGCACGGCGCCCGCCGGGAGCCCCGGGCCCGCTGGGAGCAGGCCGACGCCGCTCGTCTCCCCGCCCCCGACGGGACGGTGGACCTGGTGGTCTGCGGCTTCGGGGTGATGTTCTTCCCGGACCGCCCGGCCGCGTACGCCGAGGTCCGGCGCGTACTCGCACCGGGTGGCCGGTTCCTGTTCACCACCTGGGACGAGGTGGCGACCCACGCCTTCGCCGACGCCCTGTGCGCCGGGCTGCGCGCGGCCTTCCCCACGGATCCGCCGCGCTTCGTCGAGGACGTGCCCCACGGCTACCCGGCCCCGGCCCGGGTGCGGGCCGACCTCGCGGCGGCCGGGTTCACCGACGTCGAGCTCGAGCGGGTGGTCCGGACCGGCAGCGCGCCCTCCGCCGCCGCGGTGGCGGCCGGCTTCTGCACCGGCACCCCGCTGCGCGCCCAGATCGCCGAGCGGGGTGACCCGGGGGTCGCGCTCCGGACGGTCGGCGACACGATGACCGTGCGGCTCGGCCGCGGCGAGGTCCGCGGCGAGATGGCGGCCTACGTGGTGGAGGCACGCCGCTAGGCCGGACAGGCCGGGCCCTCTCCGGCCGCACGGTCGTCCAGCGCCGCGGCGAGGGTGGGGGCGAGCCGGAGGACCTGGTCCATCGCGGTGAGGGTGACCGGCCGGAGCACCGCCGCGTTCGCCGCGCCGGTCACCACGACGAGCGTGGCCGAGCGGGCGCGGGCGGCGTCGTCGAGGTCGGCCAGGACCGCGATCCCGTGCGAACCGAGGTAGGTCAGGTCCGACAGGTCCAGGACCAGCCGCACGCCCCGGCCCAGCCGCGGCTCCGCGGCCCGCCGCACGGCCTCGGCGTGGGCGACGTCGATCTCCCCCGCGACGGCCAGCACCACCGTGTCCGCCGCGGGCTCGGCCACCCGCACCCGCACCCCGCCGACGCACGTCCCGTCCACCCTCAGGTCGACCTCCCGCCATCCGAACGCTCTCACCGTCCGGACAGCGCCGGGGGCCCGCGGGGCGTTACGTGGTCAGGCCGCTCCGGCGGAGTGCACCGCGAAGGCGGTGAGGAAGCCGAGCGCCGTGATGAGCCCGGTGAGGACGTGGGCGCGTTCGAAGGCCTCCGGGATCATCGTGTCGGCCAGCATCGCGAGGATCGCGCCGGCCGCCACCGCCGTGATCACCGCGACGACCGTCGGGGACACCCCGTCGAGGGCGACGTAGCCGACGAGCGCGCTCAGCCCGCTCGCCAGCGCGATGCCGCCCCACACACCGAAGACGTAGCGGGCCGGCCGGCCGGCGCGCTTCATGCCGGCCGCGCTGGACAGCCCCTCGGGGACGTTGGAGATGAAGATCGCGGCCAGCACGGCGGGGCTCACCCCGCCACCGCCGAGCAGGGTGAGGCCGAGCACCACGGACTCGGGCACCCCGTCGAGCAGCGCGCCGACCGCGATGGCCGCCCCGCTGCCCGACCGATCCTCCTCCGAGGGCTGCTGGCCGCCGGAGCGCTTGCGGTGCCGCGCGCCGCGCCGGTCCAGCGCCGCGTTGGCCAGCACGTACACGACCGCCCCGGCCAGGAACCCGATCGCGGTCGCGCCGACACCGCCCTGCCGGGCCGCCTCGTCGACCAGCTCGAACGCCAGTGCCGAGATCAGCACGCCGGCGCCGAACGCCATGATCCCGGCGACGATCTTCGGTGGGACCCGGACGAACCAGGCGACGGCCGCCCCGAGCACCAGCGCCCCGCCCGCGAGCAGGCCCCACAGTCCGGCCAGGATCCAGGTCGGCACGGCCACCCCCTTCGTCCGTGATCACCGGTCCGGCACGTACCCGTCCCCCACGGGCCCTACGCACCCGGCCCCGGGCCCCGATCGGGGCACTCCGGCCACCCGGCAACCGCTCCGCCCTGCGGACGATCACCGGCCCGGGTAGCGTCCGGCCCGGCGTTGCGCGCCGGGGTGAAACAGTCCGCCCGTCGACCTGCACGATTCCACGACGGAGGGAGTGACCCCACGTGTTCGTCGGGCCCCGATGCGATCCGGCCGTCATGGTCGCGCGCCCGGCGGGCGCGCGATGACGGCGGGCCTGACCACGCCGCCCGTCGGCGGCGAGGCGAACGGCGATGGGGCGGACGGGGAGGACCGGCCGTCGGAACCGTCCGACGCCCGGGAGACCCCGCCGGAGAGCGAGTACGCCGACCTCATGCCGGCCCTCTACGCCTTCGCGGAGCTCGACCCGGCCGACCCGCGGCGCCGCACGCTGCGCGACGAGCTCGTCCTCGGTTTCCTCCCGGTGGCCCGCCACCTCGCCAAGAAGCACAGCCGCGGCTACCCCGGCGGGCTCGACGACCTGGTGCAGGTGGCCACGGTCGGGCTGATCTCCGCGATCGACCGCTGGGACCCCGAGCGCGCCCAGGGCGAGTTCCTCGGCTACCTCATCCCCTGCGTCCGCGGGGAGATCCTGCGCTACTTCCGCGACCGCACCTGGTCGATGCGGGTCCCGCGGCGGCTGAAGGACCTCGGCGTGGCCGTCCGCCGCGCCACCGGCCCGCTCTCCCAGCAGCTCGGCCGCGCACCCCGGCCCAGCGAGCTCGCCGCGCACCTGAACGTCGAGGTCGACGAGGTCATCGAGGCCCTCGACGCCCAGGCGAACCAGAGCGCGGGCTCGCTCGACGCGGTCGCCGGCGACGAGGAGGGCGACACCCCGCTCGCCGACCGGCTCGGTGAGCTGGACCGCGAGCTGGACCTCGTGGAGTACCGGGACGCGCTCCGCCCGCTGCTGAACCGGCTCCCCGAGCGCGAGCGGACCATCGTCATGCTGCGCTTCTTCGGGGAGATGACCCAGACGCAGATCGCGGAGCGGGTCGGGATCTCGCAGATGCACGTCTCCCGGCTGCTCTCCCGGACCCTCGCCGAGCTGCGCCGCGGGCTGCTCGACGACGACCCGCCCGCGGCCGTCGGGCAGCGGGACGCGGGGCCCCGGGTCAGCCGGCCGCGACCGTCGCCGCAGGTTCCAGCCGCGCGGTCTCACCCCGGTGCAGCACCCGGAGCCCCGCCTGCAGCCCACGGTCGTACAGCTCCTGGGTGAAATGGCTCAGCGGCGACCGGAACACGTCGTAGTCGTCGTAGTGCACCGGGATCGTGGTACCGGGGCGGAACGTCTCCACGAGGTCCGCGCCCTGCCGCGCGTCCATCGTGACGAGGACCCCGGCGACGCGCGTCCCGCCGAGGTGCGCGACGAGGACGTCGGGCGGACCGAAGCGTTCGTGAACCCTGTGCAGGAACGGACGCATCAGGGTGTCCCCGGTCTGGTAGATCCGCAGGACCGTGCCCCCGGCCCGCTCGAGCTCCAGCACCGCGCCCATCACCGGCGGCAGGGCCCGGTGCACCACGGCGGGGCCGTGCTGCCCGGGCACCGCGGTGACGCGCAGGAGGTCGTCGTTCCGGGTGGTCTCCCAGCTCTCCCAGGTGCGCACTCCCTCGGCCGCGCGGAAGCCCTGCCGCCGCAGGCGGCGCTCGGCGTGCGGCGTCGTGACGATCGGGACGGCCTGCGGGAGGCCGCGGCGCGCGCGCCGGTCGAAGTGGTCGCCGTGCAGGTGGGACAGCACCACGGCGTCGAGCAGGGGGCAGGTCCTCCGGCCCGAGCGCCGGCTCGGTGCGGCGTCGGCTGGTGAGGCCGTGCCCCAGGTAGGCCCGCTCACCGCGGTGCAGGAAGTTCGGGTCGGTCAGGACGGTGAAGGGGCCCAGCCGCTGCAGCGTCGTCGCGGTGCCGACGAAGGTCAGCGAGGAGCCTCCGGGATCGGGGTTCGGGTCCACTCGAAGAGCCACCCCGGGGCGGTACCCCGCGCGGACACCCTCACTCCCCCGGCGGCCGGGAGTCGGGCATGTCGAGGGCCGGGCGGCGGGAGGTGTGTCGACGACGTGCGTGGGCAGCGCCGTGCTCCCGTCACCCGGCCCGGTGGGTGATCCCAGGTCTTCCGGATGTGCTCTCGCTGTGCGCTACCTCCTCCCGCTCGGCGGCGTTGCTGATGGAACGTCTTCCGGATGTGCTCCGGCTGTGTCCTCCCTCCGCTCGCTCGGCGATGTCGCTGGAACGTCTTCCGAGTGTGCTCCGGCTGTGTGCTCCCTCCCCTCGCTCGGCGGTGTCGGTGACGGATCGTCGACCGTCCGGTGCCTCGTCACGGCGGACCGTCCGGCCGGTGTGCGGACGACGACGGTGGGGTCGGGCGGGTCAGCGGGCGCCGCTCCCCGCGAGTGCGGCCCGCCGGGACGGCGGCTCCGGTGCGAGCTCGTCCGGCTCGTCGGGGACGACGCCGTCGAGTGCCGGGCGGGGTTCCGCACCGGTGAAGGCCGTGAAGCCGAAGCGGACGCCGCCCGCGCCGACCGTGTGGCCGGGGTGCGGTCCGTGTCGCAGGTGGGAGGTGTCGGCCCGCACGACGCCGGCGGCGTCGGCGGCGTCCAGCCGGGCGAGCAGCCGCGCCAGGGCGACCGGTGCGTCCGTGGGCGGCGTGGAGGTCTGGGCCAGGGTGCGGTGCAGCGGTTCGGTACGCCAGCCGCCGCGATCACCGCTGCCGACCGGCACCGGGACGGAGACGGTGAGCAGCCAGTGGGCCGCCTTGCCGGACAGCGCCGGGGTGGGGTGCACGGTGATCTCGGTGGCCTGGTCGGCCCGGACGAGGCTGCCGTCGTGCAGTTGCAGCCAGACGGAGGCGAGGCTCACGGGGGCTCCTGGGAGGGGGAGGGCTCGGCGGGGCGCGCGGGGGTCGGAGGGGACGCCGGAGGGGACGCCGGCGGGGACGCCGGCGGGGACGCCGGCGGGGGGGCGCCCCCCCCGGGGGGGCGGGCCCCCCCCCGGCGCGCCCGGGGCGGCGGCGGCGCGCGCCCGCCCGGCCCGGCGGGCCCACCGCCGCGTTCGCCGCGCCGGACCCCACGACGAGCGTGGCCGAGCGGGCGCGGGCGGCGTCGTCGAGGTCGGCCAGGACCG
>NZ_JBJZON010000036.1:0-55542 GCF_047200735.1 Pseudonocardia oceanicola
TGGCTCCGAACGCTCGGTGGAGGAGCTGACGGCGATCGCCGCCGCCGCCGGGCGCCCGGTGCGCCAGCGGAGCACGACCTACCGCGAGCCCGTCGTTGCTCTCGATTGCACGCACATCCCTCTGATCGCCGCACGATAGGAAAGCCATGAACCTGAAGATCGGTTACAAGGCCTCGGCGGAGCAGTTCGGCCCGCGGGACCTCGTGGAGTACGCCGTGCGCGCAGAGGAGGTCGGGCTCGACAGCGTCTGGGTGTCGGACCACTTCCTGCCCTGGCGGCATCGGGGCGGGCACGCACCATCCGCCCTGACCTGGATGGCGGCGGTGGGGGAGCGCACCGGGCGGGTGCTGATCGGCACGTCGGTGACAACCCCGACGTTCCGCTACAACCCAGCGGTGATGGCGCAGACCTTCGCCACCATGGCGCTGCTCACCGGCGACCGCGTCATCCTGGGCGCAGGCACTGGTGAGGCGCTCAACGAGGTCGCCGTGTCCGGCATGGTGTGGCCGGAGTTCAAGGAGCGTTTTGCGCGACTGCGTGAGTCGGTGTCGCTGATGCGCGCCCTGTGGGCCGAGTCGCACGTCGACTTCGAGGGGGAGTACTACAAGCTCGTCAACGCGTCCATATACGACCGTCCGGAGCGACCGATCCCGATCTACATCGCCGCGGGTGGTCCTCAGGTCGCCCGTTACGCCGGTCGAGTCGCGGACGGAATGATCTGCACGTCGGGCAAGGGTATGGACCTCTACACCGAGAAGCTGATGCCGGCCGTGACAGAAGGCGCTGAGAAGGGGGAGCGCGCCTCGGACTCCATTGACCGGACGATCGAAGTCAAGCTCTCTTACGACCGGGACCCTGACCTGGCGCTGGAGAACTGCAGGTTCTGGGCCCCGTTGTCGCTCAGCGCCGAGCAGAAGCACACTGTGGACTCGGCGGAGGAGATGGAGCGCCTCGCGGACGAACTGCCGATCGAGCAGGTCGCCAGACGGTGGATCATCGCCTCGGATCCCGACGAGGCCATGGCGCAGATGAAGCCGTACCTCGACGCGGGCCTGAACCACCTGGTGTTCCACGGGCCGGGCCGCGACCAGGAGCGGTTCCTCACCCAGTTCTCCGAGGACGTCCTGCCCAGGCTCAGAGCGTTGCGGTGATTTCAACCGTGTCGTTGGCGCGTCGGCGGCCGGAGACACGTGCAGTCGAACTGCTCGTTCCAGTGAAGGATCTCGCCGCCGCGAAGAGTCGACTCGAACTTCCCGCCGAAGCCGCCCCCGCAAAGGCAGCCTTGGTTCTGGCCATGCTCGCCGACACCATTGCGGCCGCGCGGCGTGCACGGCGCGTCGACGGTGTCACCGTCGTGACTCCTGACGTGATCGTCGCCCGACAGGCGCGGGTCTGCGGCGCCTCGGTCCTGCTCGAACCTCGATCGCAGTCCCTGAACGATTCGCTGGCCTGGGCGTTGTCGGCCCGCGCCGACGACTCTCCAGCGGCGGTCCTTCTTGCCGATCTCCCCTGCCTGCAGCACTGGGAACTGGACCGGGCACTGCGGGAGGCGGGTTCCCAGCCTGTCGTGTGCTCCGACCGCGACGGCGCGGGAACCGTCTTCTTGAGCTTCGGCTCACAACACGGGCCAACGACCCACTTCGGTGCCGACTCGTTCGTCCGACACGTCGAGGCGGGGTTCTGTCCGCTCAGAGGGGCGATGCCCGGGCTGAGGCACGATGTCGACACATACAGCTCGCTCCTCGCCGCCCGTATGCTCGGCATGGGCCCGGCCACGTCACGATGGTTCGAGGCTCGCCTCCCGTGGTGTCGACACTCGCATCCGATCCGCTCAACCGGCCCGGTTCGTCTCTCGTCCTGAGGCCGATGGATGGCAAGCTGAGGTGCATGATCGCCAGCCGGCCCATCTCACGTTCGCAGAATTCGCGGAACCTCGATCGAGGCCCTCGAGGGTACAACCGCGTCTACCTGCCTGCGCGAGCGCAAGATCGCCGCAACGATCCAGATCAAGGTCGACCAGCAGGCCCACCGGCGCGAACGTGGCTCGGCCGGCGGCCTTCCACCGGTCGTCGGCGAGCAGATCTGCAAGCAGCGTCGCGGTCGAGTGCAGCATCAACGTGCTCAAACAGCACCGCGCACTGGCCACCCGGTACGACAAGCTCGCCCTGCGCTACGCGGACACCATGCCCATCGCGGTGATCAACATCTGGCTCCGCGTCCTCGCCGCCCGGGGTTGCTCAGCACGGTCCAGTCGAGTCGGTGCCGGTGGATCATGACGTCAGCCCACAACGGCAGCGCTCGATCGGAACGCGGGGGTCAGCGTCTGGAAGGACATGAGGCCCGCGGGTGCGGCCTGCACTGCGGAGATCGAGTTGAGGACGATAGCCACGGTGCTGCAGACGAGCGGGTCAGTCGTGCCGGCGTTGCTCTTCGGATGGTGCAGGTCGACAGCGACCGTCACGTCCGGCTCGCCGCTCACGACAACCTCCCAGTGATCGTGTCGGCGTGGTCCCCAGCCTGGGATCTCGTGGTCGCCGATCCACCTGTCCTGGATCGACACGAACGGCTTCCCGTCCACGACGGCGCTCCATGTCCACGCCACGGCGCCGATGGAGCCCTTGGCCACCTCGAGGCCGGTCGCTTGGAGGACGATGTCGCGGGTTGCGAGGCCGACCTCGAGCGAGCGCTCGAAGCGCTCGACGCGACCGCCGAGCGACGTCGCGACGAGGGCGAGCGACTCGTAGAAGAACTGCCCGATGACATCGCCCAGAGGCGAGTCGCTCGAGATCCAATCGGCCGGCCGCCCCATCGCGATGAGATCCCGGAGCACGTCGATAGCCGGGTAGGTGTTGGTGTCCCACCACTCGGTGACCGCGACCGAGTCGACCTTGCGGCAGAGGCTCGCAGCGACCTGACCGAGCCGGTCCATCATGAAGCCCGGGTTGATGCCGGTCCCGAACAGCGTCGCGCCCCCGGCCTCGGCGGCGCGTCGGAACCGGGCCGTGGCCTCCTCGCCGCGGATTCCGGGCCAGATGTAGCCCGAGATCGAGATGACATTCTTTCCCGACTGCAGGAGGGCTTCCACGTCGGCGTCGTTCTGCTCCATCAACGAGCCGCTCTCGCCGCCGCGGGGGCCAATCATCGGCATGTGCAGCACCACATCGGCGTCGAGCGCAAGGATCGCACCTCGACTCGTCGTCGCGGCTACGCCGATGGGCTCGATCCCTGCCAGGACTCCTAGGTCGACGCCGTCCTTGTCCTCCGAGTAGACCAGGCCACCTACCAGCTCAAGATCAGGGTGCGCGATGATCTGCCGCACCGCCTCCTTGCCGATCGAGCCGACTGCCCACTGGACCACCTTGATCGTCATCGATCCTCCTTCGGCTGTGGACACAGACGTGTACCGGAGAAGTAGAAGGGACACTCTGTCCCTTGTCAAGGGACAGAGTGTCCCTTGACGTCGTGCCGCTGCCCCGGGGCGGCGACTAAGGGATCGCGCGAATTGATGTGTTGATCATGGGCGGCGGACGGGTCGTGTGTTCCAGCGGTGGGTGGTCCAGGCTTGTCGGATCAGGCTACGGACGGTGATGATCGCGTCGGCGGGGTCGAAGAACGCGTCGAGGACGATCTCGCGTCGTTCGTAGCAGCGCTGCAGCCGGTTGAACGCGTTGTGCCAGGCGTTGGTCCGTTCGATGTGCCGGCGTCGGGTGGCTGGATCGGTGCCTTCTCGCCTTTGTGCGCGATCTCGCCGTGCAGGCCACGTTCGTCGAGCAGGTCCCGGGTTTTGTGCGAGTCGTAGCCGGCGTCGAGGTGGACGGTGACGTGGTCGGGGAGCGGGGCGAGCTCGGCGGAGTCGGTCCAGCGTTGGGCCCAGCAGCGGGGAGTCGTTGCGGTTGGCCCCGGCCAGCACCCGGCCCGGTGGGATGCCGGTGGCCTCGACCAGGGGTGAGCGTTTCAGACCCTGTTTGCGCCGGTCGACCGGGGAAGGCCCGGCGCACTCGCCGCCGCCGGGGGCTTTGGTGATGCAGCCGTCGACGGCGATGTCGTCGAGTAGCAGGCCCACGATGCGGTCGTAGGCGTCGAGGGCGATCCGCCGCAGCTGTGCGAACACGCCGAGGCGGATCCACTCGTCGCGGCGGGCGCGCAGCGTGCTCGCCGAGCAGGTGGCCTCGGCGATCGCCTCGTAGGAGCAGCCGAACCGCAGAACCTGGATGAGCTTGTCGAACACGATCCGGTCGCCGGTCCGGCGCGGTGGCAGCCCCACGGATGGGTGGGATCGAACTCGTCACGTACGGGTAGCAGCGCGGCGAACTGGTCCCACAGTGGTTCGGCCAGCCATGATGGCAGGGCGGGCACGTGGCCTCCAGGCGATCACGAAGCGTAGACAACTTCATGATCGGCAGGCCCGTGCCCGCTCCTTCCCCTCGACACCCGGCCGCGACCGAGACGTGATCAATCCGCGCGACCTCTAAGCTCGGGGCCCGTGGAGGCCCCCATCGCGCGCAGGAGAAGGACTCCCGCCGAAGTGCGAGCACTCGTTGTGGAGAGCGCTGTGCGAATCTTCTCGGAGCGAGGATTCGAGGTCGCCACGCTGGACGAGATCGCCCGCGGGGCGGGCGTGGCTCGCTCAGCCCTCTATCGTCACTTCCCGAACAAGTCGGAGCTGTTCGTCGCTGCGGTCCTGCAACCACTCGTCGACTTCCAGGAGAGATACCTGCACCTCTGGCGCGAGCAGGTCGACGCGCCGTGGGACGACGAGCGCTACATGCGCGGGCTGGTCACTGTGATCGTGGACATCTGTGCCTCTCATCGGGAGGCGATGCTTGGCCTCATTACGGCCGAGGACCGGCTGGATCCGGAGACGGCCGACCGCGTGCTGGCTACGGTCGGCCGGCACTTCGATGATCTTGTCAGGACGGTGCAGCCGGAGTCCGACCGGCGAGGGTGGGTCCCGCCGGAGAGTCTGGAGCTCTCCCTGCGACTCCTGTTCGGCTCGATCATGTCGGTGACTGTCCTGCATCGAATCTTCCTGCCGGCGGACCCGAGTCGGCGCCCCGAGCGCGGGGCCATCATCGAGCATGTCACGCGATTGTTCTTGCATGGCGCGGCTCTGTCCGAGCGTCCGGGTGGCTGAGGCCAGGTGACCGCGGGCCTCAGTGACAGAGGGTGGCTGGGGCATCGCTCCTGGCGACGGGTAACGTCCCCGTCGTTGTGATGTTGCCGCGGGCGCGGCCGGATGATCGAAGCGAGGTTCACGGTCGTGGTGGACGGCGAGGCTGACCAGGCCCGGCGGCCTGCCTCGCAGGACCGCATCCTTGACGCAGCGCGCCAGTGTTTCCGCGAGGGCGGCATCCGACGGACGACGATGTCGGATGTTGCGACTGCGAGCGGCGTCAGCAGGCAACTCGTCTACAAGATCTTCCTCGGCCGTCGAGAGCTCATCGAAGCTGCCGCGATCGCTCGGATCCGCGAGCTCGCGGCGGATCTTACGCCCGACGACTGGGAGGAAGGGTCGGGTGCAGAGCAGTTCGTCGCCGTCTCTGTCGCTGTGATCCGGCGAATCCGGACGGACCGCGAGCTCCAGAACCTGCTCGGTGACGAAAGCCCGGTCTCACTCCACGAGGTGCTGTGGCTGGACTCGGTGCGGGAGATGGGGGTGGCGTTCTGGGCACCCTGGCTCGAGCGGGCCCGCCGGGCGGGCGTGCTCCGCGCCGACCTCTCGGACGACGACCTGGGTGACTGGCTGCAGACCGTCTACGCGTCGATCATCCTGCGTCGACACATCGACCCCGAGTCGGAGCGGGCCATGATCGAGCGCTTCGTGCTGACCTCGCTGAGCATGGCTGGCGGCGCACCTCCTCAGGGCTGACCATCCGTAACGTCCATTTGGCCCAGCGGTGTGACCTGCTTGACACCTGCCTCCGTATCGAATACATATTAAGCCGTCATGGTTGACAAAAGGGCTCAGTTGTCAACTCCACATGCCCTGAGCGGGCCGACAAGGACGGTGACGATGACCAACGACGTTCGCACCGGGATCGGGATCTGGGCATCCCGGTACCTCGACCCCCGCGGTGCCTCGGAGTACGCCGAGGCGCTCGAGGCAACCGGTCAGATCGACCAGTTCGTCCTCTGGGACCAGATGACGAGCTGGTGGCCCAACAGCCTCTGGACGCCGGAGAACACTCCGCTTGCGGCGATGATCCCGGATATGGACTCGCTGCAGGACCCGTTCGCGACCGCGGCGTTCGCCCTCGCGGGCGTGGATCGGCTCGGTTTCGCCGTGTGCACCGATGCCACCCGCCGTGAGCCGGCTGAGCTCGCTCAGACGATGCTGACGCTGGCGATGGCGACCGAGGGGCGGGCGTCGCTGTGTTTGGGAGCCGGGGAGGTTCGGCACATCGCGCCGTTCGGTCGCAAGCGGTCTCTCGGCCTCAAACGGCTCGATGAGACGTTCCAGATCCTCCGGTTGCTGCTCAAGGAGCGCGACCTGGTGGACTTTGACGGTGAGCTGTGGAAGCTGAGGGACGCCTGGGTGGGGAACGCGGGGAAGGACCGCCTCCCCGAGGTGATCGCCATGGGCGGTGGTCCGAAGCTCACGGAGATGGCCCTGCGGTACGCCGACGGGTTCGGCACCGGCGCTCCGTTCGTGTACGCGGATCCCGACCAGTACGGGCAGGCGATCGAGGGGCATCGCCGTACCCTCACCGAGATCGGCCGCGACCCTGAGAGCTTCACGTTCGCCCTCCACCACATCGTCTTCATTCTCGATGAGGACGACGATTTCGAGCGCTACGTCGATAGTCCGCTGCTCAAGTGGTACGCGGCGACGGGTGGTCGGATCAACATGGCCGACTGGGCTCCGGAGGGGGTCGAGCCGGTCATGCCGCTGGACTGGCACTACGCGCTCCACATGAAGCCGAACGCGATGTCGCCCCACGACATCGCCGAGATCATCGACCAGGTAACTCCGGAGATGGTGCGGAAGACCTTCTTCCACGGCACTCCCCGACAGATCGCTGACCAGGTGCGGCCCTTCGCGGAGGCAGGCGCCTCGCTGAACTTGATCGCAGACCTCGCGCCGCTGTTGATCCCCACCGATCCAAAGGTCACGGTCGAGGCGTCGGCGGAGATCTGCCGGCTCGTCAAGTCCGGCTGAGCGCCGTCGAGGTAAGCGGACGGCCCGGGGTCGGGGTCATCGAAGGGGACCAATGCGAGCAACTCAAGAGCGGCAGCCAACCGACGGCGTCGCGGCGTTGCCGCCGGGCGGTACGGTGCGACCTGACTCCGGTCAGGTGGATCGTCCGCCGTCCTGGGAGCGCATCGTCGCTGCTGCACGCCGGTGCTTCTCCGACCGTGGAGTCCGTCGGACCACGATGTCGGACGTCGCGAACGAGAGCGGCGTGAGCCGCCAGCTCGTCTACCGGATATTCGCGAACAGGCGAGATCTGATCGAGGCGGCTGCTGCCGAGCGGGTCGGGGAACTCGCCGACGAGCTCGCTCCGCACGACTGGGGCGTGGGGCTGGACGCTGACTCCTTCGTCGCCGCGTCGATCGGGGTGATCCGGGGCATTCGCCTGGACGCCGAGCTGCGAAGGCTGCTCGGCGAGGAGAGTCCCGTGTCGCTGCACGAGGTGCTCTGGTTGGACTCCGTTCGTGCTCGTGGCGTGGGATTCTGGCTCCCCTGGTTGCGGCGTGCACGCGTGTCCGGGCTGCTGAGGGCGGGAGTTCCCGATGTCGATCTAGCCGACTGGCTGCAGACGGTCTACGCGTCGATCATCCTCCGCCGGTCACTTGACGAGGCGACCGAGCGCGTAATGATCACTCGCTTCGTCCTGACCTCGCTCAGCATGGCCGCGGAGGACTCGGCAGGGCCGACCTGCGAGTGATGAGTCGGCACGAACTATAATTTAACGTAAATTTTGATGAGATGGGGATGGCGTTGTTCGGGCGCCGTTCTCCAGGAGGTGAGGGGCAGACCATGACACAGACCCAGGAACCGGCGCCGGGCGTGCTGCCAGCGCCGGCCGCCGCATCCGCGACGGCTGAGGAGACGAAGTACGGACGCCGAGGCGGTGTCGGCGTCTGGGCGACCATCGGCCTCCTCGGAATCATCCTGTCCGTGTGGGCGTACTCGAACTGGATCGCCTCCGACTCGTTCACCCCGGTGCCGGTCCAGGGGCCCGACGAGATGGCGACGTGGCGTCTGGTCGCGCTCCGCTGCGTCGAGGCGGTCAGCGTGATCGTGCTGGTCGCCTTCCTCTGGTCCGGCATCGTGAAGCCGCTGCGTCGAGACGGCCGGATCAGTCTGATGGGCAAGATGATCCTGGGGGGTGTCGTCGGCTTCGTTCTCGATGCCTTCCTCAACAACAACGAGTACCTCTTCGCCTGGAACCAGAACAACATCAACACCGGTGTCTGGTCGCCATGGCTCCCGCTCCACCAGTCCGACGCGCCGGGGCAGTACGCGGAGTCGTTCCTCTGGGGCCTCCCGATGTACATCTACTTCTGCGCGTTCGTGGCGCTCATGGCCCTGAACACCGCGAGGTTCCTGCGTAGGCGGTTCCCGAGCCTCAGTAGGCCCCAGGTCTACCTGCTGTTGTTTGTCGAGGCGTTCCTGTTCGACCTGGTCGTCGAGAACATCATCATCCGGCTCACCGAGGCGTACGGGTACCCGCGAACGGTCGGCGCGATCACGCTCTTTGCGGGCTCGCACTTCCAGTACCCGTTGAGCGAAGCCTTCCTGGTCGCACTCGTCGGGCTCGCCTTCACGTGGCTGTACATGCGGGCGAGCGAGTCGCCCGACGGGCGCAGTCCGGTCGAGTACGGGCTGGACCGGGTGTCGCCGCGCTGGCGCGAGACCGTCTCCACGCTCGCGGTGGTCGGGTACTGCTTCACGGTGTTGCTCGTGGTTTACCACGTGCCGTTTGCATACATCGGGCTGCACGCGGACTCGGTCGCCGAGCTGCCGTCCTACCTGCTGCCTGCGGTGGGCTGAGCCCATGATGGCACCCCTGGGATCCCAGGCGGTCGACACGCCCGTGCCGCCCGTCGGGCAGCTGATCGCGGTCATCCTGTCCTGTGTGCTGGCCGTGGCGGCGGTGACCTACGTGGTCACCCTGTACCGCAGGGAGCGGATCGTCTGGCCGTTCTTTGTTCTGGCGTCAGGCGTCGTCACCTCGCTGATGGAGCCATTCTTCGACCTGATGTACGGCCTGCACTTCAACCGTGAAGGGCAGTGGAACCTCTACACCACCTTCGGCAGCGCCCAGCCGGTGTGGGTCCCGATCTGCTACTCGGCGTTCTACGGCTGCGCGGCCGTCTTCGTCGCACGGTCGCTCGCCCGCCGTCCGACGATGCGGAGCGTCTGGCGGATGTACGGCGCGATCGTGGGGATGGCGATCGTCGCCGAGATGACGTTCGTCAGTGTGCTCGGCGTGTACGGGTACCAGGACAGCCAGCCGTTCGTCGTCCTCGGCTACCCGATCTTCCTGGGCTTCACGAACGCCATGTCGGCGCTGGTGGGCGGCATTATCGTCTACCGGCTCGTGCCGCTGCTCGACACCTTTGGCAAGCGACTGTCGCTGGTTGCGATCATCCCGCAGGCGTTCGCGGCAGGGTTGTTCGGCACCGGGATCCTCTACCTCTCGGTGCGGCACTCCGTGGACGACCCTCCGATGTGGCTCGTCTCGCTCGCGGCGCTCACCGTGGTCGGCGGGATCGCGGCGACGGTGCGTCTGCTCGGCCGCCACCTCGTGGCCGAGGCACCGCACTCGACCGGCGTCGTGGTCGGCATCGACGGCGAGTCCTCAGACAGTGGCTCGGCCGTGGGGACACAGGCGAAGTCGAAGGCGAGACTGTAGCGTCACGTTTCTGCAGCCCAAAGCGGCGGGGGCCGGATGAACCGGCCCCCGCCGTCGTGCGTGCCGACCCGCCCCTGCGGACGATGCGTTGAGCGGACGTAGGTTTTTTAACCGCCATTCGAGTGAACTCGCGGAGGGGGTTTACAGGGCCCGTGACTTGTCACTGCTCGGCTCGTTGCCTCCTGTAGGACCCGGTTGGGTCCGCACTCGTACGGCGGCTGCGCTCCCCGATTCCGCCGTCAACTTAATCCGGTCTCGAAGAGGAGGCAGACGTGCTAGAGGACGTCCGCATCGTGCTCGCCCGAGGAGGGGACGGATGACGGCGCCGCCCATCCTCGGGCGGGCCGTGCGCCCCATGGGCGCCTTCTTCGCCTTCGTCGCCGACACCTTCGTCGCGATGTTCAAGCGGCCCTTCCACTGGCGCGAGTTCGTTCAGCAGACGTGGTTCGTCGCAAGCGTGTCGCTGGGCCCGGCCATCCTGCTGGGCATCCCGTTCGTCGCGCTGGTGACCTTCCAGTTCAACCTGATCCTTGTCGAGATCGGCGCCATCGACCTGTCGGGCTCCGGTTCCGGCTTCGCGACGGTGACCCAGATCGGCCCCGTGGCGACGACGTTCATCATCGCGGGGGCGAGCTCCACCGCGATCTGCGCCGACATCGGGGCGCGGAAGATCCGCGAGGAGCTCGACGCGATGGAGGTGCTCGGGATCGACGTGATCCATCGCCTCGTCGTGCCCCGTGTTCTCGCCACGGCGGTCAACGCCTTCCTGCTCAACGGCGTCATGATCCTCATCGGCCTCGCGGGCGGCTACGTGTTCGGTGTCTACCTCCAGGGCGCGAGCCCCGGACAGTACGTCGACTCGCTCAAACTCCTCGTCGGGTTCCCCGACCTGGTCCACGGCGAGGTCCGGGCAGTCGTCTTCGGCATGGTCGGCGCGCTCATCGGCTGCTACCGCGGAATGACCTGTGCGGCAGGCCCTCGCGGCGTCGGCAACGCGGTGAACGAGACGGTCGTCTACACCTTCCTCGCCCTCTTCCCGATCAACATCCTGCTCACCCAGATCCCGTACTCGCTCGGGATCGTCGGAGGCCACTGATGTCCGTGCGTTCGGTCCTCCGGGTGCCCGTGCGACTGCTCGATGACCTCGGCGACCAGGCCGCGTTCTACGGCAAGTCCATCGCGTGGACCCCGAAGGCGATCAAGAGCTACAAGACCGAGCAGGTTCGGCTCGTCGCCGAGGTCGGCATGAGCACCGGCGCGCTCGCCGTCATCGGCGGCTCGTCCATCATCACGTTCTTCATCACGATGTTCGCCGGCGTCACAGGCGGCGTCCAGACGTTCGACGCGCTGAGCAACCTCAACCTCGAGGCACTCGGTGGGTTCGCCTCGGCGATCATCGGCCCGCGGCTGCTGACCCCGATCATCGGCGGGGCCGCCCTCGCGGCGACCGTCGGCTCGGGCTTCACCGCCCAGCTCGGCGCCATGCGGGTGTCCGAGGAGATCGACGCCCTCGAGGTCATGGGGGTGCGCTCACTCCCGTACCTGGTCACGACCCGTCTCGTCGCCGGCATGATCACCATCATCCCGATCTTCGCGATGGCCATGGTCGGCGGCTGGATCGGCTGGCAGCTCACCCAGGTCGACTTCTTCGGCCTCTCGGCGGGTACCTACGACCACTACATGACGACGTTCCTGCAGTGGCAGGACGTGCTCTACTCGTTCGCCCAGGCGATCGGCATCGCGGTCGTGGTGATCCTCATCCACACCTACTACGGCTACACCGCCTCGGGCGGGCCCGCGGGAGTGGGCCTGGCGGTCGGGAAGGCCGTGCGCAGCTCGCTGATCGCCGTCCTCGCCGTCAACCTCGCGATCGCGATGGCGCTCTACGGCGACTCCGACGCCTTCCGGATCTCGGGGTAGCACCGTGGCCTCCCTCGTCTCCCGAACGAAGCACCGCGCGGGCGCACTCGTCCTGCTCGCGATCGTGCTCGGCTTCTTCGCGCTGTGCGGTGCCGTCTACGCCAAGGCGTTCGTGCCCTACGCGGACGTGTCGCTCAGAGCCGACCGCTCCGGCCTGCAGATGTACCCGGGCAACCGGGTTCAGCTCCGCGGGGTCGACGTCGGCGAGGTCGGCGCCGTCCGTGTCGTCGACGGCGGTGACGCCGTCGACATCTCCCTCCACATGAACCCCGACACCCTCTCGATGGTCCCGGCCGACGCGCGCGTGCAGCTCAAGCAGCTCACGGCGTTCGGGGCGAAGACCGTCTCGCTCACCGCGCCCGACACGCCGTCGGGGCGGACGCTCGCGGCCGGCGACTCGCTGTCCGCCCAGCGGGTGACCGTCGAGGTCAACACACTGTTCCAGCACCTCGACGAGGTGCTGCGCACGCTCAAGCCCTCGCAGGTCGCGTCGGTGCTCGGCAACGCCTCGAGCGCGCTGCAGGGCCGCGGTGAGAAGATCGGCGAGACGGCAACCGAGCTGGCCGCCTACCTGCGGAGGTTCAACGAGAACCTGCCCCAGCTGCAGGAGACCGTGAAGGACGGCGCGGACCTGACCAACCTCTACGCCGACGTGGCGCCGGACCTGCTGAAGCTGGTCGACGATGTCACGGTCACGAGCCGTACCGTGGTGGAGCAGCAGGCGAACCTGGACAGCTTCTTCTTCCAGCTGACCCGCTTCTCCGACACCGGTCGGGACTTCTTCCTGCGCAACGGCGACCCGTTGACGGACGTCATGCGCACCGCACTGCCGACGACGGACCTGCTCCGCGAGTACTCGCCGGAGTTCGCCTGCTTCCTCAAGGGGGTGGACGTCAATCGCCAGCTGATGGAGGCCAACCAGGGTGGGCAGGTCCCCGGCGTGAGCGCCGACGTGACGCTCCAGCCCGGCGCCCGGCCGTACGACAACCCCGGACAGCTGCCGGTGGTCGGTGCCGACAACGGCCCGAACTGTCACGGCCTGCCGGACCTCGACGGATTGCGCTGGCCGGACTCGTTGGTCGAGAACGTCGACAAGGGCGGCGAGCCGAACCCCGACGGCGGCGACAGCACGCTGCGCTTCGGCGACCCGCCGGCATACGCCTACCTGTTCGGGCCGGTGTCGGACCGCGGCCAGGGCCCGGCGGGCACCCCCGCGCCGGGTGCCCCCGAGAACCCGCCGGTGACGGACCCGGGTGCCGCGGACCCCTCCGGCTCGGCGCCGGCCCAGCCCGCGGCTCCGGCTCACCCGCAGGCCCCGGCGGGCGAGCCCACCCCGGAGCAGGGCTCCGACGGCCTGCTCGGCGGACTGCTGGGAGGTAACCGATGAGCAGACAGTCGTCCCAGGCGGTCCTGGGGCCGTTGATCAAGTCGTCCCTCTTCGTGGTGGCGACGCTCGCCGTGCTCGCCCTGGTCGCGATCGAGCTCGGGGCCGGGTTCGTCGGCCCGAAGGCCGCGCGGTACGACGCGATCTTCGCCGACACCTCCGGCCTGCAGGCCGGTGACTCGGTGCGGGTCGCCGGGGTGAAGGTCGGAACGGTCGACGACGTCGTGGTCGAGGACCAGGACCGTGTCCGGGTCAGCTTCGACGTCGCCGAGACCCGCTCGGTCCCGCAGAACGCGCAGCTCGCCGTCAAGTACCTCAATCTCACCGGTGACCGGTTCCTGGAAATCTCCCCGGGCACGGAGGGATCGCGGGCCCCGCTCGCCGCCGGGGGTGAGCTGCCGGTGCAGCAGACCCGGGGTGCGCTCGACCTCGACGTCCTCCTGGCGGGCTTCCACCCGCTGCTCGAAGGACTGTCCCCCGAGGACATCAACGGCCTGACCTCGAACATCGTGGCCGTGTTCCAGGGGCAGGGCGGCAACCTGGAGTCGCTGCTGTCGAGGGTGGCGTCCCTGACGAACGCCCTCGCCGACCGTGACCAGGCCATCGGCCAGACGGTCGACAACCTCAACCAGGTGCTCGACACACTCGACCGCCGCTCGCCCGAGCTCGCGGCCACGATCACCAACCTGCAGCGGCTGACGACGGGCCTGGCCTCCGACCGGAAGACGATCGGGGAGTCCCTCGAGGGAACGAACCGGCTCGTCGGCGGCATCGACACCCTGCTCGGCAAGGTGCGGGGGCCGCTGGTCGGCACCGTCGACCAGCTGAAGCGGGCCTCCGTGCAGGTCAACGAGGGGGCCACGACGATCGACGAGTCGCTGCGGATGCTGCCGGGGGCGTACCTCCGGATCGCCCGCGTCGGGTCCCGGGGCTCCACCTACAACCTCTTCGTCTGCTCGCTGCGGGCGAAGGTGACGGGGCCGGACGGCAATCCGCGGTTCACGCCGTGGATCGGGCCGTCGGACAACGTCGCGCGCTGCAACTACGACGCGAACCCGCTGGAGACGCCCGAGCAGCGCGAGGCGAAGGAAGCAGCGGCCCAAGGGGGTGACCGATGAAGGTCAGGTTCCGCGAGAAGAGCCCGGTCGTCATCGCCCTGGTGACGCTGGCCGGCCTGGCGGCCCTGCTGTTCGGGTCCTTCCAACTGGCCGAGATCCCGCTCTTCGCGGGGTCGACCTACCACGCTCGGTTCGCCGAGGGCGGCGGCCTGAAGTCGGGCGACAAGGTCCGGATGTCGGGCTCGGAGATCGGCAAGGTCACCGACGTGGACCTGGAGGACGGCGACGTCGTGGTCACGTTCACGGCGAAGGGCGTCCGGCTGGGCGACCTGACCTCCTCGGCGATCAAGACACAGACGCTGCTCGGGGAGCGGTACCTGAACGTCGAGTCGCGCGGGGCGGAGTCGATGTCGGCGGGGGACACCATCCCGGTCGAGCGGACCACGTCGCCGTACAGCCTCACCGAAGGGATCGAGGACCTGAGCCGGACGACGGGCGAGGTCGACATGGCGCAGGTCGGCAACGCCCTGGACAGCATCTCCGACGCGTTCCGCGGCACACCCGAGGAGATCGGGCCCGCATTCGAGGGCGTGGCCCGGCTCTCGGAGACCCTGGCCTCGCGCGACCAGGCCCTGCGGGACCTGTTCGCGCGAGCCGAGCAGGTCACCGGCGTGCTGAAGGATCACACCGGCGAGTTGCAGAACCTGATCACGGACGGGAACGCGCTGCTCGACGAGCTGCAGGCCCGTCGCGCGATCATCCGCGAGCTCCTGGTCCGCACGACCGCGGCGACGGATCAGCTCTCGGGCTTCGTCGACGAGCAGCACGACCGGCTCGCGCCGACGCTGACCGAGCTGAACCAGGTGTTGGCGATCCTGCAGCGCAACAACGGCAACATCAGCTCGGCCATCGAGCGGGTCGCGGGCTTCATCACTGGCCTCGGTGAGGGCCTGGCGAGCGGGCCGTGGTTCAACGGGCACGCCGACCTCGCAGGCATCCCGCTGACGGTGCTTCCGGTCAACGACTTCGTGCCGGGGCTGGCGCTGCCCGATCCCGGCCACACGTTCAACGGCGAGACCCTCGGCGGCCTGCCGGGCGTCGGAGACCTCGTCGGCCTGGGAGGCAACGACCGATGAGCGGAATGACCGCTGTGAAGGGCCGGTTGGCCACCGCCGCCGGCCGCATCCTCACCGTCGCCGTCGTGGCGGTGCTGATCGTCGCGGGTCTCGTGCTCGTACTGGGCGGCGGCACGAACAAGGGTACGGCGTACTTCGCGTCCGTGAAGAACATCTACCCGGGTGACCGGGTCCGGATCCAGGGCGTCGACGTCGGTGAGATCGACGCGATCGTCCCCGAGGGCCGGCGCGTCCGCGTCGACTTCTCGTGGGATGCGAAGTACCCGGTGCCCGCGAACCCCACTGCGGCGATCGTGACGCCCACCCTCGTCGCGACGCGGTACCTGCAGCTGGCGCCCGCCTACAAGGGCGGACCACAGTTCGACGACGGCGGCGTGATCCCGGTCGAGAAGACCGTGTCCCCGCTGGAGTACGACGACCTGAAGGACCAGCTGCAGCGGGTCGGCAAGGAGCTCGGACCGGACGGTGTCGACGCCGACGGGGCGCTGCGGCGCTTCGTCCAGGTCGCCGCGGCGAATGCGGACGGCGGCAACGGCGAGAAGTTCAACGAGATGGTCAAGCAGGCCTCCGCAGCGGTCCAGACGTTGGCCGACGGCCGGGAGGACCTCTTCGGCACCGTGCGCAACCTGCAGGTGTTCGTGTCCGCCCTCGGCCAGATGGACGGCCAGATCGCCGAGTTCAACACCCGCCTGGCGTCGGTGTCCGGGGTGCTGGCGGACTCCAGCGGCGACCTCGGGCAGGCGCTCGCGGGGATCGACCGCGCTGCACGCGATGTGGACGCCTTCGTCGACGAGACCGGCGGGCCGCTGACCGAGTCGGTCGACCGGCTCGGCGAGGTCACCCGCAATCTCGCGGCGTCCCGCGACAATCTGGCGCAGGTGCTCCATGTCGGGCCGAGCACGATGATGAACTTCTTCAACATCTTCAGCGCCCGGACGGGAGCGATCGGCGGCGCCGTCGTCGTCGACAACACGAACTCGCCCGCCGACCTGGCCTGTACGGCGATCGCCGGTGCCGCCGCGGATCCCGAGACCGGCGCCAAGGCCTGCAAGGGCTACTTCGGCCCGATCCTGCAGATGCTGCGGGTCAGCCCGCTGCCTGCCGGGCCGAACCCGATCGCCGTCGAGGGCGGCGGCGCCCCGGAGCGCAACCCCGGGCCCGTCGAGCCGCAGCCCCCGGCCGCCAAGCAACTGCCGCTCAACCCGGACGTGCCGGGACTCGGTGGCCTGCAGTTCCCAGGAGGTGGTAACTGATGAGACGCCTCGCCAAGGGGATCGTCAGGCTGGTGGCGTTGGTCGGGGTCGGCGCGGTGCTGGCCGGCTGCGACTACACCGGGCTGAACGACTTCCAGCTCCCGGGCACGGGCGGCCACGCCGACGGCGCCTACGAGGTGACCATCCACATGCAGGACGTGGGTGACCTCGTGCCGAACAACCCCGTCCGCGTCGGGGACACCGAGGTGGGCTCGATCCGCTCGATCCGGCTGGACGACTGGACGGCCGTCGTGACCGTGGGGTTGGACCCGGAGATCACGTTGCCGGCCAACACCGTCGCCAAGGTGGGGCAGGTCAGCCTGCTGGGCGCCAAGTACATCGAGTTGGCGCCCCCGCCCGCCGGGGAGGCCCCGCAGGGGCGGCTCGCGCAGGGCTCGGTGATCGACTTCGGCCACTCGGGTGCCTACCCGGAGACCGAGGAGGTGCTGGCCGCCACGGCGACCCTGCTCAACGGTGGCAGCCTCCAGCAGTTGAAGACCATCTCCTACGAGGTCAACAAGGCGCTCGACGGGCGAACCGGTGACTTCCGGGACCTGCTCACCCAGCTCAACACGTTCGCGCGAGGGCTCGACGAGCAGAAGGCCGACATCATCCGCGCGATCGACGGTCTCAACCGGCTGTCGGGTCGGATCGCCGAGCAGCGTCAGGTCATCGACACGGCGCTGGACACGGTGCCGCCCGCTCTGGCGGTGCTCGAGGACCAGCGCAAGGAACTGACCCACACGCTGTCGGCGCTGAGCGAGTTCGGCAACGCGACCGACGAGGTGGTGCAGCGCTCCGCGGACGACATCGCCACCAACGTGGCGAACCTGGAGCCGGCCCTGCGCGGACTGGCCGACGCCGGGACCTCGCTGACCGGCTCGCTCGGGCTGCTGGGCACGATCCTGTTCCCGCTGAAGAACCTCGACGAGGTCTTCCAGGGCGACTACATCAACTTCTACGTGACCCTCGACGTGACCCTCAGCAGCCTGGACCAGGGCCTGCTGACCGGCACCCCGTTCCAGGGGAAGCTCGGCGCCGTCGAGACCGCGCTCCAGCACGGGGGCGCCACCAGCCAGGTGATCGATCCGCTCATCCCCCGGATCGACGGCGTCCCGCTGCTCGAGCCCGGCGAGATGCCGCCCGGCGCCCGGAACGGAGGCTGACCCGTGATCACGCGCTTCGTACGCGTCCAGCTGGTGATCTTCACCGTGCTGACGATCGTCGCGGCTCTCCTGATCGCTCTGGTGTACGTGCGGGTGCCGAGCCTGCTCGGCCTCGGGCACGTGTCCGTCACCGGGCAGTTCCCGGCCGCCGGTGGGATCTACCCGAACGCCAACGTGACGGCCCGCGGAGTGACCGTGGGCAAGGTGACCGGGGTGCGGCTCGTGCCCGCGGGAGTCGAGGTCGACATGTCGATCGACGCCTCGCAGGCGCCCGCCGCCGACTCGCGGGCGGAGATCCGCAGCGTCTCGGCGATCGGCGAGCAGTACGTGGATCTCATCGGGGACGACGGCCCGGCCTTCGCCGACGGGGACGTCATCCCCCTCGACCGGACGAACGTGCCCGTGCCGATCGCGGACGTGCTCGACACGACCGACACCCTGCTGACGTCGGTGCCGAACGAGCAGCTCAGCGTGTTGCTCGACCAGGCCGACAAGGCCTTCCGGGACATCGGGCCGGACCTGGGGCGGCTGGTGGACGACACCGCGGAGCTGACCCGGACCGCGCAAGAGAACTACGACCAGACCGTCGGGCTGCTCAACGACTTCCCGCGGTTCGCCGCCCCGCAGCTCGCGTCCAGCGACGCCATCCGATCCTGGGCATCCGACCTGGGCGTCTTCACCGACCAGCTGCGGGCGAGCGACGGGAGCCTGCGGTCGATCCTGACGACGGTGCCGGGGGCCGCCACCAAGGCCGACGACCTGATCTCGTCGCTCGGCAGGTCCGTGCCGGACTTCCTCGACACGACCGGCATCCTGACCCACCTCGCGGAGGCCTACCACGCCCCGATCGAGCAGGTCCTGGTCATCTACCCGATGATCATGGCCGCGGAGCGGTCGGCGGCACCGCCCGGGCAGGAGCGCGACATCCGGCTCAACATCCAGACCAACGTCAACCCGCCCGCCTGCAACTACGGATGGGTCCCGCCGGGCAAGCCCGGTGGCGCCCGCAACGCGTACGACACCGCCGACGAGGACCTGCCCGCGAACTCGTACTGCCAGATCCCTCAGAACGACCCGACGCTGGCCCGGGGCGCGCGCAACCTGCCGTGCTTCGAGCCGGGCTCCCCGCCCGGACGGCGAGCGGCGCTGATCCAGGAGTGCGTGGGGGACGGGTTCCGCCCGACCACCCTCGGCCACCCCCGGATCGACCTGCAGACGCCGGTCAACGACCAGCCGGTCTTCGCCGAGCCGCTCGCCGGCGTCGGTGGGACCTCGGACAACCAACCGATCACGGAGGAGGAGACGTGGGAAGGGCTACTGCTACCCACCCCGGCACGACCGTGACAGCCGCTGCGCGGGACGCCCGCGCGAGCGCGGAGCCACTCGACGGGGTCGTCGTGGACGACCTCGTGCCCGACAGGGTCGTCGACGAGGATGCGCAAGAGGGCGTGGTCGGGGAGGACACTCCCGTCGAGCGGGTCGACAGCTGTCCGGAGCCTCCGGCGGAGACCAGGTCGACCACCGAGTCGGAAACGGTCGACGAGGCCGACACGGTCGACGAGGCCGCGACGACCGAGGCAACGGACCAGGACGAGGTGGCCGACACCGCGGACACGCCCGACAGCGCGACCCTCGGGCCGCGGCGCGGTATCGGGCGTGGCCGGCGCCGGTTGCTCGTCGCCCTCGCGGCGGCGGCCGTCCTCCTGCTCGGCGCGACCGTGTGGGCGGGGGCGCTGTTCCTCGGGGACCGGGCGACCGACCAACGGAAGGCGGCAGTGCTGGACACGGCCCGGACCGTGGGGGCGACGCTCACGACGATCAGCCACGACACCGCGAAGCAGGACATCCAGCGGGTCGTCGACGCCTCCACCGGCGACTTCGGCGACCTGTTCCGCTCCAACACCCAGGCCTACGTCGGCGTCATCAAGGACGGCGCCGTCACCTCCACCGGGAAGGTGGACGAGGCCGGCATCCAGAGCCTGGACGGCGACACCGCCAAGACGCTCGTCGCCGTGAGCTCGACGGTCAAGAACAAGACGGTCCCCGACGGGGAGCAGAGGTACTACCGGATGATGATCGAGATGAAGCACCAGGACGACGGCCGCTGGCTCGTCTCGAACGTGGAGTTCGTGCCGTGAACGGGGTTCTCGAGAAGGTCGGTGCCCCGGCCCGCGGTGCGGGCCGGCTGGCCCAGCGGAAGCCGAGGGCCGTCCGGATCGGTCTGCTGGTCGCGATCGCGGTGTTCGCAGCCGCGGCGGCAACGCTGTTCGTCCTGCACGTGCGACACTCCACCGCGGCGGCCGAGGAGGCGGACGCGCACGGTGCGGCGGACCGTGCCGTCAGCGAGTTGCTGACCTACGACCACACCACCGTCGCGAAGGACGTCGACCGGTACGCGGGGCTGGTCACCGGGCCGTTCGGCGACGACTACGTGAACCTGCTGCGCAACGTCGTCGTGCCCGCCGCCGAGCGGGACCAGGTCTCCACCCGCACCGAGGTCGTCAGCTCGTCGGTCATCGGTCGCGAGGGCGACACGGTGAACGTGCTGATGTTCGTCAACCAGGCCTCGCAAGCCGGGAACTCGCCCGCGGGCGCTCCGTCCGGCAGCCGCGTCCGGGTGGCCATGGAGAACGTCGAGGGAACCTGGAAGATCTCCGGCTTCACACCGCTGTAAGAGGACGAGTCGATGACGATTCCCACCAGAACGCGGGTCGACGACCCGCCGACCACCGAGCTGCCCAGGCTCGACGCGGACGGCGACCCGGTCCCGCCCCGGGTCTTACGTCCACGGCTGCGCCTGCCTGCGCTGCTGGCCGCAGTGGCAGTGCTGCTCACGTGTGGTGCCGCGACCCTTGTCGGTACCCAGTGGTGGGCGAACAGCGAGCGCACGGCCGTGCAGACGGCGGCCCAGGACCACGCCCGGGCGCTCATGACGATCGACCCGGCGCGGTCCGTCGACGACGCTCGTGCCGTACTCGACGCCTCGACGGGCGAGTTCGCCGACCTGTACCGCCGCAACGGCGATCAGTACGTGTCGGTGGTGCGGGACGGCCAGGTGCGGATGACGGTGGACTCCGTGCTCACCGGCGTGGTGAGCGTGGACGGCGACGCCGCGCGCGTGCTGACCGCGGTGCGGGTCACCTCCCACGACGTCGACCACCCGGACGGGGAGAAGCGGAGCTACCGCCTCAGCGAGGAGATGCGGAAGGAGGGCGGACGATGGCTCGTGTCGCGGATCGACTTCGGCCGCTGAACCCGGCCGACGAGGCCGAGCCGGCCGAGCAGAGCGGCCCGGACGAGCGATCCACGCCGCCGCAGGGCCGCCGGGGTCGGCGCACGATCACGTTCGGGACGGTCGTCGGTTCCGTGGGGTCCGTCGCGGGGTCGGCCGCCCGGCAGGTTCGGCAGATCGCCACGGCCCCCATCCGTGCCGCGGCGGCCCGGCCGGAGACCACTCGACGCCGGCTGTTCGTGACCGCCGTCGTCGGGGTGGTCCTGGCTGGTGCGCTGACGGTGTTCTGGTGGTGGTCGGGCCGGGTGGACGACCAGCGGGCCACTGCCGTCGCCGAGACCACCCGTTCGGTCGAGGAGCTGCTGAGCTTCGACTATCGCGACGCCGACATCGACGGGAGACTTGCGCTGGTCGCACCGGAGTTCCGGGACCGCTACGCCTCCTCCGTGCGGGACACGGTGACACCTGCCGCGAACGCCCAGTCCTCCGTCGTGCGTACGCGAGTGGCCGACACCGCGGTGGTCGCGGAGTCCCGCGGAGAGGTCACGCTGCTGCTGTTCCTCGACCGGACGGAGACCTCGGCGGCCGCGCCGCAGCCCGTGCTCTCGGGTGGCCGCGTCCAGGTCTCCGCGACCGAATCCGACGGGCACTGGCTCGTCCGCGAGATCACCACGATCTGATCCGCTCCCCAGAACGAGGGAGGGGGCCGGCGCGCGCCGGCCCCCCCTCTCACGTGTGCGTCCGGTCAGTCACCGACCAGCGCATTCGCGTGGTCGACGCGGCCCGGCGTGGGCAACACGTCCTCACGCTCGGTGGACTCCAGGAAGCGGTCCCGCGTCCGCGCCGCGGTGACGGCGTGCTTGATGCCGCCACCGTCCTCGGCCTTGAACATCTTGATCATCGTTCGGGCGGCGTTCTGGCCCGGCATGCCGCTGATCCCGGCCACCGGGTGGGTACCCGACCCGGTGAGGAACAGCCCCGGCACCGGCGTGCGGTAACCCGCGAACCCGGGCGCGGGCTTGCGCGGGCCGAACCGGGTGATCGTCGGATCGACGTGGTAGAC
The DNA here is from genome assembly GCF_047200735.1 of Pseudonocardia oceanicola. Classification (NCBI taxonomy): domain Bacteria; kingdom Bacillati; phylum Actinomycetota; class Actinomycetes; order Pseudonocardiales; family Pseudonocardiaceae; genus Pseudonocardia; species Pseudonocardia oceanicola. The sequence continues at coordinate 22,076 of NZ_JBJZON010000036.1, forward strand.
GCTGCCGTCGATCGCCCAGAACCGCTCTTCGAGGTCCGGCAGGGCCAGCGGCCGACGAGCGACCTCGAGCCCCTCGACGCCCTCGTAGTACAGCTCCGAGTCCCGGATGACCTTCTCCGTGATGTCCTTGCGCGCCGCCTCCCACCCGACCCGCGGCACGCTCGGGGCCAGCCCGGTCCAGAACCAGAACAGGTCGCAGCCCTCGGGGGCCATCGACGGGTCGAAGGCCGTGGTGACCTGGGCAAGTCCCGGGATGTGTGCGGAGACCTCTCCGCGCACGCTGTCCCTCGCGGCCTGCAGCGCCTCCTCGTAGGTGTGGTAGCAGTTGCATGCCAGCCGCAGGTCGATGCCGTCCCCGCGCCACTTCTCGTGCCTGGTCATCCGGATCCGGCCGGACAGCGCGACGTTGAGCTTGTAGTCGCTGATGCCGCGCTTGATGGTCGGGATGTGGTCGACCGCGTTCTGCAGCTTCGGCGAGAGCACGCCCTTGGGGAGCAGCTTGGTGAGCGTGGTCCGTGGGCTGCAGGCGGTGAGGACCCCCCTGCGGGCGTGGATCTCCTCGCCGCCCCGGATGCGGACCCCGGTGACCTTGCCGCCTGTGACGACCAGTTCCTCGACCGGAGAGTCGGTGATCAGTCGGCCGCCGTCCTGGCGGATGCTGGCCAGCAGCGCCCGGGGCAGGGCACCCGTGCCGCCATGGAACATCGCGACCCCGTAGCGGCTCAGCACCCCGAGATAGATGAGCGACCAGCCGGACAGGTCCACGTCGAACGGCATGAAGGGCAGCGAGGTGAGCAGGGGAGCACGGATCATGTCGTGCTCGAAGCTCTCCTCGATGGCCTCCGCCTGGGAGGAGGCCATCCAGCGCCCGACCGCGGTGAGCTGCTTGCGGTTCTTGGCGACGGCCTTGACCGCCTTCATGATCTTGACGAGCTCTGGCCGGGTGATGTTGGTCTGCATCATCGGCAGACCGATCTCGACCGCAGCGTCGATGACCTCGTAGAGCTCCAGCAGCGCCGTGGCGTCCTTGCGGGAGAAGTGCCGCAGCTCCTCGGCGGTCTTGTTCGGGTCGCGCCACAGACCCAGCGACGAGCCGTCTGCCGCCAGCTGGAAGTGAGCGGGGTCGATGATCGTCTGGCGGAGCCCGAAACGCCTGCTGAGCCCCAGCTCCCGGTCGATGTTCGTGGTGCGGAACAGCGACGCCTGGATGGAGGCCTCGTTGATCATGTACCCGGGGGCTTCGGGGAGCATCTCGTTGGTGGCGGTCATCCCGCCGGCCGTCGGCGACGCCTCGATGACGAGGACGTCGAGACCCGCGCGGGCGAGGTAGGCGGCCGCGACGAGGCCGTTGTGACCGGAGCCGACCACGACGACGTCGGCGGACCGGGTGGCGCTGCCTGGGGTGCTCGCTGGCATGGAGGATTCCTTCCCGGAGTACGAGAGGTCAGACGACGAGGTCGTCCCGGCCGTCGGCCTTGAGCAGGTCGACGTACTGGGGGTAGAGCTTCTTGCCGAGCGGGGACAGCGCGAGCAGCTTGGCCACGTTGCCCTCGACCTTGACCTTGCCGCGCGCCATCGCGAAAGGCAGGTTGACCTTGCCCTGCCAGTAGGCGTTCGCGGTCTCGGTCGACATGGTCAGCACGGCATCCGGCGTGGGGCCGTCCTGGCCCTTGTGGACCTTCCGGTTGGTCATGTCGACGATGATCGACGACTCAGGGTCCGTGCAGCGGCTCTCGAAGACCATCTGGGTGGCCTCCATCTTCGGGCCGAGCTCGGGGTCCGCGAACCCCTTCTCGAAGATGCCTCCGACGTAGCGGTACAGCTCGTCCTCGTTGGCGAAGCTGGGCATCGCGACCTTCCTTCCGTGGGAGATGTCCGGACCCGAGGTTCAGGGGGTCGCTCAGGTCTCTTTTTGAATCCTAACTTGACGCGGTCAACTTGACTAGACACGATGTCCGCGAACTTCTCGACGATGACGTGGAGGACCCGATGGGGGTATCCGACCAGCTCGACTTCTTCGGGTCCGTACTGCGAGTGACGGGTGTCCGTGCCGCAGAGCGGATTCGCCCTCGCCCGCCCGCGACGGACATCTCCGTGGTCCCCGCGACGGTGGCCGAGCTGACCCCCGAGTGGTTGACCGGCGCGCTGTGCGCCGACGTCCCGGGTGCCGAGGTGACGTCCTTCGACCTGGGCGGAGGTTCGGACGGGACCGCGAGCAGGCGGGCCATCACGGTGGCCTACAACGAGGCGGGACAGGCGGCGGGCCTGCCGACCGCGCTGTACTCGAAGATGACGCCCACGCTGCTGAACCGGCTGCTGGTCGGCGTCACCGGCGCGGCGGGGATGGAGGCGCTCTTCTACGGTCGCATCCGCCCCCACCTGGACATCGGCGCGCCCGCCGGCTACCACGGCGCCTGGGACCCGCGCACCTGCCGCTCGTTCGTGCTCACCGAGGACATCACCGCCACCCGCGGTGCGGTGTTCGGTGACGCGACGACGATCCACGTCGACCGCGCTGGGGCCGAGAGCATGGTCCGCGAGCTCGCGCGCTACCACGGCGGCCTCTGGGAGGACCCACGGCTCGATCACGAGTGGACCGACCTCGTCGACACCCACACGTGGCAGCGGACGTTCAACACCCGGACCCGCTTCGACTCCGGCGCCATGCTGGGCTTCCGGATCGCGCCGGACGAGATCCCGCGCGCGCTGCACGATCGCAAGGCCGAGGTCCGCAAGGCCTTCGACCGCTCGCTGGCGATCAACGCCCGCGGGCCGAAGACGCTGGTCCACCACGACGTGCACCCCGGGAACTGGTTCCGGTTGCCGGACGGGTCGCTCAACCTCTACGACTGGCAGGGCATCGCCAAGGGCAACTGGGCGATCGACTTCAGCTACGCGATCACCGCCGCGCTCGAGCCGGAGGACCGGCGGGCATGGGAGCACGACCTGCTGGAGCAGTACCTGCAGCTCCTCGGGGACGCCGGGGGCAAGCCACCCTCGTTCGAGGACGCCTGGTTGGCCTACCGGCAGCAGACCCTGCACGGCCTGATCCTCTGGCTCTACACCGTGCTCGTCGGGCGGGTGCAGGAGATCCAGAGCGACGCCCACGTGCGGATCCTGATTCGCCGCACCGCACAGGCGGTCGTGGACCTCGAGACCCTGGACGCGCTCGACGGGGCCGGGTGAGGAGCACCGCGGATAGGATCGGTCCCGTGTCCGACCAGCCCGCCCGCCGTGTGTCTCGGCGGGGCCGCCGGGACACCCGGTCGGAGTTGCAGGGACGGCTGTCCGCCGCCCTCGAGGATCTGGTCGCCGACGGGCAGACGTACTCCGGACTCAGCGTCGAACTGTTGGTGGACCGGGCGGGAATCGCCCGGTCGACCTTCTACAAGTACTTCGGCGACAAGCGTGGCCTGCTGCTGGCCCTGTCCGACGAGGTGCAGGCGGACTTCCTCGCCGCCGCGGCCGTGTTGTTGGACCTGCCCCCGGAAGCGACCCGAGAGGACTACCGCGCGGCTTTCCGCGCGGTCTTCGCGGGCTACCGGCGGCACCGGGTGGCCATGTGGTCGTTGAGCGAGGAGGCGCGTCACGACCCGGCCGTCGCCGAGCGGTTCGGGCGGATGATGGACGGCTTCGTCGAGGCCATCGCCGCCCACATCGGGCGGGTGTGGTCCGGACGGGACGACGGCAACCCGGGCACCGTCGCAGTGTGGCTCACCTGGATGTTGGAGGACGGGCAGGCCCGGTTCGTCGCACGGGCGGACGAGGCCGCGCTCGAACGCCATCTCGCTGCCGCCGCCGAGATCGTGTGGCGCGCGGTGCACATCGAGGCACCGTGAGCACCGGTCCGGGTCGGCGGGGCCGGTCGAGCCGCGCGGAGCGGCGGACCGAGAGCCTGGATCGTCTGCAGCGCTCCGCCGAGTCGCTCACCGCGGACGGCGGCTCCTTCAGCGCCTTGCCGGTGGAGCGGCTGGCCGCCGGAGCGGGCATGTCCCGGGCGACCTTCTACATCTATTTCGAGGACAAGGCCGAGTTGGTCACGTCCTGGTTCGCGCAGCTCGCCGAGCGGATCACCGAGGCGGGCGAGCCGTGGTGGGGAGCCGTCGAGCCGGTGACGCCCGACACGGTGCGCGCCACCCTCGCGGCCGTGCTCGCGGTCTACCAGCGGCACCGCACGGTCTTCGCCGCCGTCGAGGAGATGGTTCCGCTCGACCCCCGGCTGCGGGAGGTCGTCGAGGCCGAGCACGCCCTCCGGGTCCGGCAGCTCGCCGCGCACGTGCGCCACGGCCAGGAGGGCGGCTGGATCGACTCGGTCCTGCTCGCCGACGAGACCGCGCAGTGGTTGACCGTGATGATCGAGCGGGTGGCGACCGGGGTCGCGGTCACCGACGCCGACGCCGCTGCCGCCCTCGCCGAGTCGGGGGCAGGGGTCGTCTGGCGGGCGCTGTACGCGCGGGTGGCCGACTGACCGCCGTCAGCCCACGCGCGGGATCGACTGGGTCGGCTCGTCCGGGCGGCCGTACGGGGCGGCGCCGGCGAGACGGTGCCTACCCTCGGGCTCCCCGTCCTCCGCGAACGAGTCCCGGATGACCTTCTGGGCAGCGGGCGGCAGGGTGTGCATCATGTTCCGAACCCGCTGTCGGCGCCGCTGCACGGCCTTGCGTTCCGGCAGGCCCGCGGTCGCGACGAGCTGGGGCTTGATCGGGGGCAGCCCGGACAGCTCGTCGACCTCGGCCATCTCCCGGGCCGCCTGGGCGGTGTCCTTCTCCTCCGACATGCCGATCGGGCCCTGCCGGCGGCCGTTGAGGAACTGCGCCACCACCGGGTCCTCGCTGGTCAGCAGCACCTCCCGCGGGCCGAACATCGCCAGGTGCTTGCGGTACAGCATCCCGATGTTGTCCGGCACCGTCTGCGCGGTGTTGATGTCGTGGGTGACGATCAGGAACGTGGAGTCCGTCTGCGCGTTCAGGTCGATGATCAGCTGGTTCAGGTAGGCCGTGCGCACGGGGTCGAGGCCGGAGTCCGGCTCGTCGAACAGAATGATCTCCGGGTCGAGGACGAGGGCGCGGGCGAGACCGGCGCGCTTGCGCATCCCGCCGGAGATCTCGCCGGGCAACTTCATCTCGTCGCCCTTGAGCCCGACGAGATCCATCTTCTCCATCACGATGTCCTTGATCTCCGCCTCGCCCTTCTTGGTGTGCTCGCGCAGCGGGAAGGCGATGTTGTCGAAGAGGTTCATCGACCCGAACAGGGCGCCGTCCTGGAACAGCACGCCGAAGAGCTTGCGCAGCTCGTAGAGCTTGGACTCGTTGCAGCGCACCAGGTCGGTGTCGTGGATGACGATCGAGCCCTTCTCCGGCTTGAGCAGCCCGATCAGGGACTTCAGGAACACCGACTTGCCCGTACCGGACGGGCCGAGGAGCACGGACACCTCACCGGGCGGCAGCGTCAGGGTCACGTCCGACCAGATGTTGGCCCGGCCGAACGACTTGGACAGCCCCTCGACCTTGACCTCGACTCCCGGCATGCCGCACCTCCGTTGGCGATCGCAGTTCTGAAGATGGATGAGAAAGTCACCCGTCGGGGCGTGCCCCGCCTACCACTCACCCCAACGGCCGACGTGGCGGGTGGACACGCGCGCTTCTTTGTCTACACCCGTTCGGCGTACCTCGCCGAGAGCGGGCCGTGACGAGGGACTTGTCCCCCGTGGACACGTGGCTTATTTTACATTAAAAGATGGGCAGGACGCCCACGATGTCCCCTCACACCGACGTGGAGGCTTGCCGATGTACCCAGGGAAGTACGCAGCGGAGACGCCGGACAAGGTGGCGGCCACTCTGGTGGAGACGGGGGAGAGCGTCACGTACGCGCAGCTGGAGGAGCGGTCCGTCCGGCTCGCCCACGTGCTCCACGAGGCCGGACTCCGACCCGGTGACGTGGTCGCCCTGCTGTCCGAGAACAACCTGCGCGCGTTCGAGGTGTACTGGGCGGCGATCCGCTCCGGGCTGTACATCACGGCCGTGAACCACAACCTGTCCGCGGACGAGGTTGCGTACATCGTCGAAGACTCCGGGGCGCGCGCGCTCGTGGCCTCGCACGGCAAGGCCGAGGTCGCAGGCGCCGTCGCGGCCAAGGCTCCCGGCCTCGCGGTCCGGCTGGCCTACGACGGTCCGGTCGAGGGCTTCGCGTCCTACGAGGACTCGCTGGCCGCCGCCTCGCCGGAGCCCTTCGCGGACCAGCCGCACGGGGCGCCGATGCTGTACTCGTCCGGGACCACGGGCCGCCCCAAGGGGGTCCGCCCGCCGCTGCCGCCGGTCCAGGTGAGCGAGCTCGGGGACGCGCTCGTCGGGCTGGTGGGGAAGGTGTTCGGCGTCGGGGCGGACACCGTCTACCTCACCCCGGCGCCGCTCTACCACGCCGCCCCGCTGCGCTGGTGCGGCGCCGTGCACGCGCACGGTGGCTCCGTGGTGATGATGCGGAAGTTCGACGCCGAGGGGTCGCTGAAGGCGATCGAGGACCACCGCGTGACCCATGCCCAGTTCGTGCCCACGATGTTCGTCCGGATGCTGCAGCTGCCAGACCTCGTGAGGCAGAGCTTCGACGTGTCCTCGTTGCGGCTCGCGGTGCACGCCGCGGCGCCGTGCCCGGTCGAGGTCAAGCAGAAGATGATCGAGTGGTGGGGTCCGATCCTCGCGGAGTACTACGCCGGGACCGAGGGCAACGGCATGACGATGATCGACAGTGAGGTGTGGGCCGCGAAGCCCGGCACCGTCGGTCGGGCCGTGCTCGGCACCGTCCGGATCTGCGGGGACGACGGCGCGGAGCTGCCGGCGGGCCAGATCGGCAACGTCTACTTCGAACGGGAGCAGACTCCGTTCGTCTACCACAACGACCCTGAGAAGACCCGGGAGTCGCAGCACCCGCAGCACGACAACTGGACCACCCTCGGCGACATCGGGTACCTGGACGAGGACGGGTTCCTGTTCCTCACCGACCGGAAGTCCTTCACGATCATCTCCGGCGGGGTCAACATCTACCCGCAGGAGATCGAGAACGCGCTGGCCCTGCACCCGTCGGTCCACGACGTCGCGGTCATCGGCGTCCCGGACCCGGAGATGGGGGAGTCGGTGCGGGCCTTCGTGCACCCCGCCGAGGGCGCGACCCCGGGCCCGGAGCTCGAGCAGGAGATCATCGCGTTCGTGAAGTCCAGGATCGCGAGCTTCAAGGCGCCGCGGGCCGTCGAGTTCGTCGGCTCGCTGCCCCGCACCGAGACCGGCAAGCTGGTCAAGCGCGAGCTGAAGGAGCGGTACGCCAAGGTCTGAGCGCGTAGCCGACACGGAGGAGGGGCCCGCACCGAGCTCGGTGCGGGCCCCTCCCGTGGGGTGAGCGGCTCAGATCTCCGGGGCGGGGACCAGCCCGGCGAACACGGCGCCGGACACTCCACCGTCCGCGATGAGAGTGGTGCCGTTGATCCACCCCGAGTCGCGGGAGGCCAGGAAGACGATCGTGGGCGCGATGTCGTCCGGGGTCGCGTGGCGCCCGAGCAGTGCCTTGACGCCGTCGAGGGTCTCCTTTCCCATCGACTGCTCGAAGTCGGCGAGGATCGGGGTCTCGACGGGGCCGGGCAGCACCGCGTTGATCCGCAGCTCGCCCATCTCGCGCACGGCCGCCCCCATCGCCATGGTGTAGACGGTCGCCGCTTCCTTCGAGAAGTTGTAGGCGTTGCCCTCCTGCGGGTGCGTGCGGAACCACTCCGCACCCTCGGCGAAGGACTCCGTCGCGACGACCTCCTTGAGCGCGTCGAGCCGGCGCGCCCACTGGAAGCCCGCCGTCGACGACACGACGACGATCGAGGCCCTCGGGTTGAACCGGTCGAAGAGCGACTCGGTGAGGTGGCGCATGCCCAGGAAGTTGACCGCGAAGACGCGCTCGGCGGGGGCGGTGCCGGGGATGCCGGCGATGTTGAGCAGCGCGTCGAAGGAGCCGTCGATCTGCTCCAAGGCCGAGTCGATGCTCGCCGGGTCGGCCAGGTCGACCTCGACGTGCTGCTCGACGTCCGCCTCGGGCTTGTGGCGGTCGAGGCTCACGACGCTCGCGCCCGCCGCGGTCAGCCGGCGGGTCACTGCGTCGCCGATGCCCGACGCGGTGCCCGTCACCAGGCAGCGCAGGTCCTTGACGTCCATGTCGTTCCTCTCGGCGGTGGTGAGGGGGTGGCCGTGTTGTCCAGCGGCCGGACCATGTCTAATCTAGATTAAACGATGTAGCCAGTCGAGGAGGACACCCCGTGCAGAACGCCGTCGTCGTCGAAGCCGTACGGACCCCGGTGGGGAGGGGCAAGGCCGGTGGTGGTCTCTCCGGGGTCCATCCGATCGACCTGCTGGCCGGCACCCTGGAGGCCCTGGTGGCCCGGTCCGGCATCGACCCCGCGCTGGTCGAGGACGTGATCACCGGGTGCGCGCAGCAAGTGGGCGAGCAGTCCGGGAACATCGGGCACAACGCCGCGCTCGCTGCGGGCTTCCCCGAGACCGTCCCGGGCACCACGATCAACCGGCAGTGCGGGTCCAGCCAGCAGGCGGTGGCGTTCGCGGCCCAGGGCGTCGCCGCCGGCGCCTACGACGTCGTTGTGGCGGCCGGGGTCGAGGCGATGAGCGCCGTGCCGCTCGGTAGCTCGCGTCCCGCGAGCCGTGGCGTCCGCACCGCCCGCCGCTACCCGGAGGGCCTGGTCAACCAGGGCATCTCCGCCGAGCTCGTCGCGCAGCGCTGGAAGCTGGAGCGCGAGGCACTGGACGCGTACTCCGCCGAGTCCCACCGCCGGGCCGCTCAGGCCTGGGCGGACGGCCTGTTCGACCGGGAGGTCGTCACCCTCGCCGACGCGCCCGAACTGCGCGTCGACGAGACCGTGCGAGCCGGAACCACGGCTGAGGGCCTGGCCGGGCTCACGCCGTCGTTCCGATCCGACGAGGCCGTCGCGCGGTTCCCGGACATCGACTGGAAGATCACCCCCGGCAACTCGTCGCCGCTGTCCGACGGCGCGTCCGCGGTGCTGATCATGAGCGAGCGCCGCGCCGAGCAGCTGGGCCTGCGCCCGCGGGCCCGGTTCCACGCGTTCGCGGTGACCGGTGACGACCCGCTGCTGATGCTCACCGCGCCGATTCCGGCCACGCACAAGGTGCTGGCCAAGGCGGGGCTCTCGATGGCCGACCTCGACGCCTACGAGGTCAACGAGGCCTTCGCCCCCGTGCCGCTGGCCTGGGCGCACGAACTGGGTGCCGACCCGGAGAAGCTGAACCCCCGGGGCGGCGCGATCGCGCTCGGCCACGCACTGGGCTCCTCCGGCACCCGCCTGCTGGTGACCCTGCTGCACCACCTCGAGGACACGGGTGGCCGCTACGGCCTGCAGACGATGTGCGAGGCCGGCGGGATGGCCAACGCCACGATCATCGAGAGGATCTGACCATGGCAGGCCTGGGCCCGGTGGGCTGGGCGGCCGGGCGCGTCGCCGCCACGGTCGGCTCCCGTGTGGTCGAGCGCGTCCGGCGGACGCCCGCCCGGACCGCGGCGGACATCCCGCCGGGACCGGCCGCCGTCACGCCGGAGTGGCTCACGTCGGTGCTTTGCGCGGACTACCCGGGCGTCCGGGTGACCGAGGTCGAGGCGTCGAACCGGAGCAGCCAGACGACGAGCCGGGTCGCTCTGCGGCTCGGCTACTCGGCGGGAGCACCGGAGAGCCTGCCGACCGACGTCTTCGTGAAGTTCACCGAGACCGTCCAGCAGCGGGTGTTCGCCGGGCTCGTCAAGTTCCTCGACGGGGAGCCGGAGTTCTACGCGTCATTACGCGGGCTCGCTGACTTCGAGTGCCCGCTCGGCTACCACGGGCGGGTGGATCGCCGTTCCTGGGCCAGCGTCGTGGTGATGGAGGACGTCGCCGCCACCCGCGGGGCGACCTTCCAGCACGCCACGACGGCGATCGACCGGCCCGCGATCGAGTCCCTGCTCTCCACGATGGCCGCCTACCACGGCCAGTACTGGGAGCATCCCGCCGTGGTGGGCTCGACGTTGAAGCGCCCGGAGGACCACCAGGCCAACATCGGCCTGTTCCTCAACGCCCGCAAGCAGGCCATGGTCGGCGTCGACCGCACCCCGGGCTTCCCCGCGGCCCTGCGCTCCCGGCAGGACGAGCTGTGGCGGGCGCTGGTCGACTCGATGCGGGAGCTCAGCCACGGCGGCCCGCAGACACTGCTGCACGGCGACCCGCACATCGGCAATACCTACCGGACCCGCGACGGCACGGTGGCGTTCGCGGACTGGCAGGTCGTGATGCGGGGGACCTGGGCCTACGACTTCGCCGACACCGTGGCGACCGCGTTGACCGTCGAGGACCGGCGAGCCTGGGAACGGGACCTGCTCGCGCACTACCTCGACGAACTCGCCCGTCACGGGGGAAAGGCGCCCGAGTTCACCGCGGCCTTCGACCTGTACCGCCGCAGCCTGATGTACCCGCACTACTGCTGGGCCACCGTCCTCGGCGCCCCCTCGTGGATGCCGGACACCCAGCCGCCGGACGTGGCGCGGACGATCGTCGAGCGGATCGGCACCGCGATCGACGACGTGGACGCCATCGCCGCCTTCCGGTAGGCGCTCAGACGCCGATTGCCTCCTCGACCTCCCGCAGTGATGCCTCCAGGTGCTCGAGGAGGCGCTGCAGGTGCGGCACCGACCGAGGGCAGCCGGTGATGCCGAACGCGAGCTCGCCCACGTACGAGATCATCGTGATGTTGAGCGCCTGCCCGTCGACGACGACCGACAGCGGGTAGTTGTCGGTCAGGGCGCAGCCGTTCAGGTGGAGGCGGGTCGACATCGCCGGGACCGTGGACAGCACCACGTTGAACGGCGGGCGCGGGGTAGTGGGCAGGCCGGGCACCAGATTGGCGGCCTGTCCGCCGAGCACGGCCGCGCTCAGCGCGCCTGCGGTGATCGGGTCCAGCTCGGAAACCAGCCGCCTGCTGCGCCGAATCGACGTGTGGATCCGCCGCAACCGCTCGTGTACGTCGTTCGTCTCGGTGCCCAGGTCGCAGAGGGCCGCGGTCCAGGCATTGCCGTCCCGCGCGACGCCGCCCTCGCGAGGGTCCGCGGACACCGGGATCATGGCCACCAGCGGCTCGGCCGGGAGGGACAGCTGCTCGATCAGGTAGCGGCGCAGGGCGCCGGCACACATCGTCACCGCGACGTCGTTGAGGGTCGTCCCCGCACGCCTGGCGACGGTCCGCAGCCGTGCCTTCGGCCAGGCGTCCCCCGCGAACCGGCGGGCCGAGCTCACCCGGGTGTTGAACATCGTCGGCGGGGCGGTGAAGGGCAGGGGGTTGGCGTCGGGCCCGAGCGCCTCGCGGCCCGCCCGGACGAGCGTGGGCAGCGAGTCGACGATCCCGCGGACCGCACTCGCGATGCCGCGGACGGCGTCCACCGGTGACGTCTCCGAGGCGGTGCGGGGGCTGCGGGAGGCCGACGGCGTGATCCACGGGGCGGTGCCGGAGCGATCGGCGGGGTCGGGCGACAGTCCGCCGAGCAGGTGCCTGCCCATGTTCACCCCGTCGAACATCGAGTGGTGCATCTTCGTGCAGAGCGCGAACCGCCCGTCGTCCAGGCCCTCGACCAGGCGCGCCTGCCACAGCGGCCGGTCGCGCTCCAGCGGCGTCTCGTGAAACGTGGCCACCAGCTCCAGGAGCTCGCGGATCCGGCCCGGCCTGGGCAGCCCGGCCCGCCTGACCTGCAGGGTCAGGTCGACCTCGGGCTCCTGCGCCCACACGAACCAGCCGGCGGTGCCGAGGGAGCGGTGGGGGCGACGGCGAAAGGCGGGCTTGAGCCGGGAGGTGTCCGTCATCGACTCGTAGAGCGTGTCGAGGAAGTCCTCCGGCGCGTCCTCCGGCGGCTGGAAGATCTGCAGGGCGACCACGTGGTTCGGACTCGTCCGCGACTCACCCAGGAGGTAGACGGCATCCATCGGCGGCACGAGCTGCATCGACGATCCCCCTGTGCTCGACCGCATTTCGAAGCTAGATTAGAACATGTGAGTGGCGCCCCCTCCCAGCCGAGCCGCCCCACCGTGTACCGCGGAGGGGGCGGCCGTCCCCTGCTGCTGCTGCACGGGATCGGCATGACCTGGCACGCCTGGGAGCCCGTGCTCTCCCGGTTGTCCGCCACCCGGGAGGTCATCGCGCCCACTCTGCCGGGACACGCGGGCGGGCCGCCTGCCCCACCCGGCCCGGTCACGGTGTCGTCGCTGGCCGACGCCGTCGAGAGCTGGCTGGACGAGATCGACCGTCCCGTCGTCGACGTCGCCGGCAACTCGTTCGGTGGGTGGCTGGCACTCGAGCTCGCCCGCCGGGGGCGCGCCCGGTCGGTCGTCGCCCTCTCGCCCGCCGGGGCGTGGACCGCCACCCGGGACATGCACCGGCTGGCGATCTCCGTGCGCCTCGGCGGCTCGATCGCGGCGCACCCGCTCGGGCGGTGGTCCATGGGATGCGCACTGGTCCGGCGGGCCGCGCTCGGCCGGGTCGTCCGGCGCCCGGAGCGAATCGATCCCGTGCGCGCCCGCAGGCTCGTCGACGACATGGCCGGGTGTGCCGTGCTGGGGGAGCTGATCGGCTCCGCGGTGCGCACCGGGCCGATCGTCCCGCTGCCGGAGGGCGGGTGTCCGGTCACGCTCGCGTGGGCGGTGAACGACCGGGTGATCCCATGGGCCCGCTACGGCAGGCCCATGCTCGGAGCACTGCCGCAGGCGCGGGTCGTCGCGCTGGCGGACGTCGGGCACGTCCCGATGTCCGATGATCCGGACCTGGTGGCCGATACGGTGCTGAACGGGACGGCCGAGGCCGTGTCACCACGTCGGCTTCCTGCTTAACTGAAATTCGATTACGCTTCGCGTACTCGTATGCGTCCTCATGCCCATCGGAGTGCCATGTCGACTCGGAACAGCCCCGTCCAGCCGTACCTGACCCAGAGCGTGCACCGGCGGGCCCGCCTGTCCCCGGACCGGTGGTGTCTCGTCACCGGCGAGCGCCGGAGCACCAACGCCGAGTTCGCCGACCGCGTCGCCCGGCTCGCGGGTGGGCTGCGGGGCCTCGGGCTCGAGCCGGGTGACCGGGTCGCGATCGTCGCGCCGAACTCGGACCGGATGGTCGAGACGTTCTACGCCACGCTGTGGGCCGGCGCGATCGCCGCGCCGCTCAACGCGCGCTGGACCGCGGACGAGCTCGGCCGGGCGTTGGTCGACAGCGGCGCAGCCGTGCTCGTGGTGGACCCGGCCTTCGCCGGGACGGTGGCGGGGCTGAGGTCCGCTGCGCCGAACATCCGGCACGTCGTCCACCTGGCCGGCGGTCCGGCTCCCGAGGGTCTGACGGCGGTGGACGACCTGGCCGTGGACCCGGTGCCCGACGCGGGCCGCTCCGGGGACGATCCCGCCTACCTGCTCTACACCGGCGGCACCACCGGACAGCCCAAGGGCGTCGTGGTGAGCCACGCCAACCTGATGACGGCGAGCGTGAGCATGCTGGCCGCGGGGTGCGGCACGGGCGAGGTCTACCTGCAGTGCCCGCCGCTGTTCCACATCGCGGGCATCCAGGTCATGACCGGCCACTTCCTCGGCGCGGGCGGCCCACAGATCGTCCCGCCAGGGTTCGACCCTGTCGCAGTGCTGCGGCTGATCCAGGAGCACCGGGTCACCGACGTGATGCTGGTGCCGACGATGATGCAGATGGTGCTCGGGCACCCGGAGCGCGAGAAGTACGACCTCTCGTCGCTGCAGCGGATCTTCTACGGCGCGGCCCCGATGACCGAGGCGCTGGTCGCCCGCGCCATGGACGCGGTCCCGGGCTGCGGGTTCGTGCAGGGCTACGGCATGACCGAGACCGCGCTCACGATCATGCTGCCGCCCGAGTTCTACACCGAGGAGGGCCGCAAGCGCGGCAAGACCTCCTCGATCGGCAGACCGCTGCCGCTGGCGGACGTCGTCATCCGCGACCCGGACGGCCGCGAGGTGCCCCGGGGCGAGGTCGGCGAGCTGACCGTGCGCAGCCCCAGTGTGATGGCGGGCTACTGGAACCGCCCTGAGGAGACCGCCGCGACCATCCGGGACGGTTGGCTCTACAGCGGTGACGGCGCCCGGATGGACGAGGAGGGATTCGTCCACCTCGTCGACCGAATGAAGGACATGATCATCACTGGTGGTGAGAACGTGTACTCGACCGAGGTGGAGAACGTCCTGGTCCTGCACCCGGACGTGGTGTCGGCGGCCGTGATCGGATTGCCGCACGAGCAGTGGGGCGAGCAGGTGCACGCGGTCGTCGTCACCCGGGAGGGCGCGACCGTGGACGCGGGTGCCCTGATCGCCCACTGCCGCGAGCGGATCGCGGACTACAAGTGCCCGCGTTCGGTCGAGTTCCGTTCGGCGCTGCCGATCTCGGCCGCGGGCAAGATCCTGAAGGTCGCCCTGCGGGCGGAGATCGGTGCGGGCCTCGGCGTCGACCTCACTGCCCCGTGAACCGGGCCTGGCGCTTCTCGGCGAAGGCGGCGCGGCCCTCGGCGTAGTCCGCGGTCGCCGCGTGGCGCTGCTGGAGGTCGGCCTCCATCTCGAGGTGGGTGGCGAGGTTGGGATGGGCGGCGGCGTTGAGCGCGGTCTTGACGCTGGCCAGCGCCGCGGTGGGGGCCGCCGCGAGCCGCTCGGCGAGCGCCCGTCCGGCAGCGAGCAGCTCGTCGGCCGGGTGGACGGCGTTGACCAGGCCCCAGTCCAGGGCGCGTGCGGCCGAGAGCCTGTCACCCAGCATGCACAGCTCCGCGGCCCTGGACAGCCCGACCCGCTCGGCGAGGAACGTCGTGGCTCCGCCGTCCGGCATGACGCCGATCCGGATGAAGGCCAGCAGCAGGTAGGCGTCCTCCGCGGCGACCAGGAGATCGCAGGCGAGGGCCAGTGAGGCGCCGAGCCCGGCGCAGGCGCCGTGCACCGCGGCGACGAACGGCTTCGGCGCGGCCCGGACCGCGAGCACGATCGGGTTGTAGATCTCGCGGAGCCGGGTGGTGAGATCCGCCTCGCCCGTCGAGGTCTGCTCTCGTGCGTTCTTGACGTCCGCACCCGCGCAGAAGGCGCGTCCGGCACCGGTGATCAGGACGGCGCGGACGGTGTCGTCCGTGGCGGCTCGGCGGACCGCGTCCAGCAGCTCGCGGCCCATCTCAGGGGTCCACGCGTTGAGCGCCTCGGGTCGGTGCAGCTCGATGTGGGCGACGGCGCCCTGGACCTCGTAGCGCACATCACGGTACGCGGTCGACGGCACGGACTCGGACATCGATGACCTCCCAGGTGTCGGTGGCGGACCGGCGTTCAGGCCGGCGTTGACCCTGGCAGAGTTTAGTCTATATTCAATTATGAGACCCCGCCGACACAGGAGGAGCCGATGACGTCCAGCCCCCGACTCGTGGTCGTGGGGGCCTCGCTCGCCGGCCTGCGGGCCGCCGAGGCCGCTCGGGACGCGGGACACGACGGGCCCGTCGTCCTGGTCGGCGCCGAGCCGCACCTGCCCTACGACCGCCCGCCACTCTCCAAGGCCTACCTCGACGAGGGTGAGGTTCCCGACGTGCGCTTCCGCGAGGAGGAGCACCTGCGCGAGCTCGGCGTGGAGCTGGTGCTCGGCGCACCCGCGACCGGGCTCGATGCCGACGCCCGCGAGATCGTCGTGGGGGACCGGCGCGTCGGGTACGACGCCGCGGTGCTCGCCACCGGAGCCCGCGCGCGCACCCTGCCCGGGACCGACCACCTCGCCGGGGTGCACACGCTGCGCACCCTGGACGACGCGGTCGCGGTCCGGGCCGCGCTCGACGCCGGGGCCCGGACCGTGGTCATCGGTGCCGGGTTCATCGGGTCCGAGATCGCCTCCGGCGCCCGCAAGCGCGGCCTGTCCGCCACGATCGTCGAGGCCCTGCCCACTCCGCTCGTCCGCGCGATCGGCGAGGAGATGGGCGAGGCGCTCTCGGCGTTGCACACCGCGAACGGCACCGACCTGCGGTGCGGCGTGGCCGTCGAGGCGCTCGAGGGCACCGACCGGGTCACGGGGGTCCGCCTCGCGGACGGCACCGTGCTGCCCGCCGACCTCGTCGTCGTCGGCATCGGAGGGATCCCCGAGACCGAGTGGCTCGAGGGCTCCGGGGTGAAGCTGGACAACGGCATCGTGGCGGACGAGAAGCTGGCCACCGCTGTCCCGGGGGTCTACGCGGCCGGGGACGTCGTGCGCTGGCACAACGCGCTGTTCGACGTCCCTATGCGGATCGAGCACTGGACCAGCGCGGCCGAGCAGGGCGCGCGGGCGGCACGCAACGCGCTCGACCCCGCCGCGGCCCAGCCGTACGAGACCGTGCCCTACTTCTGGTCGGACTGGTACGACAGCCGAATCCAGTTCGTCGGGATTCCCGGGGCGGACGAGGTGCGGGTCGTGTCCGGCTCCGTCGCCGCGGGCCGATTCGTGGCGCTGTACCGCCGCGGCGACCGGCTCACCGGGGCACTGACGCTCAACAAGCGTGCGGACGTCATGAAGTACCGCGTCCAGATCGGCAAGCGCGCCTCCTGGGAGGACGCGCTCGAATTCGCTGCCAAGCGCGAGGCCGCCGCCGTGGCCAAGGCCTGAGGGCGAACCGGAACAACGAGGAGGAGGAACCATGGGCGAGGCGTACATCGTCGACGCCGCGCGGCTGCCCGTCGGGCGCCGCAAGGGCGGCCTGTCCGGCGAGCACCCGGCCGACCTGGGCGCGGCCCCGATCCGCGCGCTGGTCGAGCGCACGGGCGTCGATCCCGAGGCGATCGAGGACGTCGTCTACGGCTGCATCGACAACATCGGATCGCAGGCGGGCAACATCGGCCGCACCTGCGCGCTCGTCGCCGGGCTGCCCGAGTCGGTCCCCGGTACCACGATCGACCGGCAGTGCGGCTCGAGCCAACAGGCCATCGCGTTCGCCGCCCAGGGGGTCATGTCGGGCACACAGGACCTCGTCATCGCGGGCGGGGTGCAGAACATGTCCCGCTACCCGATCATGGCGGGCTTCCGTGCGGGCGCCGAGTTCGGCGACCCGGACCCCTGGAGCACCTCGCCAGGCTGGCGCGCCCGCTACGGGGACGCCGAGATCTCCCAGTTCACGGCCGCCGAGCGGATCGCGGAGAAGTGGGGAATCAGCCGGGAGGACATGGAGGCCTTCGGCTACGAGAGCCACCAGCGCGCACTCCGGGCCATCGACGAGGGGCGCTTCGACCGGGAGATCGTGGCCTACGGCGACGTCACCATCGACGAGGGGCCGCGCCGGGACACCACCCCGGAGAAGATGGCCGGGCTCAAGCCGCTCGCCGAGGGCGGTCGGATCACCGCGGCGGTCTCCAGCCAGATCTCCGACGGCGCGGCCGCCGTGCTGATCGCGTCAGAGCAGGCGGTGCGACAGCACGGGCTCACCCCGCGGGCCCGCATCCACCACCTGTCCGTGCGCGGCGCGGACCCGACCTGGGTGTTGACGGCCCCGATCCCCGCGACGGAGTACGCGCTGAAGAAGACCGGGCTGTCGGTGGGCGACATCGACGTGTTCGAGGTCAACGAGGCCTTCGCGTCGGTCGTGCAGGCCTGGCAGCAGGAGACCGGTGCCGATCCGGCGAAGGTCAACCCCAACGGGGGCGCCATCGCGCTGGGTCACCCGCTCGGCGCCTCGGGTGCCCGGCTGTTCATCACGATGCTGCACGAGCTGGAGCGCACCGGCGGCCGGTATGGCCTGCAGACGATGTGCGAGGGCGGCGGCACCGCGAATGTCACGGTGATCGAGCGTCTCTGATCCGCTGAAGAAGCAGAACGGCAGGTCCGTCGGACCTGCCGTTCTGTCGTCTCAAGGACGCAAGGCGTAGAGGACCATCGACTGGGCGGTGGAGATGGCCTCCTCGAGCGAGCCCCGCTCCGGATCGAACCACTCCGCCGCCCAGTTCAGCGCCCCGAGCACCAGCATCCTCGCCACGCTCGCGTCCAGACCGTCCCGCAACTGGCCCGCCTCCGCCAGGTCGGCGATCAACCCGCGCCAGATGTCGTTGTAGGCCGTGATCTGCGCGCGGGCCCGCTTCCCGACCACTTCGGGCAGCTGGTTCCCGTTGCGGATGATCGCGCGCGCATAGTCCGAGAGCTCGAGCTCGTTGCGCAGGTGCGCCTCGACCGCCGCAGCGATCCGGGTGTGGGGTGGCGCTCCCGGCGGCAGGGCATCCATGGCGTCTCGCAGGTGCGAGTACATGGCCGCCGCACCGACGTGCATGACCTCCTCGATGAGGTCCTCGCGGGAGGGGTAGTAGTAGTAGATCGCCGGGGCCTGGACGTGCGCCTCCTCAGCGATGTCGGACAGCCGGGTGCCCGCATAGCCGCGCCGCGCCAACACCACCGCGGCTGCGTCGAGCAGTCGCTTCCTGGTTCGGGCGGACTTCGATCCGGCGGTCTCGGCGTCCTGCACCTCGGTCTTGCGGGCCACACCGGCATGATATTCGAACGCGGCTTCGACAGCGCTGAAGGCGCGCGGTCACGTGCGGATCAACCGCGATGGCGGCCCGCGATGTCCCGCCCGACGATCTCCTTCATGATCTCGGTGGTGCCGCCGTAGATGGTCTGGATCCGGCAGTCGGCGTAGGCGCGGGCGACCGGGTACTCGAGCATGTAGCCGTACCCACCGAAGAGCTGCACACAGCGGTCCGTGACCCGCTTCTGCAGCTCGGTGATGTACCACTTGCCCTTTGCGGCCTCGACCGGCGTCAGCTCGCCTGTGTTGAACGCCACCACGCAGCGGTCGACGTAGGCCTCGGCGACGTCGAGCTCCGTCTCCATCTCGGCCAGGACGAACCGGGAGTTCTGGAAGTCCCCGATCGCCTGGTCGAAGGCCTTGCGGTCGAAGCAGTACCGGGCGGTCTCCTCGTAGACCGCGCGCGCGGCGGTGTACCCGCCGGAGATCAGCCCGAGGCGCTCCTGGGGCAGATGGCTCATCAGGTGCTGGAGGCCCCGGCCCTCGGTGCCGATCAGGTTGGCGGCCGGCACCCGGACGTCGTCGAAGTACAGCTCACCCGTGTCCTGGCCGTGCAGGCCGACCTTGCGCAGTTTGCGACCGTGGCGGAAGCCCGCCATGTCCTTCTCGACGACGAGCAGGCTGAACCCGCGCGATCCGGCTCCGGGGTCGGTGCGTACCGCCACGATGACGAAGTCCGCGCTCATGGCGCTGGAGATGAAGGTCTTCTGGCCGTTGAGGATCCAGTCCGCGTTCGGACCGTCGCCGTCTCGCTGCGCGGAGGTGCGAATGCCCTGCAGGTCACTGCCGGTGCCGGGCTCGGTCATCGCCAGCGCACCGAGCATCTCGCCCTGGGCGAAGGGCGCCAGCCAGCGCTTCTTCTGCTCCTCGGTGGTGAGGTCCAGGAGGTAGGCGAGGACGAGGTCGTCCTGCAGACCCAGGGTCATCCCGAAGGAGGTGGCCCCGACCCGCGCGATCTCCTCGTTGACCACCATGCGGTAGCGGTAGTCGGTCTCGCCCGCGCCCCCGTACTCCTCGGGGACGGCGAGGGCATAGACGCCCTGCGCAGCCGCCGCCTTGAACACGGAACGGTCCATCTGCGCCTCCTCCTCCCAACTCAGGAAGTGGGGCTCGACCTCGCGGGCCAGGAACTCGCGGACCGTCTCGCGGTACTGCTCGTGGTCCTCGGTGTACAGCGCCCGTCGCATGGTGGTCTCCGTCCGCCCGGCCATCTTTTAACGCAAGATAGATTACATTGTCGGACGACGCCATGAGGCGCCGGCGTGCACTCGAGGAGGATTGCGATGGGATCGGTGGCGGGTCCGCTGGCCGGGGTGACGGTGCTGGAGCTCGCGGGGGTCGGCCCCGGCCCGTTCGCGTGCATGGCGCTTGCGGACATGAGGGCGGAGGTCATCCGGATCGAAAGGCCCGTCAAGGGGGCGGCGCCGACCGGCAGGCCCGTGGACGTCTACAACCGCGGAAAGCGCTCGATCGTGCTGGACCTCAAGGATCCCGGCGCGGTCGAGGCGGTGCTGGCCCTGGCGGAGCGTGCCGACGTCCTGGTCGAGGGCTACCGGCCGGGCGTGGCGGAGCGGCTCGGCCTGGGCCCCGAGGACCTCGCCCGGCGCAACCCGGCACTGGTGTACGCGCGGATGACGGGCTGGGGCCAGGACGGCCCGCTCGCCCCGACGGCGGGCCACGACATCGGCTACATCGCCCTCACCGGAGCCCTGCACGCGATCGGGCCCGCCGATGGTCCGCCGCAGGTCCCGCTCAACCTCGTCGGCGACTTCGGCGGCGGGTCGCTCTACCTCGTCGTCGGCATTCTGGCCGCGCTCACGGAGGCCCGGGCGACCGGGCGCGGCCAGGTGGTCGACGCCGCCATCGTCGACGGCACCGCGCACCTGCTCGCCACGATCCACGCCCTGCTGGCGGCGGACCGGTGGACGGACGAGCGCGGGGTCAACATGCTCGACGGCGGCACGCCGTACTACGCGGTCTACGCCACGTCGGACGGCGGGTACATGGCCGTCGGCTCGTTGGAGCCGAAGTTCTACGCCGAGCTCCTGCGTCTGTTGGAGATCCCCCGCGAGGTCGCCGATCCTGCCGACCAACAGGACCGGTCGCGCTGGCCCGCGCTGCGGGCTCTGCTCGCCGAGACCTTCGCGCGGCGCACCCGGGCGGAGTGGACCGCGGTGTTCGAGGGGACGGACGCCTGTGTGGCCCCGGTGCTGTCGCTGCGCGAGGCTCCCGCGCACCCCCATGTGGCGGCCCGCGGCAGCGTCGTCGAGCGGGACGGGATCCTGCAGCCCGGCCTCGCCCCGCGTTTCTCCGCACACGCCGACGCGACCCCTGGAGGCGTCCCGCGCCCGGGGGCGGACACAGCGGAGGTGCTGCGCGAGGCGGGTGTCGACGTGGAGGCGTTGCTCCGCTCGGGTGCCGCCGTCGCCGCCGGCGACTGACCGTTGCCGTGGTCGGAGCGAGCCACTAGTTTCACCGAATCTAGTGAAGATTAAGGAGTGGCGATGACGCCCACCCCGGAACAGCGCCGATCCGCTCTGCTGGCCCGCAGGCCGACCTGGACACCCGGTACCCTGGACGGGCTGCTGGACGAGTGCGCCGCCGGGTACGGCGAGCGCGCATTCGTGGTGACCGACGATCGGGTACTGACCTACGGGGACGTGGCCGACCTCTCCCGGAGGCTCGGGGACGGGCTCGCCTCGCTGGGGGTGCGGCCGGGGGACCGGGTCGGGCTGCTGATGGCCAACCACGTCGAGTTCGCGCCCCTGAAGTTCGCGATCGCCCGGGCGGGCGGCATCGCCGTGCCGTTCAACTTCCTCTATCGCGCGGAGGAGCTCGCCTACGTCCTCGGGCAGTCCCGGGTGTCCGTGCTGATCAGCATGACCGGCTTCGGGGATCTCGACTACCCGGCGATGTTCGACGCCGTCGCGCCCGGGTGGGAGCGAGGACCCACCGCGGAGCTGCCCGAGCTGCGGCACGTCGTCCAACTGCCGACCGAGGGGATCGCGGCCCGGGCGGGCGCCGGGACCGTGGAGGACCTCCTCTCGCTCGGGGACGCCCACCCCGGCGGGGCCACCCCCGCGGCTCCGGACGACCTGGCCGACATCCTGTACACCTCCGGGACCACGGGATCGCCCAAGGGCGTCACCGTGACCCACGACGCGATCCGGCGGACCGGCTTCGCCTCGGCCCTCACCAGGGCGTTCGAGGACGGCAGGCGGATCCTGTTCTCCCTGCCCTGCTACCACATGTTCGGCTATGTCGAAGGCCTCGTGGCGGCCATGTACGTGGGTGGCGCGATCGTGCCGCGGTTGCGGTTCTCGGCCGCCGACTACTTCGCCGGGATCGCGCGCCACGGGGTGAGCGAGATCCTCTGCGTGCCGACGATGACGGTGGCCCTGCTCGAGCACCCGGACCGCCACACCCGGGACCTGTCGTCGGTGTTCGCGATCCTCTCGGGCTCGGCGCCCGGGCCCGCCTGGCTCTGGGATCGGGTGCGGGACGAGCTGGGCATCACCGAGATCACCACGGGCTACGGCATGACCGAGACCGGGGGGTGCATGACGCACACCCTGCCCGAGGATCCGATCGAGCGGCACGTCATGACGGTGGGACGGCCCAAACTGTCCGGACCCGCCGGGCTCGCCGACGGGCACCTCTGCGAGTACCGCACAGCCGACCCGCTCACCGGTGAGCAGCTGCCCGCGGGTGCCGAGGGCGAGCTGATCTCCCGGGGCCCCACGCACATGCCGGGCTTCTGGGAGAAGCCGGCGGAGACAGCGGCGGCCCGGCGCGGCGAGTGGGTCTACTCCGGCGACCTGGGCCGCGTGCTACCGGACGGGTACCTGCAGATCACCGGCCGCAGCAAGGAGCTCTACAAGAGCGGCGGTGAGCTGGTGATGCCCAAGGAGATCGAGGAGCTGGTGACGCCGCTGCCCGGGGTCTCCCAGGCCTACGCCGTGGGCGTGCCCGACGACCGCTGGGGGGACGCAGGCTGCCTCTGGATCGTCCCGGAGCCCGGCGCCGAACCGGACCCCGCCGCGATCCTCGCGGCCTGCCGGGAGAAGCTGGCGCGCTTCAAGGTGCCCAAGCACGTACTGGTCATCGACGGGAGCGAGCTCCCGCTCACCCCCACCGGCAAGGTGCAGAAGTTCAAGCTGTCGGCGCTGGCGGTGCAGCGGCTGGGGTGACGGATGTCCTCGTCGGTGTTCTTGCTGGCGGCCCCGCCAGCCCGTGTCGCACCAGCAGCTGGGCCGTGGACACCACCGACGCCAGCGAGCCCTGCCGCGGGTTCCACCACTCGCAGGCCCAGTTCAGGGCGCCCAGCACCAGCATCCGGCTCGCGCTGAGGTCGAGGTCGGGGTGGAGATCGCCCGCCGCCTGCGCGGCCTCGAGCAGCTCGCGCCAGATGTCGCCGTAACGGTGCTGCTCGTCGAGCTGGCGGGCCCGGATGTCCGGCGGGAGCTGCGAGGTGTTGCGGATGGCGGCCGTCGCGTAGTCCGACACCCGCAGGATGACCTGCAGGTGGGCCTCCACCGCGCACCCGATCCGGTCGAGCGCCGGGGTGTCCTCGGGCAGGGCCGCCAGCGCGTCCCGGACGTGCTGGAGGTGGCGGACGAGACCGGTGATCACGACCTCCTCCACCAGACGTTCCCGGGACGGGTAGTAGTAGTAGATCGCGGGCGCCTGCACCCCGGCCTGCTCGGCTATGTCGGACAGTCGGGTCCCGGCGTACCCGTTGCGCGCCAGGACGGCCGCGGTCGCATCGAGGATCCGCGCCCGGGTCCGCTCCGACTTGCTGCGATCGCCACGGCGGGAGGTACGGCCCGTTGCGCGCCCGGATCGGGTGGTCACGGCATCGACGATCCGCCGCCGACGGCCACGACCTGGCCGGTGACCTGGCGGGCCGCGACGTCGGAGGAGAGCCAGACGACGGCGTTGCCGATGTCGTCGGGGGTGGTGGCCCGGCGCAGGGCCTGCGTGCCGACCACCGAGTCGACCTGCTCCGCGGTGAACATCGAGTCCACCCCGGCGGCCCAGACGCTGTGATCGCCCACCGGCACGTCGGCCGGGGGGAGCACCAGGCCGGGTGCGACGACGTTGGAGCGGATCCCGTGCCTGCCGTGCTCGCGGGCGATCGTGCGGGCCAACGAGATCAGTCCGGCCTTCGTGCTGCCGTAGATCCCCTGTCGGACGGCGCCGAAGGCGGAGTCGCTGGACAGGAACACCAGCGCGCCCTGGCCCGCCTCGCGCATCGGCTCGAGCGCGGCCTGAGTGCAGTCGATGGCCGAGAACAGGTTCACCTCGATCGTGCGCCGCCAGAGCGCCCGGTCGGTCTGCTGGGCGAACCAGCCCGGCTCGCTCCAGCCCGCGTTGTTGACCAGTGTGTCGATCCCGCCCCACAGCTGGGTGACGCGTCCGACGACGGCGGCGCCCGCCCCCTCGGCGGTGAGGTCGACGCCGAGGGCCGCCGCGTCCGCCGCACCCGCCGCGATCAACTCGTGGGCCACGCCCTTCGCGCGGTCCTCGTCGATGTCGGCGACGAGCACCCGGGAGCCCTCACGCGCGAAGGCGTGCGCGATACCGCGGCCGATGTTGGCCGCCCCGCCGGTGACGACCACCCGAGCGTCCTGCAGTCCGAGATCCACCGTGACCCCTCCTTCTTCTAACCGTGATTAAAACAGATCGAGTGGGTGGCGCGTGCCGACTTGACGGCCTCAGTCCGCCGTGGTGTCATCGTGCCTGAGATTAATCGCTGTTAAAAACTCCGGTGCCGCTCCACCACCGGCAGGTAGGAGGTCGACGATGACGCACCCCCGTCCCGGCTACGACGACGTGTCCGTCGGGTCGCTGGAGTTCTGGGGTCGGACACCAGCCGGGCGAGAGCAGAACCTCAAGATCCTCCGGGACGAGCGTCCGCTGAGCTGGCAGCGGCCCGCCGAGGGGTCCATGCTCCCGCAGGAGGAGGGCGCGGGCTTCTGGGCCGTCACCCGGCACGCGGACATCCAGGCGGTCAGCAAGAACGCCCAG
Source organism: Pseudonocardia oceanicola (assembly GCF_047200735.1). Taxonomy (NCBI): domain Bacteria; kingdom Bacillati; phylum Actinomycetota; class Actinomycetes; order Pseudonocardiales; family Pseudonocardiaceae; genus Pseudonocardia; species Pseudonocardia oceanicola. The sequence continues at coordinate 46,676 of NZ_JBJZON010000036.1, forward strand.
GTCTTCCGCTCCGGGCAGGGGATCATGGTGGAGGACGTGCCCGAGGACATCCTCGAGGCGGCGTCGTCCTTCCTCGCCACCGACGCCCCGCGGCACACCCAGCTGCGCAGGCTCGTCAGTGCCGCCTTTACTCCCAAGCAGGTGCGGCGGATCGAGGACCAGATCAAGAACCAGGCGCGCGTCATCGTCGACCAGCTCGTCGAGGTCGGCGACTGCGACTTCGTCGATCAGGTCTCCCGCAAGCTCCCGATGTGGACGATCTACGAGATGTGCGGGCTGCCCGAGGAGCACCGTGAACCCGCCGCACACGCCGCGGACGGCATGGTCTCGTGGTCGGACGAGGACGTCCGGCAGGGCAAGGAGCCCGCCGAGCTGCTCAACGACTCGCTCATCACCTTGATCAACATCGGCATCGACCTGGCCGAGGACCGGCGTGCCCGCCCGCGCGACGACCTCATGACGAACCTCGTGCAGGCCGAGGTCGACGGGGAGAAGCTCACGGACGAGGACATCGCGGCCTTCTTCGTCCTGCTCTCCGTCGCCGGCAACGACACCACGCGGAACACCATCAGCCGGACCATGCAGGCGCTGACGGAGTTCCCGGACCAGCGGAAGATCCTGCAGGCGGACTTCGACGGCACGATCGGTGTCGCCATCGAGGAGTTCGTGCGCTGGGCGAGCCCGGTCATGACCTTCCGGCGCACGGCGGCCGAGGACTTCGAGATGCACGGACAGACCATCCACGAGGGCGACTGGGTCGTCCTGTACTACGCGTCGGGTAACCGGGACGACCGGGTGTTCGACTCGCCGAACACCTTCGACGTGCGGCGGACACCGAACCAGCATGTCGGGTTCGGCGGCGGCGGGCCTCACTTCTGCATGGGCAACGTCCTCGCCAAGACGCAGCTGCGGGCGATCTTCCATCAGCTGCTGCACCGTGTGCCGGACCTGCAGACCGGAGAGCCGGTCCAACTGGTCGGCAACTTCGTGGACGGCGTGAAGTCCATGCCGTGCACCCTGAACCTGTAGAGAGGAGACCCGCCATGCGGGTGTGTGTCGACTACGACAAGTGCACGGGGCTGGGGCTCTGCGAGTCCATCGCCCCCGAGTTCTTCGAGGTGCAGGACGACGGCTCGTTGGAGCTGCTCCAGTCCGATGCCGCCGAGGCCCAGCGTGCGGAGCTGCTGGAGGCCGCTCGCGCCTGTCCCACCGAGGCGATCAGGATCGAGGACTGAGCAGTGCGCACGTTCGAGTCCCCGGAGGAGTTCGCCCAGGCGAAGGGCGAGTCCTTCGGCCCCAGCCACTGGGTCGAGATCGGCCAGGAGCGCGTGAACCGCTTCGCGGACGCCACGGATGACCACCAGTGGATTCACACCGACCCGGAGCAGGCGAAGGCGGGTCCCTTCGGCGGGACCATCGCCCACGGCTACCTCACACTGTCGCTGCTGCCGTCCCTGCTGAACTCGCTCTACGAGGTGCGGGGCGCGCGGATGGGGATCAACTACGGGGCGAACAAGGTGCGCTTCCCCGCGCCCGTCCCGGTCGGGGGGCGGGTCCGGCTGCACGCCGTGCTGTCGGACGTCCGGCTCGGCGACGGGTTCGTCGAGAGCGTCGTGACCTCGACCTTCGAGATCGAGGGCCAGGAGAAGCCGGCCTGTGTCGTCGAGAGCGTCGGGCGTCTCTACGCCTGAGGAGGAGTCCATCGTGACCACCACCGCAGCGGAGCGCCCACCCATCCGCTACGACGAGCTGATCCAGCCCGAGAGGGTGCACGGCTCGCTGTACACCTCACCGGAGATCTTCGCCGACGAGCTCGCGAAGATCTGGTACTCGACGTGGGTGTACGTCGGGCACGTCTCCGAGATCGCCGAGCCCAACGACTACGTGCGCAAGTCGATCGGCCCGCAGGACGTCATCATGACGCGCACCGCGGACGGTGAGGTGCACCTGCTGTTCAATCGCTGCGCGCACCGGGGCAACCTCGTGTGCGAGGCGGACGCGGGCAACTCCAGCTCGTTCCGTTGCCCGTACCACGGGTGGACCTACCGCAACGACGGCTCGATGCTCGGCTATCCGTTCCACCAGGGCTACGGGGGCCGCGGCAAGCTCGACCTCGGGCTCGGTCGGGTCCCGCGGGTGGGCGTCTACCAGGGCTTCGTGTTCGGCAGCATGGCCGAGGACGGGATCCCGCTGGAGGAGCACCTCGGCGAGGCCAAGGGCGAGCTGGACCGGCTGGTGCGCCTCTCCCCGGAGGGCGAGATCGAGCTGACCGCCGGGTTCCTCAAGCACAAGGCGAAGGCGAACTGGAAGCTGCTGGCCGAGAACGAGACGGACGGCTACCACCCGCAGTTCGTGCACGCGTCGATCTTCAGCGTGGCGCAGAGCGGGATCGGCGCGCTGTACGGCGAGAAGTCCACCGCCGTGACCCGCGCGTTGGGCAACGGGCACAGTGAGAACGACCTGCGCCCGGAGTTCCGCAGGCTCGGCGTGCCGCTGGGCTGGTTCGGCACCACCGAGGAGAAGGTGCCGGACTACTCGCGGAAGATGCGGGAGCTGCACGGCCCCGCCGCCGAGGAGATCCTCGTCGAGGGCGCGCCGCACGTGATGATCTTCCCGAACCTGTTCATCGCGGAGATCCAGCTCTTCACGATCCAGCCGCTCGCCGCGGACCACACGGTGCAGCACGTCACGGCGATCCAGTTCAAGGGCGCGCCGGAGATGAACAGGCGGATGCTGCAGCAGTGCATCGGCTCGGTCGGGCCTGCGGGCATGCTGCTCGCCGACGACACCGAGATGTACGAGCGCAACCAGGCCGGCGTGGCCGAGTTGCGCCCGGAGTGGCTCGACGTGCGCCGCGGTGTCCAGCGCGAAGCGGTCGACGAGCGCGGGCTCACGGTCGGCGGAGCCACGGACGAGACGGGCATGCGCGGGTTCTGGAAGCACTACCAGGCGCTGATGGAGGCGGGACGATGACGACCGCTCTCGAGCCGGACATCCGGACGATCGAGCAGTTCCTCTTCCGGGAGGCCCGGCTCGCGGACGAGCACCACTTCGACGAGTGGGAGTCGCTCTGGACGGACGACGGCCTGTACTGGGTGCCGGCCAACGCCGACGACATCGACCCGATGACGCAGATGTCGATCATCCATGACAACCGCAGCCGGATCCGCACCCGGATCAAGCAGCTCAACACCGGCCGCAGGCTCTCCCAGGAGCCGCGGTCCCGGCTGCGTCGGGTCGTGTCCAACGTCGAGCTCCTCGGGGAGCGGGAGGGCGACGTCGAGGTCGGCGCCAACTTCGTCCTCGTGGAGTCCCGGGAGCGGGGCAAGGAGCTGTGGGCGGGCCGGTACACCTACCGGTTGCGGATCGTCGACGGCGAGCTGCGGATGTCCTACAAGAAGGTCGCCCTGGTGGACAACGCACGGGCGATCTCCAGCCTGTCCTTCCTGATCTGATGGCGAACCGACGGACCGACGTGCCCGCCGACGTCGTCGGCAACGAGTTCGCCGAGGTGAGGGTGACCATCGACGGCGAGGCCAACAGCCGTCGGGTCCGCCTCGAGGACCTGAGCAGCGGCAAGGTCCGCTATCTCGACGCTCTGGAGCTCGAGACCCTGGTCTGGCTGCCGCCGGGGCACCTGCAGAAGCTGCTGGACCCCTCCGCGGACCGCTGGCGGGAGGACAACGAGTGACGGAGCCGGTGCTGCTCACCGTCGAGGAGCGGGTGGCCCGGATCGTGCTCAACCGGCCCGAGGCCCGCAACGCGATCACCGTGGCGCTGGCCGCGCGGCTGCGTGACGCACTCGCCGAGGGAGCCGAGCGAGCGGACGTCGTCGTCATCCGCGGCGCGGGCGGGCACTTCTGCGCGGGTGGGGACTTCCACGAGGTGTCCCGGCTGCGCGAGCAGGGCCCCGAGGCACTGCGCCCGCTGTTCGAGACGTTCATCGGCGCCTGCGAGCTGATCGCGGAGCTGCCGGTGCCGGTCGTGGCCGCCGTCGAGGGCTACGCCATGGCCGGCGGCTTCGAGCTGATCCAGTCCGTGGACGTCGCGGTCGTCCGGGAGGACGCGGTGCTGGCGGACAACCACTCCAACTTCGGCATGATCCCCGGGGGCGGCGGCTCACAGCGGCTGCCCCGGATCGTCGGGACGCAGCGGGCGTTGGGCCACATCCTGTTGGGGGACAGACTCTCCGGTGCCGAGGCCGTCGAGTGGGGCCTCGCCTACCGGTCGGCCCCGGCCGACGGGTTCGACGCTGCGGTCACCGACGTCGTTGATCGTCTGCTGGGCAAGGACCGGGACGCGCTCGCACGGATCAAGCGGCTGGTCCGGCGGCCCGGCCCGCTCGGCGCGGGCCTGCGGGCGGAGACCGAGGAGACCCTCGCGCACCTCGCGGGAGAGAAGGCGGCGGCCGGGATCGCCCGGTTCAGAGAGGGACGGTCATGAAGCTGATCGAGAGCGGGCAGGTGCTGCTGACGCTGGAGGACGGTGTCGGTCACCTGGTGCTCAACCGACCCGAGGCGTCGAACGGCATGGACGTGCCGTTCCTGCGGGCGCTCCATGACGCGATCATGGTCGCCCACGGACGCGCCGACCTCGCCGTCCTGGTGATCACCGGTGAGGGACGCAACTTCTGCGCGGGCGGGGACGTGAAGACGTTCGCGAGCAAGGGCGAGGACCTGCCGGACTATCTGCGCGAGGCCACCACCTGGCTGGGGTCGTGCGCCTCGGCGCTGCTGAACCTGCAGGCCCCGGTGATCGCCGCGGTGCACGGGTTCGCCGCGGGCGGCGGCGGCTTCGGCCTGGTGTGCGCCTCGGACATCGTCATCGCCGCCGAGTCGGCGAAGTTCATGTCGGGTGCCACCCGGGTCGCGATGGCGCCGGATGCAGGTTCCACCGTGACGCTCGCCCAGATCGTGGGCGTGCGGAAGGCACTGGAGATCTTCCTGACGAATCCGACTCTCAGCGCCACCGACGCTCTGGAGATCGGCCTGATCACCCGCGTGGTGCCGGACGAGTCCCTGCACGACGCGGCGTTCGCTCTGGCGAAGGAGCTGGCGGCGGGAGCGCACCGGGCGCAGGGCGCCACCAAGAGACTGGTGTGGACCGGGCTCGGCGGTCGGGTCGAGGCCCAACTGCCGGAGGAGTCGCGGACGGTTTCCGAGCTCTCCGGCACCGCGGACGCCCGCGAGGGCCTGGCCGCCGTCATCGAACGTCGCGCGCCCCGGTTCACGGGTCGCTGAGAGAGGAGCAGGACATGGCTGGTGTGGAGGGTCGCGTCGTCGCGATCACCGGCGCGGGCAACGGCCTCGGGCGGGAGTACTCCCTGACGCTCGCCCGGTCGGGGGCCAAGGTCGTCGTGAACGACCTGGGCGGTGCCCGGGACGGGAGTGGGAGCGGGTCGGCGGCCGCGGATGCCGTGGTCGACGAGATCCGCGCTGCGGGTGGCGAGGCCGTGGCGAACTACGACAGCGTCGCCTCGGAGGAGGGCGGGAAGGCCGTCGTCCAGACCGCCCTCGACGCCTTCGGACGCGTCGACGGCGTCGTCTCTAACGCGGGCATTCTGCGCGACAAGGCTTTCCACAAGATGAGCGCCGCGGAGTGGGACGCCGTGCAGCAGGTGCACCTCTACGGCGGCTTCTACGTCGTGCACGCGGCCTGGCCGCACTTCCGTGAGCAGAAGCACGGGCGGGTCGTCGTCGCCACGTCGACCTCGGGGATCTATGGCAACTTCGGCCAGGCCAACTACGGCGCGGCCAAGGGCGGCCTGCTCGGGCTGATCAACACCCTGGCGATCGAGGGAGCGAAGTACAACATCCGCGCCAACGCGATCGCGCCCATGGCCGCGACCCGCATGACCGAGGACATCGCGCCCGCCGAGGTCCTGGCGAAGCTGGCGCCCGGTCACGTCGCGCCGGTCGTCGGCTACCTGATGACGGATGAGTGCGAGGACACCGGCACGGTGATCGTCGCCGGGGGCGGCCAGGTACACCGGGTCCGGCAGTTCCAGACGAAGGGCGTGGCCTTCGCCGAGATCCCCACCATCGAGCAGGTCGCGGACCGCTGGGCGGAGGTCGTGGACCTCGACGGTGCCGTGCCGGGCACCAATCCGGTCGGCTGAGCGTCGGCCCGAGGGCCCCGGCTGCAGCCTCGGCCTTTTCTCTAATATAGATTAAAGTCAACGAGGTTGTTTTTCAGGAGGGCGGGGTTTCGATGACGTCAACTGCACCGCGGTCGGAGATCGCGGGGTCCGTTCCTCCGGCGGAGGGCGCGGCGGCGGCTGTCGCCCGGCTCCGGAGCACCTACCGGAGTGGCCGGACCCGGCCGATCGAGTGGCGGCTGCGCCAGCTCGAGGGTATCGAGCGCCTGCTGAGCGAGCGCGAGGCGGAGCTGGCCGCTGCGCTGGCGGCCGATCTGGGCCGGAGCGCCCACGATGCGTGGTTCGGCGACTTCGCCTCGACCGCGGGCGAGGCGAAGTTCGCGCGCAAGCATCTCAAGAGGTGGATGCGCAGACGGCGCACACCGGTGTCGATGATCATGAAGCCCGGTCGCGGCTTCTACCAGTACGAGCCGCTCGGGACGGTGCTGATCATCGGGCCCTGGAACTACCCGGTGTACTTGACGCTCGGCCCCCTGGTCGGCGCGCTGGCGGCGGGGAACACTGCCGTCGTCAAGCCCTCCGAACACGCGCCCGCGACCTCGCGCGCCCTGGCCGAGCTGCTCCCGAAGTACATCGACCCGACGGCGGTCGCGGTGCTCGAGGGAGACGCCGGGATCACCCAGGAACTCCTGGCCCAGGGTCTGGACCACGCCTTCTTCACCGGCGGCACCGAGATCGGGAAGAAGATCATGGAGGCGGCGTCGGCGCACCTCACGCCGGTCACTCTCGAGCTCGGGGGGAAGAGCCCGGTGATCGTCGCGGAGGATGCGGACCTCGACGTCGCGGCCAAACGGATCGCCTGGGTGAAGCTGCTGAACTCCGGGCAGACCTGCATCGCCCCGGACTACGTCCTCGTCGCCGAGTCGGTCCGGGACGAGTTCGTGTCGCGGATCGTGAAGGCTGTCGGGGCCATGCAGGAGGGCGAGCCCGAGCTGCAGCCGATCGTCAACGAGCGGCAGCTGGCACGGCTCGGCTCGCTGCTCGACGGGCACGGCGGGAGGATCGCGCTCGGCGGCCGTGTGCAGTCCGAGCCGCCCGCGCTGGAGCCCACCGTCGTCGTGGACCCGGAGCCGGACTCGGCGGTCATGGAGGGCGAGATCTTCGGCCCGATCCTCCCGGTGCTGAGTGTCGGCTCGGTGGAGGACGCGATCGACTTCGTGAACGCGCGGCCCAAGCCGCTGGCGCTCTACCTCTTCACCGGGTCGTCGACGGTGAAGAAGGCCGTGCTCGCGCGAACGAGCTCCGGCGGCGTGGTGATCAACCACCTGGCGATGCACTGCCTCGCGCCCCAACTGCCCTTCGGCGGGGTCGGGGACAGCGGCATGGGGACCTACCACGGCGAATGGGGCTTCCAGACGTTCAGCCACCGCAAGTCGGTGTTGGCCAAGCCCGCGAAGCCGGACCCGGCCCTGCTCTACCCGCCCTACAGCGAGCGCGAGAAGAAGCTGATGCGCCGGGTCTTCTGACCCGCCACCGACCACCGAGTGGAGGACCCTTGATGCGTCATGCCGTCATCTGCGAGCCGATCCGCACGCCGGTCGGCGGGTTCGGCGGGTCGCTGCGGAGCGTGCCCGCGCACGAGCTCGCCGCGACCGTGATCCGGGCGCTCCTGCACCGGACGGGCCTCGCACCCGACGTCGTCGACGACGTCCTGCTCGGGAACTGCTACCCGTCGATGGACGCGCCGGCGATCGGTCGGGTCGCCGCGCTCGACGCGGGCCTCCCGGTGACGGTCTGCGGACTGCAGATCGACCGACGCTGCGGATCGGGCCTGCAGGCCGTGCTCTACGCAGCGCTGCAAGTGCAGACCGGTGCGTCGGAGGTCGTCCTGGCGGGCGGTGCGGAGTCCATGTCGAACGCGCCCTTCTACTGCACCGCGATGCGCTGGGGAGCCAAGGCGGGCCCCGGCGTGATGCTCCACGACTCCCTCCCCCGCGGTCGCACGACCGCGGGCGGGGTGAACCACCCGGTTCCGGGCGGGATGATCGAGACCGCGGAGAACCTGCGCCGCGACTACTCCATCCCCCGGCAGGAACAGGACGAGTACGCGGTCCGCTCGCACCATCGCGCGGCTGCGGCGCAGGCCGCGGGTCTGTTTCGCGAGGAGATCATCCCGGTCACGGTGCGGGGCCGGAAGGGCGACGTCGTCGTCGACACGGACGAGCACATCCGACCGGACTCCTCGGTGGAGGTGCTCTCCGGGCTTCGGCCGATCCTCGTCAGGACCGATGCCGACGCCACGGTCACTGCCGGCAATGCCTCCGGGCAGAACGACGGCGCGGCCGTCTGCCTCGTCACCACGCCGGAGAAGGCCGAGGAGCTCGGCCTGCGTCCCTTGGTGCGGCTCGTCTCGTGGGCCGTGGGCGGCGTCATGCCGAAGACGATGGGCATCGGCCCGGTCCCGACCGTCGAGAAGGCCCTGGATGCGGCGGAGGTCGCGCTGAAAGACGTCGACCTCATCGAGCTCAACGAGGCCTTCGCGGCACAGGTGCTCGCCTGTACCCGCGAGTGGGGCTTCACCCCGGCGGACTTCGACCGGCTCAACGTCAACGGATCGGGCATCTCGCTCGGCCACCCGGTCGGCGCGACGGGAGGCCGGATCCTCGCCACCCTGAGCCGGGAGATGGTGCGGCGGGACGCCCGGTACGGGCTGGAGACGATGTGCGTCGGCGGGGGTCAGGGTCTCGCGGCGCTGTTCGAGCGGGTGGCG